>DASYNM010000348.1:0-1758 GCA_036008545.1 Verrucomicrobiia bacterium
ATCGCCTTGAGCATGATCGGCCAATAGACCGCGTGGAATTTCACGATGTCTTTGCCGATGACATGAATGTCCGCCGGCCAGAGATCCAGCGCCGGATGATTGGCCGCGATGCTGGCGTAATTCACCAGCGCATCAAACCACACGTACGTCACAAACTCCGGATCGAAGGGCAGGGGAATGCCCCAATTCAATCGGGCCACGGGGCGCGAAATGCACAGGTCTTCCAGCGTGTTGTTCTTGAGAAAACCCAGAACCTCATTGCGGCGATAGCCTGGTGAAATGAAATCCGGATTTGCCTCGATATACTCAATCAACCACGCCTGGTGGGCGCCGAGCTTGAAATAATAATTGTCTTCCTTGAGTTCGACCACTTCTCCGTAGCCCGGATCAAATTTGCCGTCGGGCAGCCGGTCTTTTTCCGTCAGGAACGTCTCTTCCTTGGTCGAATAAAATCCCGTGTAACTTGACTTGTAGAAATGGCCTGCGGCCTGGAGCTTGGCGAGCGTCGCCTGCACATATTCCTTGTGCCGCGGTTGGGTGGTCCGGACGAAATCGTCGTTCGTCAGGTCGAGCGTCTTCGCGAAAGCCGTCCAGTCGGCGGCGAGCGCGTCGCAATAAGTTTGCGGGTCCTGCTTTTCCGCCAGGGCCGCCTGCTGCACTTTCTGGCCATGCTCGTCGAGACCCGTGAGAAAGAAGACCTCCTGACCAAGGCTACGGCGCGACCGTGCGATGACGTCGGCAATAATCTTCTCGTAGGCATGCCCCAGATGCGGCTGCCCGTTGACGTAATCAATCGCGGTGGTGATGTAAAACCGTTTGCTCATGTGTCGAATCCCCAGTGTGGCTGACCCCGCGCCCAATGGCAATCTTGCTTGCTGCCCGCCCGGCGCGTGGTAACATGGTTCCACGGCTGTCGCGGAAAACCAGCCGGTAAACAAACACCGCATGAAATACCAGCCGTTATCAGCCTTCGCCGCCAAGTTGCGACGATCCATTCTCGCCGGTTTCGATCCCGCTGCCTTTGATGATTTGGCGGTGGAACTATTTACCCTGCAATACGAGCACAATGCCGCCTATCGCCCATTGTGCAACCTGCGCAGAATCACTCCCTCCCAACTGATTTTGGCGCGCACCATGACTCCCACCGAGCCCCGCCGCTGGGCTCAAGTGCCCTTCGTACATACTGCTGTTTTCAAAAAGTTCGAATATACGTCCCTGCTTTGGGAGGATCGCACGGCGGTCTTTCATTCCAGCGGCACCACCGGCCAGGAACCAAGTCGCCATTTTCACAGCGCCGAATCCTTGCTGGTTTACGAAGCCTCCCTCTGGAAATGGTTTCAGTCCAGCCTCGGTCCCGCCGGCGAATGTCTCTTTTTGACTCCGGCTCCGAATGAAGCGCCGCACTCCTCGCTGGTTCACATGTTCGAGACCGTCCGCCAAATGAGCGGCCTTCCCGACTCCACCTTCACCGGCACGCTGTCCTCTGATGACACCTGGCAACTCGGTTTTGCCGCCACTCTCAATCAATTGCAAGCTGCTGTCGCTGCCGGCAAACCGCTCACACTTCTTGGCACCGCCTTTTCGTTTGTTCATCTCCTCGATCATTTGGCGGAAAACCAAATGCAGATTGAGCTGCCTTCCGGCTCCCGCGTCATGGAAACCGGCGGCTACAAAAACCGTTCCCGCACCATGCCGAGAAGCGAGTTGCACGCTCTCATCACAGAACATCTCGGGATGCCGGCTGAAAACATCACGTGC
>DASYNM010000349.1:0-1644 GCA_036008545.1 Verrucomicrobiia bacterium
CACGTCAGACGCCTGGTGGACGGTGAAATCATCTGGACTCCGGCGATCACCGGTGCATTCGTGCTCACGACCCGGGGCGGCGATTTCGGTTTGTATATCGGAGAGGACGTATCGATCGGTTATTTGAGTCACAATGATAAGACCGTCCGGCTCTACCTCGAAGAGACATTTACATTCCTCTTATTAACGACGGAGGCATCCGTGGCGTTGACTACTAATAAGCACAAGGCCAAAGGCTGACGCTGCTGGCGCTCAAGCGGACTTGACGCGACGAGACCGCCGAGGTCAAAGAGGTTCGCCCGGACTACTTTTCGGCTCGGGGCAGCTCGTTGCTGCTGGCGCAGCAGCAGGCTATCGACTGGATCGACACGCGGTGCAGTCAGCATACCTCGCTTACATGGATGTTTCTGGGTGCTGATGCTGATCTCCCTCGCCGCCATCCCGCTAGCGCCGATCCTGGGCAAAATGAAACTCGGCGGGCCCACTCCAATCGCCCATTGATCGCGATGACCTTGGGGACGGCGCGCGGCGTATAGAACCGTCTCACCCACATCAAGGATATGAACCCATGACCCACAGTCGCGAAGACGCGAGCAATCCTTCACGCCGTGCTGTGTTGGGCGCAGGTAGCGTTCTGCTTGGGGCCAATCTCGCGTCCGTCGCGACGGCTCCCGCCGTGGCGGAATTGGCCCAGCTAGCACTCCCGGCGACAGCGCCGCAGACGCCGCCACCCGGCTACAACGTTCTGTTCCTTTTCGTCGATCAGGAGCATTTCTTCAAGAAATGGCCCTTTCCGGTACCGGGAAGGGAATATCTGAAGAGGAACGGCACTACTTTCCTCAATCACCAAACTGCGGCCCAGGTGTGCTCATCGGCGCGGTCGACCGTCTACGCCGGTCAGCACATCCAACATACGGGCGTCTTTGACAACATGCAGCTTCCCTGGCAACCCAACATTTCCACCGACGTGCTGACAATCGGGCATCGTTTGCAGCAGTTGGGCTACCACGCCGCTTATCAAGGGAAATGGCATCTAAACGCCAATATCGATGCCGCGCACAAGCCAGTCGACGCCTCGTTGCTCAAAAACCGTGAGATCCTCGAGTCCTACGGTTTCATGGATTTCCTGGGAGTCGGTGACCTGATTGACGGCCCGCTCGGTGGGTACTCCTATGACGACTTTTCCACCGGATCCGCTATTACTTGGCTGCGGACCAAGGCGCATGAATTGAAGGCGCAAGGTCGTCCGTGGTTCCTGGCGGTGAACCTAGTCAATCCGCATGACATCATGTACGTCAATTCGGACGCGGTCGGCGAGACAGTGCAGGGTAAGGCGCCGCTGCCGTTTGCGATCGAGCGGCCTCCCGTCAACGAAATTTACCGCGCAGAGTGGGACTTCCCGCTGCCGGCGACGCGCCATCAGCGGCTCGACGCGCCCGGCCGGCCGCCTGCGCATCTCCAATACCAGATGTCATTGGATGTTTTGCTTGGCCAATGGCCGGACGAAGATCGCCGGTGGAGGCTCCTGCAAAACTACTACTTTAACTGCATCCGCGACTGCGACAGACACGTGGTCCGACCGCTCCAAGAACTCAAGGCCACCGGCTTCGACGACAATACGATTGTCGTGTTCACGGCCGATCA
>DASYNM010000350.1:0-3669 GCA_036008545.1 Verrucomicrobiia bacterium
CACAGCGCAGAGTGGCGAGGCGCAAACCAATCCCGCGATGAGCAAGAAAAGCTGAGTCGCTTCCAAGTTCAATTCCATCGCCCGGAACGTTAACGTTTCGTCACGCCAGTTCCAAGGGTGGATTTGATTCACGCGGTCGCACCGGGCTTCTGCTGTGACACTTTGATTTATCCTTATTTTGAGCTAAGTTCCCACCAATGGTGCGGAGTTTAATCTACTTCGTATTGGCCGGTTGCGTGATTTCCGCGGCCGCCAACGGGCTTGAACGCATCAATCAGGAAGGCCGCATCGTCGGCCCCCTGCTGGTCGTGACCAATGACATCTTGTTCGACACTACCAATGCCGATGCTGTCGTATCGGCCATGCAGATTTTTCCCGTCTCCAATGCCTGGAACGAAATCATTTCGCAACGCCCTGTGTTGAGCAATTCCACCGCCATGATTGCGCAAGTCATGTCGGATCTTGAGAGCAACCGGCGCACCTTGATTGCGTTTCAAGAAATGAATTTCGTGCTGGTCCCGGACAACCAGGCACTGCTACCGGTTGATTTCTTCGATTATCCGGATCAATCGGACTTGAACGGTGGCACATCGCCGTACGGACTATATCCAATCCCGGCGAACCAGCCCATCGAAAGCTGGCCGACGCAGACCGGGACGCAGACCCTGCAGCAATGGCAGACCAATGCCGACGGCAGCGACCGGCATAGCATCACGGTGGAGCCGGGAAATGGATTTAGCTGGGAGACGTGGATGATGCAGTTATCGGGCACGAACTGGCAGGCCGCTAACGGCGCGGAGTTCAACCTGAACACCAACGGACTGCGCCCGGCTGGCTGGACTTCGGGCGACGCGGCGGGCTTTCCCATGTTCTCCGCCATTGTGCGTTACGACGAAGCGGAACGCGGCATGGTGGAACATGCCTGCCGGCTGGTGGTGAAACGCTCGCTCTACGGCTCCTATATCTATCCGGCCACGCATTATGCCGCGCCTTCTACCAACACCAGCATAAACCTTCCGGCGATGGGGCAGCGATTTCGGCTGAAAGCGAGCTTCGTCATCCCGGCCAGTTGGACAAAAGAGGAAAAGGCAATCCTGCTCGGGCTCAAGAAATACGGCGCGATGGTTGCGGACAACGGCAATTTCTTTTCCATTTCGGTGACGCCCGACGACCGCTGGCCTGCGAATTGTTTCGATGACTTGACGAGCATCAGCATCACCAACTTTGAAGTCATTCAAACCACGGGGCCGACCGGAGGTCCGCGCTCGCCAGGCGCGCCAACGGCGGATGCGGGTCCAAACCAGTCCATCCTGTTTGGAACACCGGTGCAATTGCAGGGGGCGGTCAGTTATACGGGCACGCTCCCGGCGATTCAGTGGCGGCTCTATTCCGGGCCCGGCACGGTGTTGTTCGGCAACGCAGCGCAGACGAACACGACGGCAACCTTCAGCTCGCCGGGCGTCTATACGTTGATGCTCAGCGCGAACGACAATGTTCACGCTGTCGCTTACGACGCGGTGGTCATTGCGGTGTCTCAGCCGATTTCGATGGCGATTGCTGGCGCGGGAACGAACGTGGACCTGACGTGGACGGGTGGATTGCCACCTTTCGTGCTGCAACAGGCTCCGGCTCTCCCGCCTCAGGCCTGGAGCGGCGTGATCACAACGAGCACTCAGAATGCGATTCTCCCCATGACAACCAATGGCAACGCGTTCTTCCGCGTGCAGGGTCAGTGAGTTTGGCCTTTACCGGGCAAGAACCGAGGTGGGCGCCGTCAAGCGGCCTTGGTTTTCTGAGCCTGCGCCTGGTCGAGATTCGCGCAGATTCTAACGAGGATGTTGTTCAATTCCTGAATGCGCGGGGGTTTGCTGAGCACGGCATCCACCTCCGGGGCGGTCTCGCCATCTTCCTTCATCATCGTTCCCCATCCTGTCAACATAATAACGGGCGTATGAGGCGAATCGGCCTTGACGGCGCGAGCCAAATGGTGCCCGTCCATGTCGGGCATGCCCAAATCGGTAATGACGATCTCGTAAGGCTCCTGGCCAAGGAGGCTTGCTCGGAACAATTGCAGTCCTTCCTGTCCGCCTTTGGCTAGCGTCACCTTGTGCATGTGGACCTCGAGGAGGTCGTGCATGAGTTGCCTCAATTCGGGTTCGTCGTCAATGCAGAGAATACGCAGGGGACGGCACGCTTCCTGGTGCGCAGCCTGCGGCCGGATGGAAGCAATCGCGCGCTCGCGAATGGGGAAAATCAGACGCACGCAAGTGCCTCGATTCGGCGCGCTATCAATCTCAATGCCACCGTCGTGCCGCTTGACCATGCCGTAAACCATCGCCAGTCCCAGACCGGTGCCACCGCTGGTGAGCTTGGTGGAGAAAAATGGTTCCAGGCAATGTTGACGAACCTTCTCGTCCATGCCAAGGCCGTCATCGCGGACCTCGATTTGAAGTTCCTTCTCCGGTTTCCCGGCTTCCTGGCCGTCAGGCGAGGCGGTCGGGCGAGTGACCAACCGCGTTACGAGAGTAATGATGCCTCCTTCGGGGAGGGCGTCCACGGCATTGAAGACGACGTTGGTTAACGCCTCGCGAAGTTCGCTGGCATTGCAGACCAGCATCGGCGGAGTGCTCTCCAACTCAAATTTGATGTGTATGGAAATGCCCTGCCGTTGCGCTAGATCACGCCAGCGTGGGCGGGTCAATTCGGCCACCTCTTCAATGGCCTTGTTAACATCGACCAATCCCAATTGATCGGGGTCGAGGTCGCGGCGGTAGAATTCCCTCATGCGCGCCACGATCTGGGCCACATCCTCGGCGGCCTGGCTGATCCTGGTCAGGCGTTGGCGAGGGGCCTCAGCCAAATCCGGCAGCGTGCTGAGCAAAAGTTCCGAGTAAGCCGTGATAGGGGAGAGCGCATTATTGATGTCGTGGGCCACGCCGCTGGCCATCTGGCCCAGGGCGCGGAGGCGTTCCTGTTGAACGACCGTCTGTTGGGTTCGACGCAGTTCATCGTAAGCTTTTTGAGTCCCTTCGGTGAGGCGCACCCGGTTGTAGAGGTTCTGGCATTCTTCCTCGGCGGTGACGACTTTAGCCTGCAACGCGTCTTTTTCCAAACGGACCGCAGCAATTTCCGCGCGCACCAGTTCCGCGCTATAACGAACCTCCTCCAAAACGAGCACAATCATGCTGACGGCGATGAAGAGTTGCAAAACTGCCGCAACGAAGAAGCCGGCGCTGTAAAGGGTCTTGTCTTGCTGGGAGAATGGGTAGCTGCCGAGGTAAATGCCCCAGAGCAAAAACCCCAACGACAACATGCCCGCGCCCACAAAGGCCCTTTGCTTCCGCAATCGAAAAAAGCACACGCCGGCAAAGAGGCTGCTCAAGCCGAGCAAAATGAACACGGGCATTTGGACTTGGAGCGCACCATCAATTGCCCATGGACTGACGATGGTCCAAATCACCAGAAAAAGCATGAACCCGCCCAGAAGCCGTTGCTTGACGGGAAGGCCCAGGAAACGAAGACTGCCCCATAAGAGAAAGACCGCCGAAATGGAGACGCAACATTGCTTGATGATGGAGATGACGCTCATCATGTCCGTCGGAGTCTTTACGTCCGTAGTGCTGGTCGCGGCGGCGCTGCTGCCGGTGATGGAGACGAGGCTCTTCGCGT
>DASYNM010000351.1:0-5052 GCA_036008545.1 Verrucomicrobiia bacterium
TGCCATCCGTATAAGTTACAGAGAAATTCTGTGAAGTTTGGCTGCCGTTCACACCAGTTGCAAGCATCAGCAAAGAGGTGTAACGGTTTGCCGGCAGCGAAATAGTCTGGCCGTCACACGAAATAACATTATTGACGTTAGCGGCGCCAAGCTTGAATTGGACCCCATCCCAAATTGGCGATGAACCGAGTTGCGTGGCGGAATAAGCATTACCGTCGCCGTCCAAGCCTCCAGAAAAGCTCGTGCCATCCGTGTATAGGGCGCCACGATTAAAAGAAGACGCCAGTGAAACACTCGTTGGAGCATTGGCCAGAGTCAGGGCCAAAACGACAGCATCCGAATTGTTCGGAAGCGTGATGCTTTGCACCGTTTTGGAGTCGTTCAACGGAAGCGTATATCCATAAAGGTTGACGGGTATTTCGGTATTGTTTGTGCCGCTGCTGGTATCGATGTGGGCCGTGCTGACGGCGATAGATTCGCCAGGATAATTCTGCGCCGTGGTCCAAACGCTCATGCTTTGGTTAACCGTGGCTGAAGTTCCATCAGTGTATTTGATCTGAAAGCTCTGATTTGCCTGGCTTGAATTGATCGCTGCGCCTAGCAACAGCAATCCAGTGTATTGTCCCGCTGGTAGCGTAATGGTTTGGCCAGCGCATTGAACGGCGTCGGGCGACCCAGCCGGACCAAAAGAGAAAAATCCGCCATTCCAATTCGCCGAAGACCCGAGGAGGTTGGCCGAAAAGGCATTGCCCGCGCCATCCAGGCCGCCAGCGGCGCTAAAGGTCGTGCCGTCGTTATAGGTGCCGTCGCAATTGAAAGCGGAAGACAGGCTGACGGCAACGGTGTTTGGAATCGGCGTCATGACCGCCAGGTTCAGGTCGACATTATGAACGATGCCATCGAGCGTTCCTGTAAGAATAACGTTCGTCTCGGTTGGTTGCGCCGTAGCATTGGCCGTTAAGGTAAGAATGCTGAAATTAGTTGATGCCGAGGGGCTGAATGACGCCGTAACCTCGGCGGGCAGACCCGAAGCAGACAAAGCCACATCGCCGCTGAAGCTGGCAACTGGACCCGACACGAGATAGGAACGCGAAGTCCCACCGGCAGTCAGAACGAGGGAAGAAGGCAAATCGTAAAGTGTGAAGTCATTCGCCAAAGTCATCGCGAATACGAGCACATTGCCATCGCCTGGCAACGTAATACTTTTAACTGTCTTGGTGTTGTTAAGTCCAAAGGAATAACCGTAAATGTAAGCATTCATAGTGATGTCCTTTGTGCCGCCACTCGTGTTGGCGTAAATCGTCGTGGCGACGACAGATTCACCGGGGAAGTTCAGTGGACCGGGGACGATTTGGTTTTGGTTCCAAACGCTCAAACTTCGGGAGAAAATGGAAGTCGAGCCGTCTGTGTAAGTTACAGTGAACGGCTGCGAGAGTTGCGCGCTACCAACTCCCGCCGCCAAGATCTGCAAAGAAGAAAAATTGCCCGAAGGCAGCGAAATCGTCTGGCCTGAGCACACGATCGCATCGTTTGCGTTGGCCGAACCTTCATTGAACAAGCATCCGTTCCAATTAAGCGCCGAGCCCAGGAGGTTGGCCGAATAGGCATTGCCGGAGGCATCGGCGCCCCCTCCGCTGCTGAAACCAGCCCCGTCAGTATAGATAGCGATGCGGTTGAATTCCGACGCAAGGCTGACCTTCGAGAATCCGGGTGTCTCTCCAACGATGTTGACAGCTATGGCAATCGTTTGCGAGATACTGCCGGAAGCCCCATTTAAATTGATAGTATAAGTTCCGGGTGTGGCCGTGGTGCCCGCGCTTAAGGTCAGGATGCTCGTGCTAGTAGTAGAACTGGAACTAAACGAATCAGCCAGGCCCGTCGGCGCACCACTTACTGAGAGGCTGACTGTTCCGTTAAATCCGTTCATGGGCTGGGCTAGAACGAGGACCGTTTCGCTGCCGCCAATAGTAAGATTGATCGAATCCGGATTAGCGGACAGTAGAAAGTTATTCGTCCCGAATCCCACCAACGCGTTGATCAGATTGCTGCCGTTGGGGCTCCCCCAACCGGTGCAGAGGTCGTAACCTGTCGCCGCAATGAATTTGTCCGGGCCGGTAGTTGAGTTGGTATTGTTTCCAACAGTGATGTCGTGAAAACAGTTGGTGTAATTGGTCGACTTGCCAATTGCATAAAGTGCCGGATTAAAAAAGCCCACGCGCGGCTTGCCCAGTATTGCCGCCTGCTGGTTGACCAGCGCAATCATTCCGGCATATTGCGGACTTGAGAAACTCGTGCCTCCACCCCAGCCAGTGCTGCCGTTGGCGGCGAGGAAAAGACCTATGGCAAACGTCGCCACGTCCGGAGTATTCCGCATAGTCATCGAACCATTCACCGCGGCCATATTGATGCCTTGTTGGTAATTCGGTATTGCGTACATAGTACCCACGCCGCCGCCGCTGCCGGGCCACACCACCTCGGAGGCCCATGCGCCGCCGGGACTGACGGTGAACAACTCAGTGCCGCCGACCAGGCACACATAAGGCCCAGCAATATTACCCGGGGCAACCGTAGCCCCTCCGTCCCCTGAGGCGGCAAACAAGGTCTGCCCTTGCGCCACAAACTCCTGCCAAAGTTGCTCAGTGGTTGAATCGATGCCGAAACCCCAGGAATCACTAATGGATCCAGCTAAATTGTCCGAAGCCATCCTACCGAAAATGTCATTGGCAACACCTCCTCCGTAGTAGAGTATGGTAGCTCCCGGCGCTATGGCCATCTCATACTCTACATCCCCCGCTTGCTCTCCCGCATCCGTTCCGGCAGTGGGAGGTTCAGTCACACCGTCGAGAAAAATATTGGACACAACAATGTTTGTTGAGAGGCCGCAGTTAGTTTCGTAAGTGTAGATGTCATTGGTCCAGTAAGGGCCAAATTCGAAGACAGCGACGTATTGCCCTGCCCCAGTATTAGTTACACCCGGATAGTAAGCCGTACGTAAATCACTTGCCATATAGAGGCCTCCAGGTCCAGAACCTTCCTCGGAAGAATAATTTGTAACGCCGGGGCCGCCATAATTTGTAATACCGGGGCCGCCGAGTCGGCTGAGTGGCTTTCGTCGCAAATCGCGCGGATGAGGAACTATGTAATTATCGAGGCCCATAACATCCAGCATAGGAACGCCGGCATCGACCCGCGGTTCTGTGTCCGGGGCGAAGAATGTTCGTTGGTCGGTTGGGTGCTGGTAATTCCGCAAGTGGACGTGAAATGCTTTTTCCATGTCGGCACCCGCACCGGATACGCCGACTACCATGCGATTAGCATGAGTCGTGATCACTTTGAGGTGACGCGATGTCAGATAGTCAATGACCTTTTGATAGTCCTCGGCAGATGGTCCAAATTTTTCCGTGAATTGCGAGACACTCAGATAGCGATGGAATTGGGGACTGCTGGGGTCATACAGGTCATTGAGCAGATTGGTCAGCGCCTCCTTATTGTGCAAAGGAAGACCCACAGCCACTTGGAGATTGGCGCCAGCGTCGATGTCCCCCAGCGGCTGCAAGCGGCCCACGACTTCTCGGCCATGCTCGGTTAAGATCCGTGCTGTCTGCGCCATTCCGGTCGTTGTGATAAGCAAGCAACCTGCTAAGAATGCGGCGACAATCGTTCTACGTTCATTCATTTGACCATATTCACCACAAGCCCCGCTGTGTCGATACCCCCCGAACGGGGGCATCGCCGATTTTATTTACGCCGTAGCAGGGATATTAGAATATGATTCGTGGCACCTGGTATGACATGCGGAAGGGAGACAAGATTGTTGGACGCGTTTTCCATCTGCCGCCATGACGGTTTTTGCTTGTTGCCTACCCCCCAACGGGGGGTAGGCACCCCTGCGATTCTCTTGTTATATGACCTCAAAGATGGAGCATTACGAAGAAATGAGATACAGGGTTCAGATTGATCGAACTCCTGGTGGTCGTCGTTTTTAAAGACATGAAAATATTGCTTTTTACGTTTGCCGCGATTGTGCATCTGGGTTGTGTGGCTTCAGCCGGCGCGGCTGATCCATTCCATGAAACGCCTGGGGAATACGCTGCGCGGGCGCAATGGCTGCGCGATGCCAAGGTCGGCGTGTTCGTGCATTGGAACCCATCGAGCGTCATCGCGCGGGAAATATCCTGGAGCCGCAAAGATTATGGCACGAACAATTACGACCAGCTTTACAAGCAGTTCAAGGGGGAAAAATTCAACGCCGACGACTGGGTGAGGCTGTTTTATGAATCCGGCATCCGTTACGCGGTGATCGTGTCCAAGCACCATGACGGATTCAGCATGTTCGACACAAAAGTTCCAGTCTGTTCGGAATACAGCGTAATGAAAGCGCCGTTCGGGCGCGATTATGTCAAAGAAATGTCGGACGCCTGCCACCGCGGCGGAGTGAAATTCTGCTTTTATTATTCAGTTTTGGATTGGTGGAATCCGAAGTATAGCGGGAAAGCCGGCGCAGACCTGACGGCCTACAAGGAAGAAGTTTTCAAGCCGCACATGCGGGAATTGCTCACGAAGTACGGGAGTGTCGGCTACATCTGGTTTGACGGTAGCTGGGAAAGCTCGTGGACACATGCCGATGGTCGCGAGATGTACGGTTTCGTTCGCCGTCTCCAGCCAGCCACCTTAGTCGGCAACCGAATCGAACCTCGTCGTTTTGGCTATACTGACGGGGTTCCAGAAGTGGATACCATGTATCCTGGACCGGATGGTGTGGGCGATTATGCTGCGCGAGAATGGGAGCTTAGGAATTACGACACGAACAAGGCGTGGGACAAGTGTTTACAGCTTGCGCCCGCGTCGCCGTACGGGGGCTGGTCTTGGGACGGCGATGCGATGAATCTGCGCTCATGCAACGATCTTGTTACATACCTCATCGAGTGCATAGGCCGCGACGGCGGCCTGTTGCTGGGCGTCGGCCCGCGCCCGGATGGCACCATTGATCCAACGCATGCTGCGCGGATGCTGGAGTTCGGCGACTGGCTCAAACTCAACGGCGAAGCGGTC
>DASYNM010000352.1:0-9779 GCA_036008545.1 Verrucomicrobiia bacterium
GATACGCACCTGGCGCAGGACGCCGCCCAAACCGTTTTCGCCGATCTTGCGCGCAAGGCCGCGTCGCTTTCGCGCCGGGCAACGCTGACAGGCTGGCTTTACACAAGCGCGCATTTTGCCTCCGCGGAAATTGCGCGCAAAGAGAGCAGGCGCCGTGGCCGCGAGGAAAAATATATGCGCGAACCCGATTTCCAAACTGCGACCGATCCCGCTTGGGAGGAACTGCGACCTGCCATCGACGAAGCCATGCTGCAACTCAAGGAAACCGACCGGGAGGCGATCCTGTTGCGTTATTTTGAGAATCGTCCGCTGGCCGAAGTCGGCGCGAAACTCGGCCTGAGCGAAAACACCGCGCGAATGCGTGTGGAAAGGGCGTTGGAAAAATTGCGCGCTCTGCTCGCCAAGCGCGGCATCGCCACGACCGCCGCTCTGGTTGAGACGATCTCCGCCCATGCCGTCCAAGTTGCGCCTGCCGGGATGGCCGCAGCGCTGGCCGCCAGTTCAATCACGGCTGCGGGCGCTGAAACCTTAACACTCCTGAAAATTATGACCGCGACAAAACTAAAGCTCGGCCTTGGCGCGCTCCTCATCGTCGGCGCGACCACCGCTCTGGTGGTGCAACATCAAACCCAAAACAAGTTGCGCGCAGAAAACGAAGCGTGGCACCGACAGGTAACTCAACTGCAAGCCGACAATGACGCGCTTTCAAATCGGCTTGCCACGGCGCAAGACCCCAATCCTGTTCCTGACAGGCGATTGAAGGATTTGCTGCGGCTGCGCGCCGAAGTCGGACTCTTGCGCCAGAAAACAAATGAGTTGGGAAAGCTAATCCAAAAAGGTCGCTTACAGAAAGCGGCGGGTGATTCACAAGCGTCGGAAGAAACGACGCCCGACGAAGAGACGCAACGGCAAATCTCGATCGCAAAGATGAGCGATGCCAAAATGCTCGTGCTAGGAGAATTTCTTTATGCCCAGGACAATAAGGGGCAATTGGCCACGAACCTGGATCAATTTGCCTCCTATTTGACAAACGCTGATCAAAAGTTGACGGGCACCAATAATTTTGAATTGGCTTACACCGGATCGATTAACGGGCTGACCAATCCGGGCTCAGTGATTATGATGCGGGAATCTCAAGCCTGGCCGACCTTGAACGGCAGTTGGGCCAGATCGTATGGCTTTATGGACGGCCATGCGGAAGTTCATGTTCAGGAATCGGACGACTTTGATCCTTTCGAACAACAACACTCGATTTCACCGCCAGCAGATCAATAACATCACTTTATGTTTGCGGCGGCGCAGCAGCGCCGCCCCACCATCGGTAGGGCGTTGCTGCCGCAACGCCCAAATATTCCAAATATCTTTGTCTATGGTTACGATTACGAGGAACCTGAACCCTTTCGCCAACGAAGCAATGGACCACCCGAATTAAGCCGTCGCGTTCAAAGTGATGCCGCCGGTGCCATCGCCACTGCCTGCGGTGGAACTCGTGGTTGTGCCGGTGGCCGGGGCTGCGGTCGAACTCGCCGTCAGACTGTCAATCGAAATAGTCGTCCAACTTACGTTTTTGCCGTTGATCGTTATGCTCGTCAGACTCAAGTCCATGGCGCTGATCGAGGTCGTCGCTGGACTCGTTCCGGTGCCGGTGGACGATGATGCGGTCGGACTCTTGCCGGTGCCGCTCGACGACGACGCCGTCGGATCTGTAGTTGACGCATCGGTCAACGATGACGCCGACTCTCCTCCCCAGCCTCGATGATGACGATGGCCTCGGCGGGATGAATCCGTGGAGGTTTGATCCGATTTCAGGGCGCTCTGCAAACTCGCAAAAGCCTTCTGCGCGTCCGAGAGATTCCCGGATTGCAGCGCGCTGACCAAGCTTTGATAGGCCGTATTCGCCTGGCTATTATTGCCAAACGGTTGATTGGAGGAAGTCTGCGAGTTGCCTTGCAGGTTCTGCTGGAACGAGGATAGCGCGGTTTGGGCGGATGAAGTGTCGCCGGATTGCAGCGCACTGCCGATGGAACCGAAATTTTTGACGAATTGGCCAAACCCGTTCTGGCCCGCAGGCTGGTACGGATTGGTCGTCGAGGTCACGGCTGAAATAGTGCTCATATATTTTTGCTGTTAACCTGCATTCAACGGGCATCCTTGCGCTTGCACTTCTAATATCGGCTGGAGTTGACGGAGCTTGAGAAGGAACGCGATCTTTGCAGTTATCTGTTGGACTCCACCTGACGCGTGGGGCGATGGAGTCTGAACAAGTTTAGAGCGTCCCGTTTAGTGAGCTATTGATAAGATCAATTCCAACCGGAATGCGGGTGCTTCGAGCCCAGGGGCGAGAGCTGCCTCGGTTCCCATTACGCCTTTTTGCTGTCCTTCTCGATTATCTTGCTGCCTTCCGTCCAATCAGCATAAACCTGCCATAGCTTTATCTTGCCGTGCTCCACCAAGGCCTTCCAGGCGGCGGGCATGGCGATTCTGTTTTCCGTCACCAGACCTCGCTTGCCGTTGTATGTCCCCGAAGCCGACCCAAAGACAGCCACGCACGCTTTGTCGGCCAGCAAACGCTCGATGTGTATTTCATAGTCAGGAAATATGTGAAAGTATTGCTTCCACCCAGCGGTCATGGTCTCACGCCCTGAGTGGGTTTTGCCGGCGGAATCTATAAACGTGTGATCCTCGGTCATCAGGTTGGACAACTCAGTGAGGTCGTGTCCGTTGATCGCCGCGATAAAGGCCTCCACCACTTTGATCTCGTTAGCACTCATGCTTTACCTCTTACGATTTTGGATTTTCGGATCACAGGCCACCTCAATTTCATAGATCAATAACGGCAATTCCCGCCGCTCTCCGTCGAGTTCCTTGCGGCTCACTCCGACACGGCGCGCTCCCAACCGCTGGTAGAAACGTTCCGCGTTCGGGTCGGACTCAATCTCCAACTCTCGAAATCCCAAAACTTTCGAGCGCGCGAGGGCATGGTGAAACAAAGCACGTCCCACGCCGCATCCCATCCAATCGGGCAACACCCACATGTGGAGCAAATCTGCTCTGGCTTCCTTCCGCCCCAGAGCGTAAAAACCGACAGTCTGGCTGTCAACAATTGCCGTATAAGTTTCGTGATCGCCAATGAATTCGGGCTTGATCGTCAGTAAATCGCGCCAATTCTCAATCCACCGCTCCGGATAACCCCAGTGCCGCTTGGCAGCGAACGCGATCTCGGTTAGAGTCGCGGCATCTTCGGATTTGGCGCGAAGGATTTGCACGGCGTGGGCTATGGCCAAACGTTGACGCTAAACGGCTAGGATCCAATGTTTCCTCACTGATACCACGGCGTAATCGGTACGGTCGCTCGCTCAAACGCTACGCAGCGTCGTTTTCCTTCAACTGATGCCGTGGCATAAGGCGGCTATGAACTACACAGCCAATCAACGCGCAGGTCCACGGGCCGAACGGTAGAAGCCAAGCCTTCAAACCGTAAGCGTGCCCAAACAATAGGTCATAAAGAAATAGGCACCCACTTAACGTGCATATGAAAATACTAGTCAGGCAGAGCCGTCGCTTCATTGTAAATACTGGTGTGCATTCGTTCATCGCGCTTATTTTAATCAGTTCAGATGTGTCCTCAGCCAGACCACCCAGAGCAGTAGCAGACTAACAGCACTGAAAGTGTAGGCCAGCCAATAAACCCGGCGATGCTTCCTATCTAGCTGCCTCGGACCGATAGTCCAAAACCGTCGCTCCTTGTAAAGAGGTAGTCGCGCAGCGAAAAGCAGGGCAAAGCCTATTAAACCAGCGCCCAATCCATAGGCATAAAGAGCGCGCACGTCGGCGTTCATTAACAGTGGAAGCAGGGGGATGAAAATGATGGTCAGCAAAAGGATCGAGTGGAACGACAAAACAAAGCTCCAATCTGGCGGAATGTACCAATCTGAGTTGCGTTTGCTCATGTGGCGGCGATCTTCGATCTTTAAGTCCTAATTTTACTCCGGTTGATTCACAAATGCAAAGGGAGAAATCGAGTCACGGCTCGACGGAGTCTCGCCCTACCAAAAAATCGGAAAACCAATGGCGAAGTGGGACAAGCTGGCCTGAAAACGCCTGACTTACCTCACGGCGGCCCAGACACGATGGACGTCGTCATGTTCTTCCAGCGCTTGCAGGAATTCGCCGACTTCCGTCCGTTGCGACTCGCCCAGTTCGGGAAAATTCTTGGGCACGTATCCCAGTTCGCTCGTGACCACGGTCCAGCCGTTGGCGGTCAGCCATTTCGAGACGGCATGAACCGCCGCGCGATCGCAGGTGAAACGCGCGCCGGCGGCCCCGTCCGGAATATCGTCGTTCTGCTCGTGGCTCAGCGTCTCGACCTCGTTGGCGCCCGCTTCAATGGCGGCGGCTTCGCGGTCGGCATTGGCGTCCGGGTGATGGGCCTCGACCAGGCCGGCGTGATCGAAAAGAAACTTGTTCCCACCCGACGCGCCGAGCTGCCCTTTCTTGAAAAGCATGCGAATCTCCGGCGCTGTGCGATTGACGTTGTCGGTGTAAACTTCGACGATGACCGGCACTTTGTGCGGTGCGTAACCCTCGAAGACGACGTGCTCCACCACGAGTTTTTCTGAGCCAATCCCCGCTCCCTTTTTAATGGCGCGGTCGATTGCCTCGCGATTGACACTCTCCTTTTTCGCCTTTTCGATGGCGGCGAAAAGGCGGGGATTCATGCCCGGATCAGGCCCGCCCATCTTGGCGGCGACGGATATTTCCCGCACGAGTTTAGCAGTCGCCCGGCCCTTTTTGAGGCCGGCGACCAGTCGCTTGGCATGGAGCCATTGTCGTCCCATCCCGGCAGGCTAACAGATCGACGGCGGTGATTCAAATGCGCAAAGAGGGCAGGCGCGCTTGGTCATGTCAAATATAATACATCTTCCCCTTATCGGCCGTCGATTCGAGCAATTGCTGGAAGGTGATGGCGTCGGCCGCTTTGTTGACGGCTTCGCGCAACTGGACCCAGGCCTGGCGCAGTTCGGGCGGGCTTTGCGGATGGCCCAGCCCCGGCGAGTCGAATATTTCCCCGTGGACGCACCGCAGGACATCGCCAAAAGTGATCTCGGCCGGCGGGCGGCCCAGCAAATAGCCGCCGTCCTTGCCGCGCTGGCTCTTGACGATGTTGGCGGATTTGAGTTCGATGAGGATTTGGACGAGGTAATTGGGAGGGATGCCCTGGGCGGAGGCCATTTCTTCCACGGTGCGCGCGACGCCCTCCTGGTAGTGTTGACAGAGCCAGAGGACGGCGCGGGCCGCATAATCGCTTTTGACAGAAAGTTTCACGCAGAATCGCGGATGCGGGGCGTTCCCCAAAATCCGCCGCGTTTATGGACTCACAACAGGACGCCGGCCACAAGGAGATTCCAACGCGACGCTCCGCCAAAAAGACCAGTCGCAGGAAGAATTTTCGCGCACACCCTTGCGAGGCCGGGAAGGATTGGGCAGACTTGCAACTTACATGCGCCAAACAATTCGAGCATGGTTCGAGGCGATTGAAACGCCGTTCCTGGAAGTCATCTTCGAGCAACGCCGCGGCAAGAAAGCCGCGCTGGCCCGCTCGATTTTGTTCGGCCTTTCCAAGATCTATCAATTTCTTCTAAAGATCCACCGCTTTATGCGGCGGACTTGATTTTCGCATGCGCCAAACAATTCGAGCATGGTTCGAGGCGATTGAAACGCCGTTCCTGGAAGTGATCTTCGAGCAGCGCCGCGGCAAGAAAGCCGCGCTGGCCCGCTCGATTTTGTTCGGACTTTCGAAGATCTATCAAGTTCTCCTCGTGATTCACCGGTTCTTCATTCAGGCGCGACTGGTCAGGGATTCTACGCTCGGCATCCAAGTCATTGCCATCGGCAACCTGACTTTTGGCGGCACGGGCAAAACGCCGGTGGTGGAGAAATTCGCTCGTGAATTGCAACAGCAGGGCCGCACCGTGGCCATCCTCTCGCGCGGCTACCGGTCGCGCCCGCAGCCGATGGGAGAGATGCTCCTGAACAAGTTGCTCCTGCGCGAGGACAGCACGCCGCCCCGCGTCGTTTCTGACGGGCGGAATTTATTGCTGGATTCCGACACGGCTGGCGACGAGCCCTTCATGCTGGCCTCCAACCTCAAAGATGTCGTGGTGTTGGTGGACAAGAACCGCGTTAAGAGCGGGCGTTACGCCATCGAGCATTACGGCTGCGACACCTTGCTGCTGGACGACGGCTTTCAGTACTGGCGCCTGGCCGGCCGGCGGCAGGACGTCGTCCTGGTGGACTGTCAACAACCTTTTGGCAATGAGCATTTGTTCCCGCGCGGCACCTTGCGCGAACCGCCTTCGCACCTCGCGCGGGCCAACGTCATTTTCATTACTAAGAGCGATGGCAAGACGGAGGTTTTGCGTGAGCGGATCAATCGCTACAATTCGGCGGCCAGCATTATCGAGTGCATTCACGCGCCCCTTTATTTCGAGGATGTTTTCACGGGCGAAAGGAAGGAATTGGATTTTGTCCGAGGGCTGCGGCTGGCCAGCTTGAGCGGAATCGCGCAACCGGAAAGTTTCGAGCAAAGCCTGGTCAAGCTTTGCCGTGAACTGGTGTATTCGAAACGCTTCGCCGACCATCACCGCTTCACGCAGCAGGAAATCCTCAACGCGATCAACCGCAGCAAAAAACGACAAGCCGAGGTCATCATCACCACGCAAAAGGACGCCGTGCGCTTCCCCAAGTTGGATCGCCGCGACCTGCCTATCTACTTCATGCGGGTCGAGATAAAAATCCTCAGCGGGGCGGAGGGCTTTGACGATTGCGTGCGCAAAATCTGCCTGCGCTGATATGCCTTCGGCGACGGAAAGCATCCTGGTGCGAAGCGTCAATTGGCTGGGCGATGCGGTCATGAGCACGCCGGCGTTGATCCGGCTGCGCCAAGCCCGGCCCAAGGCGCGCCTGACCTTGCTGTCGCCTGAAAAATTGGCGGGTCTTTGGCAAGGCCAGCCTTTTGTGGATGAGGTGCTGACCTTCTCCTCGTCGGAAAACGTATGGCAGATTGGCCTACGCTTGCGGGGGAGGAAATTCACCACCGGACTGGTCCTGCCTAATTCCATCCGCTCAGCGCTGGAGATTTGGCTGGCAGGCATTCCCAACCGCATCGGCGTGGCGCGCGCAGGCCGGTCCTTACTATTGACACAAACGGTCCCGCCCCGAGCAGGCGCGATGGAGATGCGCAAGCGCCCGGTCGGCGAAATTCGACAGCGCATCAAATCGACGGACGAACCGACCCCTTATCCGGCAACGGCTCACCACGTTCATCATTATTTGCATTTAGCCGCCGCGCTGGGAGCATCGCCGGAGCCGATCGCCCCGCGCATTGAAGTCGGCGAGGGAGAAATGGAGGAGGTTCGTGGAAAATTCGGTTTGACGCGCGCCGCTCGACGGCCCTGGTTCGGATTGTGTCCCGGCGCGGAATATGGTGCTGCCAAGCGCTGGCCGGCGGAGCGTTTTGTGGAAGCGGCCAGGACTTTGCAGGAGAAAACCCAATGCCAATGGATCGTCTTTGGCGGCGCGGGCGATCGCGCTTTGGCGGAGACGATTGCCAGCGACATCGCGCGCACCACAGGAGATACGCCGCTTAACGTGGCCGGGCAAACCAGCCTGCGCGAGTTGGCCGCGGCGTTGAAGATTTGTGATTTGGTATTAACAAATGACACGGGACCGATGCATCTGGCAGCCGCAGTGGGCGCTCCCGTGGCGGCCATTTTTGGCAGCACGTCACCGGAGCTGACAGGCCCGACCTTTTCCCCGCGCGCGCAAGTGGTGCGTTGTCATGCGCCATGCTCCCCATGTTTCCGCCGCGAGTGTCCGATCGATCTGCGTTGCCTGCGCGGCATTCAGACCGAGCAAGTCGTGGCGGCGGCGCTACAGTGCCTCGCGAACGTCTAGAGCAAACGAGTGCGGAGAATTGAGGAGCAGAGCCTTTGCGCCTTTGGGTTAAATGTCAATCGTCGCCAACGAAACCGGCTTCCGCCGAGGCGCTACAGACCATTAACCACACGGCGAATTCCATTCTTGACCCATTGCTCGCCAAAGTTGATGACTAAGCCGAGTTTGAGGCCGGTCAGCCGCAGATAGGTCAGCATCTGCGCTTCGAAGACGCAATTCCACTGGCTGACCGCCTTGTTATCCACCAAGACCAGCCCGTTTATCTTCAAATCCAGCCGCAATGGATTGCCCAGGCGTTTGCCTTTGTAAATGATCGGAACTTGCAATTGGCGCTCAACTTGAAGCCCGCGCCTTGTCAACTCCTCAACCATGGCTTCCTCGTAAACTCCCTCGAGTAATCCAGGGCCTCCCAACTCGCGATGCACTTCGATTGCGCTTTCCACTATAATTCTACTGATTTCGTTTTCGTTCATCGGAATCTGCAACTCTTTTAACGCAAAGGCGCCATGGCGCAAAGACGCAAAGAGAAAGATTTGCCCATGCCAGTCGAAGCAACCAAGTGGTGAGCGCAGACCGGTGAGCCCGTTTCGCTTTCTGACCTAGCGTCTTTGCGTCTTCGCGTCTTTGCGTTAAAATCGTAAGCCAGGGATCCCGCTACGGTTTCGCAAGGCTAACGTCGTTGGTGGAAAATCGAATGTAGGCGAAGCACTCGGGTATGTGCGAATCCCAGACGCCGTGACGAGTCCAAACCCAGCCGCCGGAATCGTGGGCGGGCGGCGCCTCCTTATAGGTGTTGAATCGGGAGAAATCCATCCGCCAGGTGTCGCCGTCTTTGGGCGGCAAGGACCGTCCGTCCGCCTTGGCCAGCCATTTCATTCCGCTCCAGGGGAAGGCCAGCTCGACGGTCCAGCCACGGTCGCGGTCGTCGTCTTTGTTGACAGTGCCGTTGATCTGCACAGCGGTCTGAAGCCCCGGAAAATGCCAGTTGAAATTTCCCAGGCGCCCGCCGCGCGGATGGTTGGTGAATCCGACGCCGTTGAACGGCACGAGGCTCGCACGAGCGAATTCCGGTGCATCGGCAAACCCACTGGTCCGGTAGGCATCGTCCCAGATAAAGAAAACCTCGTAGGTCGTATTGTAGCCGTTGATTTCAAGTTCGTAATACGCGTCGCGTCCGGCGATGAACATCTCGACATCGTTGTCGTAATAAATAGGCGAGTTGTTGGTGGTGTAGCGGGCGTGGACAAACGGCTCCTGCACGCGATAGGCCACATACAAATTTTTATCGTCCCACACCAACTGAGCGTAAGTATCATGGATGGTTGGGCGACCCGTGATAATATCAACGAAACGAGGCGACCGCGGTGCTTGTCGCCAAGCCGCCTCGTTGAGTTTGCCGTCAATTGTGATCGGCTCGCTGACGTGGTACGCGGTGTAGTGGGCAATCTCATTTTCCGGGCAGGGAAATCTCGAATCCTCGGCTGGCAGAGACATCGCGCCCGCCACAACAAGAAGACAAGACAGCCTCGGCGCCGTGGCGCGGATGGAAAGGTTTTTCATATTGACGAGACTAAAATGCCAGCGGGATTTCCGCCGTGAAGGAGAATTCCGGGTCGCCTCGCCGCAGCAGGTTTAGGCAAAGGATGCGCAAGTCTGGTTGCAGCTTGTGGACGGTCGTCTTGCCGTTGAGCTCGAGTGTAACCGGCTTCTGAAAATCAATCAAACGGCTGTCGAGCATAACCGCGGCTTTGGTGACATCGGCGCTGGTCGTGATGGTCAGGTGGTTGTCGCGGCAGGTGGCGTCGATTTCGAGATCCTTCGCT
>DASYNM010000353.1:0-5886 GCA_036008545.1 Verrucomicrobiia bacterium
TCCGCGCTTTCCTGGCGGCGGGTTCATTTTAATAGAAAAAGAACGGTTGAGTGTTTGAGCCGTGAACCGCCGTGTGGCAACCGGCCGTCCAACAAGTGCCAAAACGGAGGAAGCCTGCATGGTTTATGTTGCCGATATAAATCGCCCCCGGCGCGCCCGGCTCTTGTTGCTGAGCGTGGCAGCGCAGGCACATATTTGAATCGCGCACCGTCAACATCTTGGGGTTAATCGAGCCATGCGGGCTGTGGCAACTGGTGCAACCTTCACGCATCGCAGGATGTTCGAAAACGACAGGCTTGGTTTGCGCCCGATGGCATTGGGCACAATCTTCGTTCTGGCGGCTCAACCCAAGTCCGCCCGCAGGTTTCATAATATCAACGCCGTGCGGGTCGTGACATTGGACGCAATTCATTTTGCCTTCGAGGACCATATGATGCTGAGGCAGGTGAAATTCCGCCTCGATGTCTGAATGGCATTGAAAACAGGCGGCCGGATTCTTGCCGGGATTAATGATGAAATTCTCGCCTCCGCGTCCTGCCGCGACATGTTTGCTGCCCGGACCGTGGCACGATTCGCAACCGCTCTGCCCCGCCCTCTCCGCGCTGGCGAGATGCAGCCGCGCGTGGGGACTCGCTGGAAAAGCGCGCGTGATGCGCTCGTGGCAATCGGCGCAAGCCTTGTCGCCGACAAAGGTGGCGCCTTCGATTTGTAGAGGCACCACCACCGTGCGATCCACGGTCGAGCAAGAATCCACCAATACGCAGAGCGCCCCGGCGGCCAAGGCGAGCGTGGGCGCTGCCAGCCACCGCAAATGCTTCAAATTGGTCAGGCGCATTGAAGGTCCATATCTGCCGCCGGCTGTTTCGCATTATGAAACAGCCGGCCCGTCACCTTGCACCCTCGGGAGTGAGCATTGGATAAACGATTCCATCTCAGACTGAGGATCATTTCCTGACAGTTTTTGGTTTGCCTGCCTTGTTTGTCAAGGGTTTGGCTGAAGAACAACCTGATAAAAGCGCTGGGCGCTTAGGCCAGAACTGTCCGTAAAAGTAACAGGACTAGTGGAGGCGACATTGGTCGAAATGGGCACCCACTGGACCAAATTAGATGAACCCTCAACGACATAAGTAAGTCCCGGGTTGGCCGTGTAGTCGAAGGTGAATAGACCCCCGACAATCCCTGACCTAGAATTGGAAATGGGGACCGGCGTAACGACGGTGATGTTCACCACTGAGGAGGTCGTGGAGACCCCCGCCGCCGTCGCCACAGCGGTCAGGGCGTAAGCGCCGGCTGCAAGATTGGCCGCGGTGACGCCGAATGGCGCGGTCGTGGCTGAACCCAGCAAATTAGTGCCCGCGAAAAAGGACACGTTGGCAATCGTGCCGCTGCTGACAGCAGCGGTGGCCTTTATGCTCAGATTCGCGGGCGCCGCGAACACGGCTCCGCCCACCGGGTTGGTGATACTCACCGTTGGCGCGGGCGAGGCCGCGGGGGCGGTAGTGCGCGTGTACGAAAAAAGTCTGTTGCCGGTGAAGGTCTGGGAACCCCACGCATCAAAGGTGAGGGACAGGTAAATGTCCTCAGAAACCAAATGAACCACATAGGTCTGGCCGGGCAAAAACGTATACAATTGCTTGCCATCGCCGCCCCCTCCAATCACGGTCGCCCAAGGCTTGAAAGAGTTGTCTGAGATCAGCGTGTCGAGGTTGCTGAGGGAACCGAGCGCCCACGTCGTATTGGTCGGGCTGCCGTGTGAAGCGACGTAGCTGGACTCCAGCTTGGCATTGAATAAAGGACCATCGGGGCCGCGTGCCAGCGCTACGTTTGCGGTGATCAGATCAAAAGTGCTGGCGATGTTGGCATTGTAGGCTCCCGTCGAGGCGAAGTTGGTGGTGGGACCGTTCCAGATCGTGGAAGCGTGCGTGGATTGAAACGCAGCCGCCATCAAAAGCAAAACGGCGGCCCAGATCGATTGCGTGCATAGCCGTTGAGATTTATTCAATTTCATCGAAGTTGTGACGTCGGAAAACGCGATATGTTCCCGAGACTTTCAATTTTTTGGAACTCTCGCACCATCCTTGGCATAGTGTTAAGGCAAGTTGGAGGGAACAAGTGGCCCGGTTGGTGACTCATACGGCCTGTGACGACTCTACGATTCAACTTGCTGCTCTGGCCGCGCTGGTCAAAATTACTCCAATCGATGAAACCGAATGGTTTGAGCCCAAAGCACACAATTCCGCTCACCGCCGTTTTAGCTGCGATCTCTTTGACCGTGGTTTGTCCTTGCAGCGCAGACACTTACACTACGGCCCCCATTTCTGATGCATTCGTGGCGACCGGGCCGACGGGCAACTTGAGCGGAGACAATTTTGGCGCCGCAGGCGCGTTGTCAGTGGCCGCCGCCGGCCTTCCCCAAGGCGAATTTCAAACCGTGATTCAATTTGACTTGGCGGGCGCAGTCAGTGCTTTCAATGCCGACTACGGGGTGGGTCAATGGACCGTCCAATCGGTGACCTTGGATCTGACAGCGTCGCCGCACGGCAATTCCATCTTTAACCCTCCCGCCGCCGGGCAATTCGGCATCTCGTTGATGCAAAACAATTCCTGGGTGGAAGGCACCGGCACTGGCGGCACGCCAACCACGGATGGGATTACCTACAACACCCTGCAAAGCCAATACATCAACAACGCCACCGATCAGACTCTGGGGACATTCAGCTTTGCCGGTGGGAGCAGCGGCGAGGAAGGCTATTTGTTGAGCCTTGCCTCTGGCCTGAGCGGCGATGTCCAGGGAGGGGACGATTTGAGCTTGCGGCTTTTCCCGGCCGATAACGACGTCAGCTATTTGTTCAGCTCCCGCGAGACAGGTGCGACCGGCCCTGAGTTGGTCATTACCGCCACACCGGAGCCGGGCACTCTTGAATTAGGCGTGACAGGGTTGGCCGCGCTTTCGCTCTGGCAGTTCATCAAGCGTCGCAGGTGAGGCAGTGGAGAGAGTGAGTGGCTTGACTCACGGCGTAGCGGCGTAGATTAAGGCACCTTGACCGGCGTTGCGTTCGAAAGGCCGGATCAAGAAAGGCCGGATCAATTCTATTGACCTTTTCCAACAATGATTCCCACCCAATAAGGCACGATCCATTGGGTGATGGGCAGACGCCGGCGCCGCGGGGACTTGACACCTCGAACTAAACATCGAGAAACCCGCACGGTCCGCCGCCTGCAAACGCCGCGCCGACGCGGATCCACGGCGTGGTGCAGCCGGAACCAGCGCGCTCCAGAAGTTGATTGTCTGCTCCTCATCATAGCAAAGAAGTCATCTTTGCGACGGACGGCGGGCCGAATTGTTCCAAAATAAGACTGGCCATTTTGGAGGCTGATCGGGATATTATTCGAATTCTTGGCTTTTAATTGAACTTTATTGGAACTTTTTGCAGGTTCGTGACCCTTAACTACATAGAGTTGTATGCCAGGCCCGGAATTTGAAACGGTGGTGGCCAGTTATTATGAGCCGCTGTACCGGTTCGCCATGAGCTTGACACGCTCGGAAGCGGACGCTTGCGACCTGGCCCAACAAACCTTTTATATGTGGGCAACCAAAGGCCACCAACTGCGCGAAGCATCGAAAGTCAAGTCCTGGCTTTTTACGACGCTTTACCGCGCCTTCCTGGAATCGCGGCGCACCCTGACCCGTTTTCCACATTTCGAGTTGTCGGAAGCGGATTCCGATCTGCCGGTCATTCAGCCGGAGGCGGCCCGCCAATTGGACGCCGCTCAGGCGTTGGAGGCCCTGGAACATATGGATGGCGTGTATCGCGCGCCCGTGGCGCTCTTCTATTTGGAGGATTGTTCCTACCAGGAAATTGCCGACATTTTGGAAGTCCCCATCGGCACGGTCAAATCCCGCATGGCCCGCGGATTGGCGCAACTCAAACACATCTTCGCCGGGTCCAACCCCAGCCCGAAACAACCAAGAGGTCCAATTGACTAACCAGGAGGCCAGGAAAATACTCGCCCTGTTCAGGCCGGGCTCAGCAGACGAAAAGGACCCCTCCTTCGACGAGGCCCGGCAACTGGCCAAGACCGATCCCGAGCTTGCATCCTGGTTCGCCACGCATTGCGAATCTTACCTTATCCTGCGCCCGAAATTTCAATCCATTCCCGTACCGCCCGGGCTCAAGGAGCAAATTCTCTCCGAGCGAAAAATCTACCGTCCGCCATTTCAAAAATATTGGCGCCCTTTGCTGGCCATGGCCGCAGCCGTGGCCGTGCTGGCGGGAATCACTGTCGGCTTATGGCCCTTCCACAGTGAGACGGACTATACGGCCTATCGCAAGCGCATGATCAAGACCGCGATGGGCCCTTACTCCATGGATTTGAACGCGACAAATGCGGCCCAGATCCTTGCCTTCCTGAAGACAAGCAACGCGCCAGACAACTACGCTCTGTCATCCGGATTGAAGACGGCCGCCTTGGTCGGCTGCGCGGTTTCCACTTGGCAAGGCAACCCTGTTTCCATGATCTGTTTCAAAACAGGTCGTCCTATGGCCCCTGGTGATCAAAGCGATCTCTGGCTTTTTGTGGCTAGCCGCAAAACTGTTTCCAACGCCCCCGCTTCGAGCGCGCCGGTCTTTGCCCGCGTGAACAAGGCGACTACCGCCACTTGGTCGGATGACCACAACACTTACGTCCTGGCAGCGGTGGGTGACGAGGTGTTGCTCCGCAAATACCTTCAGTAACGCTGCTTGATTGGCTGCCCCAGCGGCACGCTCATGTGCGCGATGACCCAATTGAAATCGCGCGGGTCCTCCGAGACGTCGATGGGGAGATTGGCCGCATCGGGAACCGAAGGCGGTTTGGTGCTGGCACATTTCCAAACGTAAGGTTCGGTGTGCCCGTCTGCGTAGGAAAAGGCGGCTCCGCCGTTGTGCCAGGAAGCGGGCAACCGTATCCATTCCGGATAATAGCTGCGATTGACGAAGTAGCCGTCGGAAATGCTGTCGGGATGCTCGTCCAAAAACACGAAGATACGCGCCGGCACGGGGATGGAAGTCAGCTTGAAAAACTGCACGTAGCCCGGATTGTTGGTATTGACACCGGAACTGGAAATTTCACCCGCGTCTCCGACCGAAGCGTTCATGGAATAACTTCGCGCCCGGTTGTTCCAACCCGCCGCGCGTTGCACCGCGCTGAGGACGGAATCTGAAGGGCATCGGTAAACGGCGGAAACTTTGCTGACATAGGGGCCGAGGGCAGCCTCCGTCAAGTCGGTGAGATTTGTATTATCTCTCCGCAGCTCCCAATCGAGCAGGCCGGCCGCCCAATTGATTTTATTGCGGGCGGCGGCGCCACCCAGATTATAGGCCAGCATCTGGCCGTGATCGTCAGCGTACATGAGCCAGCCCGACATCAGTTGTTTGGTGTTGTTCTGGCAGAAAATACCGCGCGCTTGGGCCTTGCTGGCAGCCAGGCTGGGCAAAAGCAAACTGGCGAGGATGGCGATGATCGCTATCACCACCAGCAACTCCACCAACGTAAATCCGCTCCGAGGGGAACGCTTCATTGGTTGTGGATCAGGAAACAAGCCGCACATGTAACCTCTAAGTTCCAACCACTCTAGCTGCGGATACCGCCATTTGTCAATTCCTAATCCCGCCCAGGACGGCTTTCACCGGCTCACTTTGAGTGCTCGAGCCGGCTTCTGAGATTTTGCGACGGCCGCGCCGACGATCATGAGCCCCAACCCCGTCCACACCGCAAGGACAACATACATGGCCGAGAACCATGGCGCTACCAGGTGCAATGATTGCCTGTCGCGGGTGGGATTGAGCATCGCCACCATGACCGGTCCGCTGCACACAAAAGCCGCGGTCAAACCCAGCATCCACT
>DASYNM010000354.1:0-3510 GCA_036008545.1 Verrucomicrobiia bacterium
GCTTCGCTTATTTCCTGACTTGGAGCAATGCCCCGGTCGGGTTCCACTCTTTGACCGCTGTCGCGACGGCCAGCAACGGCTTATCGGCTGTCTCCAGCGCGGTCGTGATCTTCGTCGTCTCGAACATTCCGCCCCCACCTCCGCCCGCCGTCACCGTTACCATCACGCAGCCTAGTAACGGATCGTCCTTCACCTTGCCGGCCAACATACAAATCGACGCCACAACCACCGATACCAATGGCACTGTAGCTTCCGTTGCTTTCTTAGCCGCGGCGAGCTTTCCTCATCCAGAGCCCGAGTACGTGCTTCTTTTAGGCGTGGTTTCAAATGGCGTGCCGGGTCCAGGCTCAAATCAGGAGCAATTTTCCATCACTTGGAGCAATCCGCCGGTTGGAACATGGTTCATATCGGCTTCGGCTAACCCTTCTAACTCTAGTAACCAGTTTGGCGGAGGAGTCTCCTCGACTCCTGTGGCCGTCACAGTTCTTCCAGCCATCCCGGCCCTTTCCGTGGATATTGCTACTCCTAGCAATGGTGAAATCTTTGCCGTCTCGGCGAATATACAAATCATTGCCGGCGTGACCGATACCAATGGACCGGTCGCCGAAGTGCAATTCTTTGATGGCACCAACAGCATAGGGATTGTCAGCAACGGTGTGCCCGTCGCTTCGCCCGGCTCGCCCGGTCTGGCTCCCGGCAGTCTCGCTTATACGCTAAATTGGAGTAATGCTTCCGTCGGATTCCACGATCTCACCGCCGTAGCCACGGACACCAACGGTATGTCCGCTGTCTCGGCCCGAGTATTCATTACAGTCGTTCCGGTCATTCCGCCTATAGTGCGAATTACCAGTCCGGCTAACCACTCCGTCTTCGAAGCCCCCGTCAATATTGAGTTGTTCGCATACGCAACTGATCTCGAAGGGACTGTTTCCAACGTCCAGTTCTTCGCGGGTTCCAACAGCCTCGGCTTCGGCTTGCCTGTTTTGGTGCATGGCCCGGTGTCGCCAGGTCCCGTGTGGACGAATCCGCCCGTTGTCCCGTTGAGCACATTTGAGTTGCTCTGGACCAACCCAGTGCCGGATTCCTATGTTCTGACCGCCGTCGCCACTTTTAGCACCGGCGCCTCCACCACCTCGGCGCCAGTGGACATCACGGTTGTGGGCGCAACGCCACCGCCGACGAATCGGCCGGACCTGGTTAACATTGTCGGCACCGATCCCATTGCCATCGAGGGCACGAATTGTTGGACTTGGCCCGGCTTGACCAACACCAGTACTAACACGCCGCCGTCTTGGAGCAATTGGATGTCGCCCAACGCTCTGTGGTGCTCGTTCACCAACTGCGGACCTAAAGACGCCACCTTCACCGTCCGCCGCCATGGAGACACGAGCAATGATCTGACTGTCAATTACACCATTGGCGGCATGGCCAGCAACGGCGTGGACTACGTGGCGCTGCCTGGTTCCGTGGTAATTCCTGCAGGGCAAAGAGACGCGATGATTACAATCGTCCCGATCGACGCCGATACCAACAATACTCCCGATACGGTCATTCTGACGCTAAGCGCCGACACGAACAATCCGCCGGATTATCGCGTCGGTTTTCCTCCGAGCGCCGAGGCCCTGATTCTGAACAGCGAAGCACCGTTCCCGCGATTAACGGGCAGGATGCTGCACGACCATACCTTCTGCTTGAGCATGAACGGACCGGACGGTGGATGGTTCCGCGTTGACTTCTCCGTCGATTGCCTGAATTGGACGCCAGTCTGCACCAACCAGGTCGTCGATGGCATGATCAACTTCGCCGACCCTAACGCCAGCGGTTCCACCGCGCGCTGGTATCGAACCGTCCCGCTGCCCAGCGGTCCGAGTAATTGAGCCGAACTTTTGCCGGCCGGGCGCAAGAAAAATTCCGCGCCCCGGCCGGCAGGTTTTCTGAATGGGACGAGCAGTTCGCGAGGCGGGCTGCTCGTAATTTGTTCTAACCTCGCGAGTCCGCAATTTCGGGAGGGGCGAGCTGCGAGTCCCAGATGTTGCTGCTGCATGGAACTCCTACGAGTCCCGCATTCACGCTTGACGCCTCGAAGTCACGGCCTCTCGGCGCTCGCCCCTGCCGAAAATACCGCAAGCCAGAGGCGTGTTTCAGCTTCCCTTATAAATCTCCGCTCCTCCCTCCACAAACTCGCGCGATTTTTCTTCCAGGCCGCGCCGTAGCGCTTCCTCCTCCGACAGCCCTTGTTCGGCGGCGTATTTGCGGACGTCTTCGGTGATTTTCATGCTGCAAAAATGGGGGCCGCACATGGAACAAAAATGGGCGGTCTTGGCCCCGTCCTGCGGCAGGGTTTCGTCGTGAAATTCGCGCGCAGTTTCCGGGTCCAGCGAAAGGTTGAATTGATCTTCCCAACGAAATTCAAAGCGCGCCTTGCTCAAGGCGTTGTCGCGGTACTGCGCGCCGGGATGGCCCTTGGCCAAATCGGCGGCGTGCGCGGCGATTTTGTAGGCGATGACACCGTCCTTGACATCCTTCTTATTCGGCAAACCAAGGTGTTCCTTGGGCGTGACGTAGCACAACATCGCGCAGCCATACCAGCCGATCATGGCTGCGCCGATCGCGCTGGTGATGTGGTCGTAGCCGGGCGCGATGTCCGTGGTCAGCGGGCCGAGGGTGTAGAACGGGGCCTCGTGGCACCACTCCAATTGCTTGGTCATGTTCTCGTGGATCATCTGCATGGGGACGTGCCCGGGGCCTTCATTCATTACCTGCACGCCGTGCGCCCAAGCGCGTTTGGTCAAGTCGCCTTGCGTTTTCAATTCCGCGAATTGCGCCTCGTCATTCGCGTCGGCTATCGAGCCGGGACGCAAACCGTCGCCGATGGAAAAACTCACGTCGTAGGCGGCCATGATTTCGCATATCTCATCCCAATGCGTGTAACAGAAATTCTCCTGGTGATGCGCAAGACACCACTTGGCCAGGATGGAGCCGCCGCGGCTGACGATACCCGTCGCGCGCCGGGCTGTCATTGGAATAAAGCGCAGCAGGACGCCGGCGTGGATGGTGAAATAATCAACACCTTGCTCGCATTGTTCAATCAGCGTGTCGCGATAAACTTCCCAGGTCAGCTCCTCGGCCTTGCCGCCCACTTTTTCCAGCGCCTGGTAAATGGGCACGGTGCCGATGGGCACGGGCGAATTGCGCAAAATCCACTGGCGCGTCGCGTGAATATTTTTGCCGGTGGACAAATCCATGACCGTGTCCGCTCCCCATTTGATGGCCCAGTGCATCTTCTCGACTTCCTCTTCGATGCTGGAAGCGACGGCAGAGTTGCCGATGTTAGCGTTGATTTTGACCAGGAAATTGCGCCCGATGATCATCGGCTCCAATTCGGGATGGTTGATGTTGCACGGAATGATGGCCCGCCCGCGCGCCACTTCGTCGCGCACAAATTCCGGCGTGATGCGCGCCGGAATGGCGGCGCCAAAAGATTGGCCCGGATGCTGGCGCCCGAGTTCC
>DASYNM010000355.1:0-13053 GCA_036008545.1 Verrucomicrobiia bacterium
TGGTCTGCGCCATTGGGAGGTCGCTTCCGTGCTGTATTCTCCGCGCAGTCAGAACGGCGCCGGCGTCGATCCCATTGCGAACAACGGTCATGCGGTCAAGCGGTTCAAAGCCTGCGTTCCGATTTGGGGAATCTCCGCCCAGCAAAGAGCGGACATGATTGCCCTGGGCGGGAACCTCTTTTCCTTTGGTTTACTCGGGAAACTATGGGGCGAACCCGACGCCTCACTGATTCACTCGCACACGCTGGGCCGTCTCGGCGGCATCGCCCTGACTATCGCCCAACGGCGCCGCTTGCCGTTTGTCGTTACTATCCATGGCGGAGCCATGGATTTGCCCGCATCGACGAGTGAGGCGATCCGCGTGCCGGCGCGCGGCTGGGAATGGGGGAGATTATTTGGCGTGCTGCTCAAATCGAGAGAGTTGTTCCGGCAGGCCGACGCAATCGTCACCTGCAACGAGACCGAAGCGGCGTTGCTTCGGCAAAGCCATCCGGCCAAACGAATCATCGTGCAATCCCACAGCGTGCAGACGGATCGCTATCTGCACGATCATCGTGAAGCCGCCCGCGCCGGATTTCCACAGATTCAAAATCGCCAGGTCCTGCTGAGTTTGGGGCGGATTGATCCCATCAAAAATCAGGGCTGGTTGGTCGAGCAAGCCCAAGAAATCTTTCACCGGCATCCGCAAGCGATGCTCGTTCTGGCCGGAGCCTGCACCGACAAGGCCTATGGCGAGTCTGTCAAACAAAACATCCGCCAGCTCGGCCTGGAGGAGCGGGTCTTGCTTGTCGGCGGACTTGCGCCGGCCGACCCGCGGTTGATTGGCCTGCTCCAGACGGCGAGCGCTGTCGTTCTGCCGTCCCTTTCTGAAACTTTTGGACTGGTCATTCTGGAGGCCTGGGGGGCGGGCGTGCCGGTCATTTGCAGCCGGACTTCCGGCGCGTCCGCATTGGTCCAACACGGACAGAACGGCTGGCTTTTTGACTTGGATGGTCCGGTGGAATTCCTGCAATGCGTGGATCAGGCCCTGGGCAAACCTGAGCTTGCGAAACAGTTGGCCTCTGCCGGCCGCAGGTTGATTGCTGAACAATTCGATTCACACGTTCTGGCAGGACGAATGAAAAATCTCTACTCCCAACTCATTGAGGAAAAACATGCGCTACGTCATTCTTCGCGACGATGATACAAACGCTTTCACCTCTGTGGAGCACCTGGAAAGGTTGTACCGTCCATTTCTGGATCGAGGATTGCCGGTCAACCTGGCCACCATCCCCAATGTGAGCACCAAGGTGGTTTGCCCTGACGGCAAACGCGAAGGATTTCTAAGGTTCGCCAACGACGGAGCGCAAACGCACCGCGCCATCGGCGACAATCCTGCTCTGATCCGTTATCTGCGGGAGAATGCGGGTTATCGCATCGTTCAGCATGGCTACGATCATGGTTACTACGAGTTCGAGTCCGGCGACCGAGCAGAACTTTCCAGGCGTCTGCAAGAAGGCGCGCGACTGCTCATGGAAGCCGGGCTGCCGCGGTCGCACACGTTCGTCGCGCCGTATGATCGGTTCTCCCGCGTCGGTTTGCAGGAAACCGCGCAGCATTTTGACGTGATCTCGTCCGGTTGGTTTGAATTGGGGCGTCTGCCTTATGGCTGGTGGCCGCAATATTCGCTAAAAAAAGCATTGCGGCGTCCCCACTGGAGAGTCGGAACGACTCGCTTGCTCACTCATCCCGGCTGCCTCCTCTCGTATCACCGACCGTGTTCTTCGATGCTGGATGAAATCATGAAAACGGTTGCCGACCGAAAGCTGACTGTCCTGGTTACGCATTGGTGGGAGTACTTCAGAGGCGATCAGCCCGACGACGCCTTTATTGAAGTCCTGCACCAAACCGCCGCCTGGCTGGCGAGCCAGCCGGAGATCAAAGTCATTGCGTTCGACGATCTGATGAAGTCCTGATCTCCAATGCCGGTGATCTGAACGCCGCCCACCTTAAGTCCGTGTCGCTTGCTGACCCACGAGCGATTTGGGGGACATTGACTTTTGCTGCCATGCCGGGCCAGCGGGAAGAGCGCAGGAATTTTCGTTGGCGGCCTTGGCGGCGGCTGCGTCCCGAGTCATCAAACGAAACAAATCAGGAATGGCGACAATGTCCTCCGGAATCTCTGCCTGGTTGCTCAACAACGCCGCGTAACTTTGGGGATCGGTCGGATGATAGCCGTGCATGGCGCGGATGGGACGTTCTCCCATGTGGCTCGGCACAATCAGCACGCCTTCTTTGACCAGAAAGATGAGTTCGCCAAAATAGCGATCGGGGAAAAACGTGCGCATCCGCTTCAATTCTTCATCCGGCAGAATGCGGCCCTGTGGGACTTGGCGCAGACACTCGGTGATTTCGCGGCGTGCCCGCTCGTTGAAAAACCAGAAGCGGGCCATCGTCGAATCATAGACCACCGCATAATCCTTTTGCATCCGTACGTCCAACGCATCCACGCGGCCCTTCAAATCGAGCAGTTCATCGCAATTGGCCATGCCGTGATCGCTGAAAATGTAGAGGCGCACCTCCGCGTAATGATCGTTCGCCGCCTCGAGCAGTTTGTCAATCATCGGTTCGTAGCCGCGCAACTTGGCGGGAACTTCCCGGGATTTATTGCCGACCTGGTGCAGCAATCCGTCCAAATTCGGCCAATACAAGAATGCAAAATCAATTCGCTCCGCCTCCACATCGACGATGAGCTTGGCCAGGTTTTCCTCCTCGTTTGTAGTCGGCGCGCTGACGTGATAAGCGATATCGCGGCCTTTCAACCAATCGAATATATTCGCGCCGCGATTCATTCCTCCTGGCTGCAATGGGCTTTTCTTTTCCGTAAAATCGAAAAGCGAGATGTATCGGAAGGGGATGTTGTAGAGATCAAAGTAGCCGCGAAATTTCAACTGGATGCGAATGAATTTGCTCAACCAACGGCGAAAGATGCGCCGGCCGGTGATGGCCTTGGGCAGCCATTGCAGGCAGCGCAAAGATCGGAACGGAGAATTCGGCGGATCGTAGACAAAGTAACACCAGTTGCGATGCTCCTCCGGCCAGGCCCCGGATAAAATCGAGGGCACGCAAGCCGAACTGTAACCGAAGACCGATTCCAGTCGTTTGCGGTGCGGCGCCACGAAGCGGGCGAAAGGATCGTTCTTGATAATCTCCCAGCCACAGGCGTCGATGAATATAAACAGCGGTAAAATGGCTTTCATGGTTCTTTCTTTCTCAAGGGTGGTCTGCTCTTCATGATTCGACGTCTCCGCTTTCCTCTGCCAGGATCAGGAAAGCTTGATCGTCGTGCAGCATGGTGTCGGACTTGAATCGCCGGGATTCTCTCGTCAGATGCTTTTTCAGTTCCTCCGCCGTTTGATTGCTGGCCAGACTCTGCTTGAAGAGCGAGGCCAGGCGTTCCTGACCAAAGAATTGGCCTTGCGCATCGCGCGCCTCCGTCAAGCCATCCGTGTACAACAGGACGCGGCAATCCTTTTCCAACGCGATAATTTCATCCGTGAACGTGGCGTCCGACAAGATGCCCAACGGGATTCCTTCGGGAGAAACGGTGAGCACCTCGGTTTTGTGAACCGTTCCCACGAGCATCGGGCAGTGACCCGCGCTGGCGGCGACGAGTTCCCGCTTGGCGACATCGACGAAGACCAACTGTGCCGTAATAAACATGTCCACATCTGAAAGTTCCCCCGCCATCTGGCGATTCACGCGCGACAGCAAAAGCGATGGCTGGCGTGCCCAATCGGGACTGGCCAGGACCAGTCCACGCACCGTCGCGGCAAATACAGCGGCGAACATGGCGGCGGGCACACCTTTTCCCATCACATCCGCCACGATGAGCAGCAGCGTGTCCGCGGACAAGGAAAGGACGTCGTAAAAGTCCCCGCCCACCTCGCGGGCGCTTTCGCAGAAACCGGCCAGCTTAAAATTTCTCAACGCAGGCAATGATTTTGGCAGGAGAGCGCGCTGGATATTCTTGGCGATCTCCATCTCGTGAAACACCAGACGCTGTGTGATCCGCTCTTCCTGGAATTTGGCATTGACGATCTGGATGGCCAGGTAATCGGCGAAGATCCGCACCACTTGAAGTTGGGTCGCGGTGAATGGCGCCTGCAAAGAGTTTGCTTTGCCGATAGTCAATGTGCCGGTCAAAGCTTCCCCCATGAACAACGGCAGGACCAAACCATGAGAGTCCATTCCAATGACAGCGGACAATGGATCATCGGCAGTCATGGGTCCGTCTCGACCGAAATAGACATCCTTGCCGCTGATGGCGGCTTTGAATTCGACCGAGTGAATGGAATCCGGTGCGGGTGAGATCAAGAGCGGCTCGAGTTCCATCACCGGTTCAGAAATGGCGAGAACCGCAAGTCGCACGCCGTTCTGACGTACTACGCGGAGCACAAACCAATCGGCGAAGATGATGTCCAGCAGATCATGCAGCAGACCTTCGGAAAAATTCTCCATGCTATTGGCGTGGCCCAACTCGGCGCTGCATCGAAAGATTGCGGCCAGACTTTCAGAACGAAAACAAAGTTCTTTGGCCATGTTCCGCATCGTTTGCTCGGACTCGACCAGTCTGCTGTTGGCCTGCGTCAGATCAAGCTGGCGATTCGTCCTGCAACTGCGGTTTGTCTGGGAAGTCCGAATCAAGTGCAGCACGAGGGTGTTCTTGCCGTCGCTTCGGAAATAATTCACCTGGTCCATCAGGGAGTGGATCAAAAACAGACCGCGGCCCCGCTCGCTGTCTGGTTCCGGCAATGACATCCGGTCTGGCAAACGGAATCCAGGCGTGTGATCGCTGACGCGCAGTTCTACTTTGGCCGGGTCGCAGGTCACCGCGATCTCCACCGGCTTCATTTGCCCTTCGTCGCTCGCGTACTGAATGGCGTTATTGCAGGCCTCAACCAGCGCCAATTCGCAAGCGGTCAGTTCTTCCTTGCTCAAACCTTCGTCGGCCAAAAAGCCGGCCGCCGTCGTCGTCGCCCGTCTGACCTCCTTCAAGTCGCAAGGCAGGGACGACTGAAACGTCGTTCCTCGGGCCAACACCTGGGGTGTGAGGGTCATGTAGAATCAGGCTCTGACGATTTCGAAAATGAGATGCATCCGCGTCAACTCAAATATTTGCTGCACGGCAGGCGTGGGATTCAGCAACCGCATCTTGATCCCACCGTTCTTGGCGCAGGCGGTTTTGTAGAGCATCACCAATGCCCCCAACCCGCAACTGTCCAGAAAGACCGTTTGCGAGAGATCGATCTCGATGGTTTTCAAATCCGTGGGCAAAATTGCGCGGACTTCATCACGAAAGGAGCCTGAACTCGCGGCTCCCAATTCTTTAACTTCGCTGATATGCAATGTGTCTTTTTGAAATTTTATCTTCATGTTCAGCTCCTTTCCAAACGGATTTATCGTCGGTTAGCAGGGACCGCTCTTTTCTCACCGATGCGAGAAGAACACGCTTCAGGATGGCCAAATCCAAACGCCAATTGGCCTGCACCGCATAAAAACTGGCATGAGCCTGCGCTTCATCGCTGAATCCTTCCGGGCAACCCTCGGCGTCGGCGAGCGAGATCAGCCCGATCGGCGCGGACAGCCAGAGCCGCTCGAAATCATTGGTCAGCGTGGCGGCTTCCGACGGGCTTAACGGCCGGTTGCCGATCCAGGCAAATGTTCCACCCGCGATGTTCCACAGTTGCGGCCACCGGCGCAGCCAGTCGTTCGTGTGCATCAACTCATAATAACGCAGGGTTTCGCCGGACGCTCCCGAAGCTTGGGTCCGCGCCGCCGCCTTTGACTGGAGGGCTGGCTGCCCGTGAAGTTTGGACATCATTATCGCGAACAATCCGAACGGCCAAGTGCAGGCCATCACCGCCATGGCGGCCATTCGGCCAAACCAACCGGCGGATCGGGCGCGCGAATGGTGCTGGCTGAGCGCGCGCAGCAGCAGCGGATCGCGCACATGCACGGTGGAATTGGTTCTCCAGTTGATCAGAGTGTTTCCGCAGGCCAGGGAGTCCTTGAGTTCTGTGCATTCACCTACCAGAGTTTCCGCTCCCACCGCGCTGTTGGAAATCTCGGCCGCCGCTTCGACAAACACCTTGTCCTCAAGAATTGCCGTTGGCCCAACAATTGCGCACGGTCCAACGGTGACGCTTTCTCCCAACCAACATGGCGCGAGCAATCGGGCACTGGGCGAGACTCGCGTGCGCAATCCTGCCCATACCCCGGGTTGAATTTCCCGAAGTCCGATCCGATCTGGAGTGACGGCGCGTGGCAACCAGGCCAGCAGCGCGGCAAACCAAGCGGCGTAACTTCCACACATGGGTTGCAGCGGTAAACCGGGCAGGTGATCGATCACGATCACATCATTCGCCGCGGGCAGCCACTTGGTATTGTGATCCGCGCAGTATTTGGCGCGCGCTTCCGATTCGGTCAATTCATGAAGTATCGGCAAGACTTCGACTTCCACCCCCCACCGCCTGCCGTCACCGACCCGCTCGCGGACCTGTTCGGGGCGATCCGCTGCCAGGACGATTATTTTGGTTGCTCCCAGACCAATCGCGTGTTCCACCCAATATTCGATCAAGCTCTTGCCGAAGATGCGCACATTCACCAGCGGCGCGCAGGCCGACAACATAGAAACGCTTGATCGTTCATCAGGACAGACCAGCAACACATTCATTCTAGCAAGCTCCTCTTCCCGCAATCACCGCCGGCACTGTTTTCGCCAGGATTCTGACGTCCTTCCAGAAGGTCTGGCTTTCGATGTAGCCCACGTCAAGCCGCACCTGGCCGGAAAAGTCAATTTCGCTGCGGCCGGTGATCTGCCAGATGCAGGTGATGCCGGGATGGACCGTCAACCGCCTCCGGTCCATCGCAGTATAGCGGGCCACTTCCCCAGGCACGGGCGGACGCGGGCCAACCAGGGACATGTCCCCCATCAGCACGTTGAAAAATTGCGGCACCTCGTCCAGGGAAAGTTTGCGCAGCCATTTGCCGACCTTGGTGATCCGGGGATCGTTCTTGATCTTGAAAGTCACGCCTTCCGCATGGGAATTGGCGCCCAGAAGTTCCTTCAGGCGCGCTTCCGCATTCATGCACATGGAGCGGAACTTGAACATTTTGAATTCACGCCCAAACTTTCCCACCCGGGTTTGCGCGAACACAGCCGGTCCGCCATCCATCCGCACCAACAGCCCGACTAGCAGAATCAACGGACTCAGCACCGCGATGGCTGCCGCGCTGCCGAAGATGTCCAGCAAACGCTTGAGGCGGACCGAGCCAGAGACCTGCCAGCTCCATGATAACCGCTTTCGCCAGATGAGAATCGCCAGATGCCAGCGCCCCCAACAAGATTGCGTGGCCCCATAGCGGCGATGCAAAAAGTCACGGATGTCATGGTCGCTGGTGGCGGAGGTTAGTGCGATTTTAGGAAGGTGCATAATTCTGTTTGGAGTGCGGTGCGCATCCACTCGTGTTTGGAGACCATGAGACTGAGCAAAGCCCAGATCTGGTCCGCAAGTTGATGGATGTCTTTATCCTGAAGCGGTTGTTTCAAGATGATGTCGGCCCAGTGAGCTTTCGGCGCGACGTGCCGGTCGTGCATCGGTGCCACGGTGTCTTCAAATTGCCGGCGCACAGAAAGCGGGCTGCGTCCCCGCTCCGCGACATCGCGCGTCAGGCGCCGCTCCAGGCGCAGGGCGCGGGAGCAATCAATGAAAATCTTCAAATCAAAGGCATCTCGCATCGCCTGACCGTTTAGCAGCCAGAGTCCGTCCATGAAGTTGAGTAGTTTGGGCTTGAACCATTCGCCTGGGGAGACGCGGGTATGGGTCTTGAAATCATAGCGCGGCACACGAGTCAAACGGCCGGCGCGGCAGTCGCTCAGCACGTGCTCCACGCAAAGCCAGTCAATCGAGCGTGGATGATCGAAATTGACCTTCTTCCGTTCTGCCGGAGCCAGAGAAGAAAGATCGCGGTAAAAATCGTCCAGCGAAAGTCGGGCGGCCTCTTTCCCGAAGGCTTGTTGCAACCGGTCCGCCAGCCAGCTCTTGCCTGAGCCGCTGCCTCCCGTGATGGCGATTAGGATCGGCAATGGCGCCGCGTTGGTGGCCTCCTGTCGCCGCTGTTTCCACAAACGGGTCAATCGGCTGAGAACAGCCGACTCGACCGCGCCAATGTTGGAACTGTTGTTCATGCGTGGAGCGGACATCCGGTTTCTGAGATCACACTGTCAAACATACGTTCCAACGCCGTAATTTGCTTTGATGGATCGTGCTTTTGCCTCACCATTTCCAGCCCTCGCTCCCCCATTCGGCGGGCGAGGGCCTTGTCGAGCAACAATTCCTGCACGCGCGCCGCAAACCGGGCGCGATCCATCCGTGGCACCAGGTAACCATTCACGCCGTCCATCAACCATTCACTGATGCCACCCACGTCGAAAGCCACCACCGGCAGCCCGTGGCGCATCGCCTCCGGCCCGACCATGCCGAACGGTTCGGGCCACACCGAACTCACCAAGGCCACGCTGCATTCGAGATAATATTTTACCAACTCCTGGGACTTGATTAAGCCGCAGAAATGAACGCGGTCGCCAAGACCCAATTTTCGGCAGAGATTTTCACAAAACGCGCGATGGCTTCCGTCGCCAAGAATGAGGCATTCAAACGGGGCCTGAACCCGGGCCAATGCCTCCAGCAGAATGTCCACGCCTTTTCCTCGAATAAGTTGGCCGACAAAGAGGATCAAATTGCGGTCCGAAAATGAACTGCGCGGCGTGTCGCCCTGCTCGGCGTGCAAGGGGGCGTGGATTTCAATGCGCCGGGCGTCAAAGCCGTTCCGAATCAATTCATCTTTCATGTACTGGGAATACACCATCATCCGTTGGAACTGTTGATTGAGTCGGATTTCACGTTTCTTGTCCGTATAGCTGACCCACTTGATCGGCAAACCGGGTCCGCGATTCCTGGCGATGGAAGCGCCGCAAGGAAAAACGCAATAGGGCGACGCGGCACGCTGGCAATTAACGCGGCTGAGCGGGTGATACTTGTAACTTCTCATGCAGTAAATGTCATGGTCATGCACCATGCGCACCAGCGAAACGCCCGAATTGACCAGGGTTTGAAGAACCTCCAAGTCCGCCAGTTTGTGAACATAAATCACATTGGGCTGGAACATTTGCACAGCCGCGACGGCGGCCGCCGGATGATCTTCATTCTCGAGCGAAAAACGTTGTTCAAAGGTTTCCCGCCACTCCGCCTCATTGTGGCCGGTGCCCGGGCCGTGCAGAATGCCCACGACATGGCCGCGCCGTTTGAATTCGGCCGCAGTGTCGTAGATGTTCGATTCCGCGCCGCCGCGCCCGCCGAACTGGTCATGTACAAAAAGTAATTTCATTCGAAGAGTCCCAGACCATCTGGCTTCGGTAACATTACGGGCAAAGGGTGTTGGCCGTAAGTGGGTAAAGACCTCTATCAGGGCGCCGAGTGACTCCAGAGATTGTTTGCTCCGGCGGCGCCGGTGGTGAAGTTCGTCACGGCAAAAGCGCGACGGCCATCGGGCCACTGAGCCTCGGCCTCCACCCACTGGCTACCTGCATTCACGGGGAGAAAGTGAAGACTCGAACCAAAGGCTGGTTCTTGATCCCGCGCTTCCCAAACAATCCGCGCGTTTCGCAAATCAAGGCCGTTCACGGTCAGGCGCGTTGTGACGGCTCCCCCGTCGCGCAGAATAGTGATTTTGCCCGGAGCCGATCTCCACGGCTGATTTTTCAAGGACGTTTGCGCCATCAGGAAAGCGGCACAAGCCAGTCCGCGCGCTTGATTGACAGCCACGAATTCAGTGCTGAGATTGAAGCTGTTTCCCCACCGATCATAAAATGGATAGGGCGCGACGGGCGCGCCATCGGGCGGAAAACTGAGTGCGCCCAGTTCCTGCTTGTATGGTTCCAGCCAACTGAATCCTTCCTGCACATTTCCCAGCGGAATGCCGGATGGAGGGAGCACCCGGCCATCGTTCTGCGCGTATTGATCGACAATTTCCCGCTGGCGTTTCCATCCCAGTCCTGTCAAGTAAGTGATATTGACCGGATTGCTGCCCTCCTCGTAATTCATATTGCTGATGATCGCTTCCAAAAATTTCGCGCGTGAGCCTTGGATTTGGTTGTCTAATTCGCAGGCCACCGCGAGATCAAAGGCCTGGTCCATGGAAAAATACCAACCCGCGGCGCGGACTCGTTTCGTCGGGGTCGGGAAACTAGTTCCGTAGCTGCTCTGTTGCGCATACTCGAGTTGATCCTGGCCAGCCTTCCACAATTGCTCGTCGCATTGCCTGAGAAACTCGGGATCAAGCTGGTCGAGCTTTATCTTGCCGGCTTTCACGGCAAAGACGTAGCTCCTCATCGCACAGCCGTATCCTTCGCATGACCGCCACCAACCCCATCGGCGCGTCGCCGGATCGGACGGGTCAAACCAGGCGATCAAGGTGCGTTGTATCGCCGGATCGCCCGTGGCCAAAAACATCTCGCAAGCCGCCCAAGCCAGTTGATCATCGTGCAGGAAATCGTTGCCGTAGTGGGTGATTTTTTGATAAGCGCCGTCCTTGCCGTGTTGGGCGATGGCGCGTTCCAGGAAAGCCCAACCGGCCTTGGCCTTCTGCAAGTAGAGCGCCGCTGCTTCGGGGAATTGCTGTTTGAATCTGGGTGAAGACGCCATCTCCGCGAGAGCCGCCACGGCCGCGGCGGTCGCGGCGGTGGTCTTCGGCCAGACCACCTGCGGATCACCGTGGTCGGGCAAAACTTCCTGCTCGTACTCTCGCTCTCGCGGGTAAACCAAAAAATAAAACCCGCCATCCGTGTCCTGCATTTTGGCGAGAAAGTCGGCCTCCCATTTCGCCTCTTGCAGGACATCACTCTTGCCATCGCCGCTTTCCGGGAGGCCGAGATTGTCCAATTCGCCGACACCGGGAAACGAGTCCACGGCAAAGACCAGGAAATGGATCAGCGCCGCGCTGTTAATCGTATATTTGCTGTAATCGCCCGCATCATGATGGCCGCCCGACACGTCAACTGTTCCGTGCTTCACGAACGGGTAAAGCTGCGAAGCCTCGTCTTTGAGTTGAGGCGCCGTGTGGCGGGGATTGGTCGCGTAATCTGAACTCTTGTCGGCGATCGTTTTCCACGTGAATGCGAAAGACGATTGCGGCGACGGAATGCTGGCCGGGGCGGCATGGCAAACGTCATGCGTGAAGCGCGTGAAAGGCAGCGCGTTGCTCGTGCCGCAGCGCTGATGATAAAGTCCCAGAGCATAGGTTCGAGCCACGGCGGCGGTCGCGCCTACGTCGATGAAGAACGGAAACGAAACGCCCAATCCGGGGATCAACACCTGATATTCGCCCGGTGTCTTATACGCGCTAAAATCCGCCGCGAGCACTTGCTGGTAACACTCAAAAGTGAACCCTTCCTCGGGGCGGCGAACAAGCTTGCCGCGAAATACTTCTCGGTCGGTGCCGGCCTCGACCAATTCGAAACCGGCGTCCACGCCGTTGGTCTGGTTCGAGAAAAAGTTGGCTTCCCCCAGACTGCCCAGATAATAACCGACCTGGGCTTGCTTCGGGAAATCAGGCGAGTAACCGAGTTGGTTCACATGGATCATGGGATTCCAGCGCAACGGATCGGCGGAAGTCCTCCAGGACATGGTCGCCGGCCAAAGATTTGTGTCCGGGTCGCGCACCTCGACGGTTTGACCGCTTTGTATGGGCGCGGCCAGTTGCAAGTAGAGATAATTGCCAATGCGCAAATCTCTGTGCTTCACCGGCGCATAAAGCACCCGGCGCTTGAAGCCGACGGACTGGACGGCAATGGGCCGGCCATTCATGGTGACCACGAATTCCTCCGGCGCCGGCGCATGGAGGTGCCCGCCGGCATCCAAGAAATCCCATTGCTCGACCCGGGCCGGGTCCGGTTGCTTCGTCGTAATCAATGTCAATTCGAGCAGCGCAGGAGAGAGCAAGCGCAACTGGTTCGTCCCTGGCTTGGGCATGGTCAGCAAGAAATCCTCCGCCCGCCCCGGACTCAGCCATGACATAAGAATGCCGCACCACAGGGCGGTCCAACGAGTTCGGAGCCTGATCAAGAGAAAGCCTTTTCAACGAACGCAAATGCGTCGCCAACGATGTCCATCATCACTCCTGACAACTAACCGGGAATTCGTGAAGGCGCTATGGGGTAATTACCCACCTAAGATCGGTTCCAAGAAAGGGGGCGAGGTGAGGAACCCGTCTTTCTGTCCCTGTCCCCGCTCCGCAGCTTGAATGATTATGGAACGGTGACGAGGGCGGGGTTCCAGTTGAGGTGCCAATAATAATTCCAGAGCTTGGGCAGTTTGACTAATTCGCCGTGGCCATCGGTGAAACACATGTTGATCGCTCCTGGCAAGGGTTGGCCGGATTGCCAGGGAACGCTGCTGCCAGCGGTGGGGCCGCCGTGGCGCAAAATGGTGCAGCAGCCCATGCCGACGCGAGCAGCAGTATCCGGCGTTTGGCCGTAGTAAAGGTCACTGGCGGCGTGGTCAAATTCCAGAGGAATGGCTTCTACGTAATTTTGATCAAAAAAGAGAGGCGTTTGAGCCGGTCGTTGCACGGTGGCAAGTTTGTTGAAGAATAAACTGGGGAAATTCCCGTATCCCAGTCCAGGTCCAGCTTGCGAAACAAATGTCGTAAACCAACCGTTCTGCCCATAGCTGCCGCCCACGTAGATATTCGGAGTATTCAGCCCCACTACCCAGGCAAGGTTCGCGGCTCCGGGCCCATAATACTGATTTAGCGTCTGTGGCTGTGTCGAGGGACAGAGGTATAGTGGTTGCGTCGCTCCGTAATTTGTTAAGGTGTCAATCCAGCTGCAGAGCAGCGTCGGGTCGTATCCAGGTAGACCAGCTCCATTGTACAATAGGCCTCCTCCCGTTTCGTTCATGTACATCAGTCCGGCTAAGGTTATCTGCCTGACGTTGCTCAAGCATTTGATCT
>DASYNM010000356.1:0-9519 GCA_036008545.1 Verrucomicrobiia bacterium
GACGTGCCCGTGCGAATTGAGCACCTCGATGAAGCGGCTCATGTGCGTACCCTTGAATTCGTGGGGTAGATCGACAAACAGGCCGATGGTGGCGATCGTGTTTTGCAGCGTCCGCTCCTTGTCGCGGATTTGAATCGGAAAACGCAAACCGCGCACGCCGACTTTGTCGATCCGCAATTTGCGGTAGTCGGGTTCGCTCTGCTTGTCGTGCATCACCTCGGGCTTAAGACTGCTCTTGGGCGGCCGACGATTCATGGTCACGGTCTTCTCGTGCATTGGACTCGCAATATACGCGATTTTTGGGAAATTGGGAATTGATTATTAGCCCGGGCGCGGTCAAAGATCGAATCCGAACTTGATGATCAAACCATCCTTGCTTGTCCTGGCCGCCGGCATGGGCAGCCGCTACGGCGGCCTTAAACAAATTGACCCGGTCGGCCCCAACGGCGAAACCATTATCGATTACTCAATCTACGACGCCCTCCGCGCCGGCTTCGGCAAACTCGTTTTCGTCATCCGCCGCGACCTCGAGCGGCCGTTCCGCGAACTCGTCGGGCAGCGCTTCGAGCAGCGCCTGCCGGTGCATTATGTTTTCCAGGAACTGCGCGATCTGCCGCCCGGATTTGTCCCGCCGCCCAACCGCACCAAGCCCTGGGGGACTGCCCACGCCCTACTGGCCGGGCAAAGCGCAATCCAGGAACCGTTCGCCGCCATCAATGCCGACGATTTCTACGGCGCGCAATCCTTCAGCCTGCTGGCCGGGCACCTGTCCTCCGGCAGCGCGGATTACGCGATGGCCGGTTTTGTTCTGCGCCAGACACTCTCCGATTTCGGCAGCGTCGCCCGCGGCGTGTGCGAAGTTGACGCCAACGGTTGCATGAAATCCATCGTGGAATTGACGAAGATCGAACGCGACGGCGACGGGGCGAAGAACACCGACTCCGCCGGCCGCGTCACGAAGTTGACCGGCGACGAGGCAGTTTCAATGAATTGCTGGGGCTTCACGCCTGCGGTTTTCCCGGCGTTGCGCGCCCACTTCGCCGCGTTCCTGGAGCGAAGCGGCAAGGACGAAAAAGCCGAGTGCTACATTCCGAACGCCATCAACGAGCTTGTGGTCTCCGGCCAGGCCTGCGTGCGCGTGCTGCGCACCGGCGCGCCTTGGTTCGGCATCACCTACCGCGAAGATCACGCCCGTGTCGTGGAAAGCATCCGCCAACTCATCGCCCGCGGCGATTACCCCCAGCGACTGTGGGGGTGAGGGATGCACCCGCCTGCTGCCTCTCACAACTTTTTTTAAACTGCGATAGGGTGCGATAGCCTGCGATTTGGGCCGTGAAGGCGCGATTTATCGCACGCACGGTAGGGCGAGACAGACCGCGCAATGCGGTCCAATTCTTGTGTTGTTCTGTCTCCGTCGAGCCGTGACTCGATGTCGCTTCCATTTCTAGCAGCGACTGGTTTGACTGGGTGCGACTGGGTGCGACTGGGTGCGACTGGGTGCGACTGAGTGCGACTGAGTGCGACTGGGTGCGACTGGTGCGACTGGCCACATGGCTTTATAGGGAGGATTGAAAATATCTGAAACTATCGTGGAAATCAACGACTTGCGCGATCTCGTCCGATCTTCCGCCTTCGCCAAGGTCGCGGCGCGGCAAACTTGCCTCTGTTCGACGTTAAATCGACCAGAACTGGCCACTGTCCAGTCCCTTTGACCTTATTTCAAAGAACAGGCGCCGGGGCGCCTAGCACACTCTATGCTACCACTATTCGACGGGAACGCAAATGGAAAAATCAAACGTGGTTCGCACTGGCGCGACTCTTAAGGCAAATCAAAGAGACGGGGCCACGGATGGCGCGGATTAGAAATACATTCAGACGGCACTATGGAATCATTGGTCGCGGGTGTGCTTGGATGCGCCGCGAGGTTCATAAATAATGGCTTGAAAGAAATCGCGGACAAGCGTTTGATCTATGTGGTATGAACTCACCGATATTGAGAGCGTGGCAAGCCGTGACGGTGACACGACCGGTTTTTTAATGGCCCGCTCGGCCCATAGCAATTCAAAAGAATGACGGTGACCGCGCACGCAGAGGATCGCATATGCAATACTTTCCAGAGCAACCAAGAAGAATGAGGGAGCCGTGAAACACCCCGGCAAAATGAACTATATTGCCGAACTGCTTTCAGGCACCGAGCGCAAGACCAAAAGCGAGGTTGTCAAACTATTCATGCTCAAGTTCCCCGACGTCGTGGAAAAGACAGCCAAAAACAGCGTTGCCTGGATGTGCAGCGTTGGTCTGAAGCGCTATGGGTTGGAGCCGACGTGGCTGCCAGAAGAAAAAGTTGCTCCCCTCGAAGGGGAAGGGAGCACAAGTATGGCTGGCCGACCTTCCCTCAAAGGCCGTTCGCAGATGCTCCACAACTTGAAAGCGCAAGGCATGCCTCTTGCCGAAGCCTCTGAAATACTCTGCAAAACATATCCCTACAGTAGCGGTTGGGCCAAAGCAAACTGGAACAAAACGCCGCGTGGCGCGAAATCACCTGCCTCCGAAGGGCAAGGGAGCATGAGCATAGCTGGCCGTTCGGCATACATTCGCAAGCTCCGGGACGACGGCTTGAACTGGGAGCAAGCAATGCAGAAAATCAACTTGAAGTATCCTGGCTCCAGTCCAGCTAACTGCATGAGGGTTTGGATCAATGCTGAGAGCACCGGGATTGCTGGTTCCATGCCTGACCAGCTTACTTTCCTCGGTTTGGCTGAAAAAATTCTCCGCGAAGAGCAACGCCCGATGTCGCCCGCAGAGATTTGGAAAAAAGCGCAACTCAAAGGATACGATAAGCAAATTCAATCCAGCGGTCAGACTCCGGCCAAATCGCTTTATGGAATCATCTTCCTTAAAGTCCGAGACGATCCGAATGCCATCTTCTATAAAATTGGAGAACGTCCAGCTCGCTACTTTCTCAAAGAACTAAAGGGGAAAATAAAAGATGAAAAAATCCAAGAAGCTGTTCAAGAAGCAGACACCTCCGCTCAGAGCATTTACGAATACAAGGAATCTGATTTGCACCCTTTCTTAGCATACTTCGCCCGCCGCAACTTCAAAGCTTATGCCAAGACGATTCATCATAACACTTCCCCGAAGAAAGAGTTTGGTGAATGGGTTCATCCTGACATGATCGGTGTTTACTTTCCCGTCAAAGACTGGAAATCCGAGGTGCTCAATCTGAGCGCCGAGGCGGGCAACACAGCCCTAAAGTTGTACTCGTTTGAACTCAAGAAGGCCTTGAGTTTCGGGAACCTCCGCGAGGCTTTCTTTCAAGCCGTTTCTAATTCATCCTGGGCCAACGAAGGCTATCTCGCTGCGGCGGAAATTTCTCAGGATGAGGATTTCCTTTCGGAACTGCAGCGCCTCTCCACTTCCTTTGGGATAGGCATCATAGAGCTTTCATTCGAGAACCCCGATGGAAGCAAATGCCTTTATCCCGCCCGCGAACGCGAATCTATCGATTGGGATGCATTGAACAAGCTTACGATGAATAAGGACGTTCAAGCTTTAGTTACGCGTATCAAGAATGATCTCCAGACTAAGGAGTTTATCGAGGAGAAATACGATGCGGTGCTCGATCCCCAGATGCTTTCTCAACTCATCAAAAAAAGGATTTAGAACTCCCTTTGCCTGCAGCAGTTCAAAAGGAGCAGCCTTCTCCTGGGCGGAGCAGTTGCCAAGGCTGGCCCAGGAAGCGGCATTCGGCGAGGAATTCATCCGGCGGCGCGGTGTTGAACTCGAATAAATCGTAGTGACACGGGATGACGCGGCGCGCCCCGATTTCGTGCGCCAGCCGCGCGGCTTCGACGCCGCTGAGATTGCCCGCCACGCCGCGTTCCGGGCGGTCGCCGTTGATGGGCAGGAAGGCGAGATCGATCTTGAAACGCCGCAAGGCGGGCACAAGACCGTCGTGCCACAACGTGTCGCCGCTATGATAAAACGTCGTCCCGCCCCATTGCACGACGTAACCCAAAAAACGGCAGCGGCCCAAGGCGTCCCGCTCCACCGTATTGTGCGCGGCGGCGATGCCGTGGAATTTCATTTCGCCCACCTGCGCGGATTGGCCGTCGTCCAATTCGACAAACCGGAGCGCCGCTTGCGCGCCGAGTCGTTCGGTGGCGGCCTTTTTGATGGCTGCGGGCAGAATCAGCCGCGCGTGCGGGTTAGGTGAGAGCAGCGGACGCAGCGTCTCGGCATCGAGATGATCCGTGTGTTGATGACTGCAAGTAATGGCGTCGATGACCCCCAGCGTGCCCAGGGCCCCTGGGTCCACCACCCTTTCAGTCATGCGGACGTGCGGCTTGGTCGTGCCGGCGTATTTGCGCGTGAGCGAATCTGAAAGGTAAGGATCAAAAACGAGCGCGCGGCCATTCTGCGCGACAAGGAATCCGCTCTGGCCCAGCCACCAAACACCCGAGCCGCGCGCATCCAGCACCCAGCGAATGTCGGCCAGAAACGACTCATCTTTGGCGAAAGCCGGCTTCAATCCAGTTTCAATTCCCGGCGAACGATTTTGACGCCTTCGACCATGTTCTTCAATTTCTGCCGCGCGGCCCAGCGCGCGGTCTGGCTCAAGCCGCAATCAGGCGCGAACGAGAGCCGCTCGGCTGGCGCAAATTTCAGGCAGCGCCGCACCCGCTCCGCCACGTCATGAGGCGTTTCGATGTAATAACTCTTCACGTCAATAATACCGACGGCCACGTCGCGCCGCGCGGCGATGTCGCCAATAATTTCCAACTCCGCGAATTCGCGGCTGGCCATCTCGACGTGAATCTCATCCACTGTAAAGTCGAGAAAGGCCGGGAACATGGGCCGATAAATCCTGGGGCCGACGGCGCGCCCCTTGTAATTGCCGAAACAAAGATGCGTCGAAAGCCGGCACTTCCCCACGACGGGCGCGACGGTGCGATTAAAAATATCGACCAACCGCGCGGTATCCTCGCGATGCGCATAGCAACTCATCGACGGCTCATCCACCGTGATCTCGCGGCAGCCCGCGTGGACCAAGTCCGACAATTCGCGGCTCACGACCGGAATGAGCGCTTCGGTCAGGGCGTAGCGATCGGCATATTTTTCGTTTGGCTCCAGCCGCCCGCTCAAAGTATAGGGGCCGGGCACGCTGGCTTTGAGCGTCGGGCCGCCGGGCGCCAGCCGTTCCAAACGCTCAAATTCCTCCACCACTCCCAACCCGCGCGCGCTGCCCAGCTTGCCGGTCACGCGATGTTTGCCGCGTTGATCGTGCGCGGGCGGCCCGAAACGGCGCGGCGGCGACGCTTCCAAATCCAATCCATCCAGATGGCCGTAGAACGATAGATTGAAATCCAGCCGCGTCTGTTCGCCGTCGGTGATGACATCCAGCCCGGCCGCGACTTGATCGTGAATGGCGGCGATGACAGCGTCGTCCCGCAACTCGGAGCGGTCGGCCTCGCCGAACTGATCGAGATGGGCGCAGGCGAACTCCAGCCATCCCGGCAACGGATAGCTGCCGATGACGGTGGTGCGAAGCGGAGCTTCTTTCATATTGACTCAGATCGCTGGCCGAGTCCGGCGTAAAGTTTGGCCAGCCGGCGCGCGTGTTCGTCGTAGGCGACCTCGAAAATTTCTGCCGATCGCGCCGCACCGACGATGGTTGGTGCAGTCAATACTATGGGAGGATGTCCCGCCGCCGTCAGCCGCGCGGCCACCTCCGCTTTGATGCAGTTGATGAGCATACAGCCGCCCACGGTGGAAGCAGGCGCCACGGCGGTGTCGAGTCCGGGCAATTTGACCATGGCGTCGCCGGGCGGCGCGCCGGTATCGAGGACCAGATCGGCGAAGTCCTGCAATTTTTTGCCGTCAGCCCGTTTGCTGGCGCTGGCCTCGGCGTGGGCCTTGCTGATGATGGCGGCCACGCGCACCCTTTGCCGCTGAAATTGTTCGGCCATTTCCACCGGCACCAGATTGCACCCGCTGGAGGAAATCACCAAGGCAGAATCTTCCTTCGCCAGCGCGAAGTTGCGCAGGATTCGTTCGGCCAGGCCACTGACATTTTCCAGAAACATCGCCTGCCTCTGTCCGTTAGCGCCGACTACCAAGTTATGAAAGGAAACCGACAATTCGACGATGGGATTGAATCCGGGAAAGGAGCCGTAGCGCGGCCACATTTCCTCAACCATGATGCGCGAATGCCCGCAACCAAATACATGCACCATACGCCCGGCCAAGATTGTTTGCGCGAACCAATCCGCCGCCTGGTTTATCGCCTTGTCTTGCGCGGCGATCACGTCGATCAACGCGCGGCACTTGGCCAGGTAATCCAAAAATGGCTTGTTCATGCCAGACACCATCCTCCGTCTACGGCAAGGACTTGGCCGGTGGTGAATTTTGACGCGTCGCTCATAAAGTAAGCCGCCGCGCCATCGACATCCGTCGGCTGGCCGACTCGCCCGCCGTCCAGAGGTTGCCTCGCTCTGACGACCTTCATAATGGCTTTGTCCGACATCGCCCGCTTGCCCATCGGCGTGTCCATCACGGATGGCTCAATCACATTGCAGCGGATGTTTTGCTCGGCGTAACTGGCGGCAATGGATTTGCTTAGGCCGACAATGGCCGACTTGGCCGCCGTATAAGCGTGGACGGTGAAGTGGACCGGCGAAGGTGCTTCGGCCAAAACACTGCCTAGGTTGAGGATGCTGCCACCGCGGCCCTGCGCCAAGAATCGTTGCAGTGCCGCGCGATTGGAGTACATGACCGTGCTTAAATTCCACTCGAGCGTCTTGTGCCAGCCTTCGTCGGTCATTTTGTGCATGGGCCCGTCGCCCCATGGACGACCGCTGCCGCCGGCGACGTGATAGAGTCCATCTAAATGCCCAAATTCCTCCACCGCTAACTCGACAGCTTTCGTGGCCGTGGCGGGATCGATGGCGTCGCCCGCGAACACGCGCGCCGCGCGACCGAAGCTTTTGCGCGCCGCGCTGACATGAACAGGATCGCGCCCGACCACCACGACGCGCGCGCCGCATTTGACGAAACAGCGCGCGGCGGAAAACCCCAAGCCCGTCGTGCCACCGATGACCACAATTGATTTCCCGCTAAGATTCAACACCTGCATGACGTTTGAACATTGTTCTCCCTCGCCGTTGACAGGCAAGTGAAATATGGAAACGGGGTTTACTGCATTTCCGCCCATCGCACAGAACCGCTGCTGTCAATCAATATTCATTGGCCGGATTCATTCGCGCATTGCGTCCACCTACTCCCGATCCGAACGCTTCTGGGCGCGGCGCTTGGCGTCGAGCAGTCGGCTGGTGACGGAGGGTTGATCTTTGACCGGCGCTTTGTCTGCAGTGCCGCCAGATGGGGCGGCTTCACCTCCCGGCAGAGGCGTGGGTTTGCCCGGTTCGGGCACTTGCACTTGTTTCTCCGGCTCAAACAAGGACGGACTGGGTGCCACGGCGGTGCGCTCGGAACGGACGCGCCCGCGTCGCGTGAGCAGGGCCGAAAGCGACTCATCGGCTTCCTTGGTGCGGGGGACGCCGCGCCAGGGCATGAGCCAGCGGCGCAGCGTTCTGGTGGCGCGCAGCCATTCGGCGCGGTCGATCTGGATGCGGCGCACCGCCACGTCCAACGGGAAAAGCAGAATGGCCAATCTGAGCAGCCAGTCGCGCAAGTCCAGCGGCTGGAACGTTTCCTTGCGGTCGTGCGAGAAGGGGTTGTCGGTGTCGGGATTCAAAACCTTGCCGCCTCCCAGGTCCGCCAGCCGGCGCAGCAAGGACGTGTTGGGGCCAGCGTCGTCAAATTCAGGTGAATAGTTGACACTCAAGCCCAGGGCCTGCGATTGGCCGCTGCCGCGATCGGTCAGGTTCATCAAATAGGCGCCCACTTCCTTGGTGGGGAAGGTGGCGTCGTAGTGACCCGGGCCGGTTTGTTCCAAGATCAGAGTCTGCTTCTCGCCTTTGGGGCTGACGACCAGCAATTGCAGGTTGAGGAAATTGCGATAATGGCCGTCGGCGTCGATGGCCTCGATGCTGACGTGTCCTTCGCCCTTCTCGACGGCGACCTCGGTGTTAAAGTCGGCGGCATCGACGCGGCGCAAGCTCCATTGGGCGACCTGCTTCCAGAATTGCTGATACTTGTCCCAGCCCAGCCAGTTGGCGGCCCATTTGGCGCGCGCGTCGGAAGTGAAGGCCACGGCGCGGCCCAATCCGTATTGCCAGTGGGCCAGCAACGGATCGCCTTTCTGTGTGACCAGCGGCACTTCGGCGCGGCCTTTGGGCGTCGTGCAGACGTAGCCGAGCAGCGTCGGGTATTCCTGCGAGCCGATGCCCTTGATGAGTTCGCTGACGGACTTCAACTGCGGCTTGAACGGCTCTTCAAAGATGGCGGACTTCAAAATGACCGAAGCTTCCTTGACGAAAATCTGCGGCAGATCGGACGCGGAATCGACGGCCCAGAAACGGCCGTGTCCTTGTGCGGCTAGCCACGACATCGTGTCCGGCGCGACGTGGCCGCCGATCATGACGGTGCTGATCGTGATTCTATGTGTGACAATGTCCTGCACCAGCGACTTGGTCGGGGCACCCGGATCGCCGTCGCTGAAGACAATGAGGTGCTTGAGGCTGGCGGTGGACTTGACCAGGGAGTCGTAGGCGGCTTCCATCGGGGCTTGGAAGCTGGGCATGTCGCCGGGGTTCATGCCGGCAATGGCGCGGCCCATGGCGGTTTTGCTGCCGACTTTGGACAGCGGGAAAAGCCAATGATTATTGCCGTCCCAGAGCACGATGCCCATCTCATCCTGCGGGCCAAGAGCCTGGAGTGCGGCGTAAGCGATGTCGCGCGCCCAGCCGTTGCCGCCGGGAAACTCCGTCGCATGGCAGACAATGGCCAGCGCGCCGTTGGGCAGAACCTTTTTGCTATTCAATTCCATCTCCACCGGCAGCATCGCTTCCAAAGGCGTGCCGCGATAACCGCCGGCCGCGTAGGTTTGGTCGCCCCCGACGCACACTAGCCCCACGCCGAAATCGCGCACCGCGCTTTCCAGCAACCGCATGGAATCGAGTCCCAAATCGCCGGCGGAAACGTTGCACAAAAAGATCGTGTCGTAGCTTTGCAACTCGGCCAGTGTCTGCGGGAATTTATCCGTGACTTTGACATCCAGTTTGCCGGTTTGCAGGGCCGTCGCCAGCTCGGTGTCCCTGGCCGGTTCGCTGGAAACGATCAGCACGCGCGGGTTGCCACGCACAGTAGCAAAGGAAGTGGCGTGATTGTTCTGCGGGATGGTGTCGCCGGGCGCGTCCAGTTGGACGTCGTATTTGTAAAACCCGGGCTCGCCCAGTGTTTGGGGAAAAGTGAAGAGATTCTTGCCCGCGTTCAACTGCACCTTTTGTTCACCCAAAGAACCGTCGTTGAGGTAAAGGCGGATGGTGGCGGATTGCGCCTGGTCGGCCTGCGCGAAGATTTTCACGTCGAAGGTCTGGCCTTTCTTGACCGTCG
>DASYNM010000357.1:0-24199 GCA_036008545.1 Verrucomicrobiia bacterium
CAGCCACAGCGCTTTTTGGAAAGACACGTGCCTTTTCGCCATCGAAGACGATCCGCAGGCGGGATGGGACCACGTCAGCGGCTACCGCACCACGGCCTACGTCGCCAGCCCCTACACCAAGCGCGGCCAAACCATCCATACTCAATACAACCAGACCAGTTTGGTGCGAACCATCGAATTGATGCTGGGCCTGCCGCCCATGAATCAGATGGACGCGACCGCCACTCCGATGTTCGACTGCTTCACCGAGCAGCCTGATTTCACGCCGTTCCGGGATGTCTCAAACGAAGTGCCACTGGACCAGATGAATCCCGGCCCGAAGAGGATTTCTGACCGACTGCTGCGCCAGGACGCTTATGTTTCAGGCCGCTTGCCATTCGACAAGGAGGACCAATGTCCCGAGAATGTGCTTAACCACATACTGTGGCGCGCCATGAAAGGTTCCAAGGCGCCTTACCCCGAATGGGCCGTAAAAACGACGGACGATGATTAGCCTCGCCCCAATCGCCACCCATTTCAATAGCAACAACACGATCATGACCGGACGATTCAAACGATGGGATAAGCATTCGCGGATGTTTCAGGTGGCGTTGAGTCTGGCGATCGTGGCTTTGGTTGGCATACTTGATTTCCGCACGGGCTTCGAACTTAATTTTTTCGCGTTCTACCTAGTCCCGGTGTTTCTCGCGGTGTGGTTTGTGGGCCGAGGATTTGGCATTCTGGTTTCGGCGTTGTGCGTCGTGGTTTCGATCACGGGCGATTTGATTGCAGGCGCGCGCTATTCAAGTTCGCTGGTGCCGGTCTGGAACACCGTGATTGCGTTCACGTTTTACTTTGTAGTCGTGTGGATCCTGGGCAAGTTGCGTTCTTTGCACAACGAATTGGAGGAACGCGTGCGCCAGCGGACGGCTGCTCTGAACAACGAAATGCACGAACGCATGCGGCTGGAGGAAGAGATTTTGAGCATCAGCGAGCGCGAACAACGACGAATTGGCCACGATCTGCACGATAGTTTGTGCCAACACCTCACCGGCGTGGCCCTGGCAGGTGAAGTCTTGAGTGAGCAATTGGCGGCGAAATCGCTCCCCGAAGCCAAGGCGGTGGACCATATCGTGAAGCTGGTTGAAGGAGCTATTGAGCTGACCGGCACTTTGGCGCGCGGTCTTCATCCCGTTGAACTGGAGGGGGAGGGATTCACGGACGCCCTTCGGGAATTGGCTGCCACCATAACGCAAGGATTCAAAACTCCTTGCACTTTTGAGTGCGACCAGCCGGTGGAGATTGGTGAACCGGATGTAGCTATTCATCTTTACCGAATCGCGCAAGAGGCGATTACAAATGCGGTCAAACACAGCAATGCCAAGGAGATCGCCGTGCATCTTGAGGCGGCGTCGGATGGGGTTACGTTGACGATTTGCGATGACGGGGTTGGCATGCCCCCAAAAATACCCTCGGGCATGGGCTTGCGCACGATGGCCTACCGGGCCAGCGTCATCGGCGCCAACTTTAAGATTGAGCGCCAGCTTTCACGCGGGACGTGCGTCACCTGCAAATTGCCTGGAGCCGGCATTCCTTCTGAAACTCATGGCACAAAAAACTAAGATTCTGTTGGTGGATGACCACCCATTGGTGCGCGAGTGGCTCGCCACTTTGGTGAACCAGCAATCCGACCTTCAAGTCTGCGGAGAGGCGGACAGCGCGCCCAAGGCATTGCAAATGATAGGGGTGGCGAAACCCGAAATCGCCATTGTGGACATTTCGATGGAGGGAGGCTCGGGAATTGAACTCATCAAAAACGTCAAGGCGAGTTACCCCGAAGTAATGGTGATCGTTCTTTCCATGCACGACGAGGCGCTTTATGCGGAACGAGCGCTTCGCGCCGGAGCGCGAGGTTACATCATGAAACGAGAGGCAACCAAGAGAGTCCTCCAGGCTATCCGCTGTGTTCTAGGCGGGAAGCTCTATGTCAGCGATAAAATGGCCATGCTGTTGGCCGAGAAGTTTGTCGAAGGACCCAGCACTCCGGGTTCCGTGGCCGAAAATCTGAGCGATCGTGAGCTGGAAGTGTTTCAATTGCTGGGACGCGGTTACAGCACCAGGCGAATTGCGGAGGAAATGCACGTCAGCGTCAAAACCATTCAGGCTTTTTGTGCCCGCATTAAGGAAAAGCTCAAGCTTTTTAGTGCTACTGAGTTGTTACGCGAAGCCGTTCGTTGGCAGGAAAGCCAGCAAGAAAAGTAAACGACCTAGAATAGACAAACCTTAAAGTAGATAATTTCTGTTTTTATGCTTGCGTTAAGGAAATTATTATGCTTTTTTATTCTAGTTACTAGCAAAGCAAGAAAACAGTCGTAGATATGTACGACCCTGCCCTACAAAATGTTTAGGCCGCGCCCTACAGACATCCTACTTCGTACTGATTATGGTTTTCTAAGTGGACGAGAAGGTTCAGTTGGCAATTCCATTGGCGGCGGTGGCAGAGGCGCGGCAATCAAATGCTCAGGCTTTTGCTATCTCGGCCCGTTCGGTCAGCCGGCCTCTGAGTGTCATTGCACTGCGATTTCCTCGCAATGCCAGGAGATGTTTTTTTTACTTTAACTCAGGCAATAACCAAAGTCGGATTACTTCGACTATTGCTGTTCGTCGAATTGTTTCGCAGTTGCACCGCTGTGAACGCTGGTCTAGTCCATTTATGAACTACAGTCGTTCCATTTTGCAGCGATGAATGCAACTATATTGTGTATTGTTGATTATTACAGTATTCGCGATTCTCTAAGCCGCACCTTGCGGAGGCGAAGTTACGAGGTCGCGGGGGCCCCCAACGGCTCGGAGGTGTTCCATACGCGGCTCGGGGCTGGCTTTGACCTGGTTCTGCCCAACCTCGAGACGCCCTATATTCATGATCTCGACACGTTGATCCAAACCGTCACGAAGTACCTTTCTTGTTCCCTCGTGATTGGGATAGCACGGTGGAGGATGTCAAAAAACACTGTGGCTCTACTCGGGGTCGAAAGGGGACGCAGGCTGTGGCCTTCCTGGCCGATTCGCAGTAATTTGTCATGAACTATTCCATTTACCGTCGCAGGAGGTCGTGCATGGCGGTGTCCATCGTGACGGCGTTTATGCTCATAGCCGTCCTTCCCAAATCGGGTTCCGCCAAGTCGGCAAATCCGAATCCGACGCCGGCGCCGGGACCAGGCGCGGCGACCAACCTTCCGGCTCAAACGTTAAGCCTGGCTCAGGCCAAAGAAATTGCTTTTGAAAAAAACTGGGATTTACTGGCGGCCAAGAGCGGTATCGACGCCGCCACAGCGCAACTCATTGTGGCCAAGGAATTCCCCAATCCCACTGCTTCATTATCGACAGCGTATATCGGCAGCTACCACAACGCCACCGTGGAAGGCAATAGCTTGTGGCAGCGTAACTACGATACCATCTTTGCCGTTAATCAGTTGATCGAAATCGCCGGCAAGCGTCGTGACCGCCAAGTGGCCGCGCGGGCGGGCATATTGGGGGCCAAGGCTCGTTTTTACGACGCCAAAAGGACGTTGGATCAGGGAGTTACCAAGGCCTATATCGCGGCTTTACTAGCCGAGGACAACGTTGGAATTTTGAACGAGTCCGCGCATTTGCTCCGCCACGAAGCCGACATTGCTGAAGCCCGGTACAAGGCCGGGGATATTTCCGATTCTGACAAGAAGCAAATCGAGATCAACGCGGAGCAATATGCGTTGCAGGCCAAATCTGCTGAAGCCGCGGCCGTCCAAGCCCGAATTGTTGTCGAAGTTCTGATGGGTATCTCCAAGCCCAAAGGAAGCTATGTGTCGGCAGGTACGTTGGATGAATTGGTCCAGGTTGCTCCCCCATCCGTTCAAGAATCGGCGGTGGAAGCAAAGCGTCCGGACGTCCTGGCTGCGGAAGCCGATCTGCGGGGAGCCAAAGCCAACCTTCAGTTGCAAAAAGCAATCCGCGTTCCGGACCCAACGATTCTGGTTCAGTACGAGCATCAGCCCCCCAACAGTGGTCCACCCGGCGACACTTTAGGCGTCGGCGTCTCCTTCCCGCTGCCTCTTTGGAACTTGAACGGGGGCAACATCAAGGCCGCCCAAGCTAGTGTTGACCAATTTTTGATGGCTGCCGGCAAGGTCAGGACCCAGATGGAGGCCGACATTTCCAATGCCGAATCCGAATATAACGAAGCTCACGCGCGCTGGTTGAGCTATCGAGACAAAACGGCGCCTAAATCCACCCAGGTGCGCGAGTCGGTGGCCTTCGCTTACGAAAAAGGTGGCGCTTCGTTGGTGGACTTGCTGGATGCCGAACGGACCGACAATGACGTCCGCCTGGCCACCGTCCAAGCCATATCCGACACCGCCAGCGCGATTGCCGACTTGATCTCGGCGCGCAATGTCCTGACTCAAGCAACGTTGGAATCACGGAAACCTTAAAGTCAATGCCCACCATGAATAGTTCGAACACTGCGAAAATGGGAATCCCTCAAAATCCCGCACCGAAATCTCCGGCTCTGCTAAAATGCCTTAGTCTGTTGGCCTTGGCCGGTTGGCTCGGCTGCAGCAAGGAGAAAGCAGTAACCTTCGACCGGCCGCCGGATCCAAAAGTGGAGGGCGAAAAGGTTATTTTTTTGACCAACGCCCCCCAATTGGCTTCCATCGCCGTGCAAGACGCCCAAGCCCGAACCATGGCCGTGACGCATGTGACCGGCCGCCTGTACTGGAACGAAGATACAACGGTAGGTGTGTTTACGCCGGTGGCCGGGCGCGTCACCGCCTTGCGGGCTGATCTCGGGCAACCCATTGCTGCGGGCACGCCGCTGGCGGAGATTGATTCGCCGGATTTCGCCCAAGCCCTGGCTAACGCACGCACGGCGGTGGGAAATCTGGCGGCCGCAGACAAGGCCTACTCGCGCAGCAAAGAGCTGCTTGAGCATGGCGCCGCCGCAGTCAAGGATGTGGAAGCGGCACAAGCGGCTTACGTGGCCGCCCTGGCGGAGCGGGACCGGTCGGAGGCGGTCCTGGCCAATTACGGGGGAAGCGATAAAAGCACCAATGCGGTTTACATATTGCGCAGCCCGATCGCAGGCGTGCTGGTGGAAAAGAATATCAACCCCGGGCAGGAATTGCGCGCCGATCTCATGCTGGCCAACGCCCCTAATTTATTCGCGCCCAGTTTTGTGGTCAGTGATCCGACCAAACTGTGGTTGCAGCTCGACGTGGCGGAGTCGGACCTTCCCGCCCTGCAAACCGGATTGCGCCTGGAAATCCACTCCCGATCCTTTCCCGGCAAGGTCTTTGAGGGCGTCGTGGATCGTATAGGAGACTCGATGGATCCGGCCACACGCACGATCAAGATTCGCGGCGTTGTCAACAATCCGGACAAGCTGCTCAAAGCGGAGATGTATGTGCTGGTGGATGTGGTCCAGGCGGCCTCCAAAGCGGGCGAGATGGGCGTGGAAGTCTCCTCCAAGGCGCTGTTCATGAAAGGGGACGACTCGTTCGTATTCCTGGAAGATGCGCCGGGCACTTATGAACGCAAGCAAGTCAAGGTGGGCATTGAAAAGGACAACAAAGTTCCGATTTTCGAAGGCATCAGCCCCGGCCAAAAAGTGGTCATAGAAGGGGCGCTGCTTCTGCAGGCCTTGGTTGAACCATCGTCCTAGCAGCGAGTAAACGTATCCTGACACCGCAGATAGATCATGATCAATGCCCTCACAACCAAGGTTCTCCACAATCGCGCCATCGTGATTGTGCTGATGTGCGTCTTCATCTTTTGTGGGGCCATGGCCTTCCACGAAATACCGGTGGAAGCCTATCCTGATGTCACCAATGTCACCGTCCAGGTATTGACTCTCTTCCCAGGCCACGCGGCAGAAGAAGTGGAGCGGATGGTGACCATTCCGATTGAAAGCGTAATGAACGGCATCCCCAAGCGCGTCTCCATGCGCTCGATTTCGGAATTCGGACTCTCTCAAATAACGCTTGTGTTCGAGGACGATGCGGACAATGCCTATGTGCGCAACCTGGCCAATCAACTTCTGAGCACGATCACGCTGCCGCCAGGCGCTCAGCCTGCCCTTTCGCCCGATGCCACGCCCATTGGTGAGGTCTATCGTTTGACGATGCGGGCGATGCCGGGGTTCCCGCCCGAAGAGCTGCGCGCGCTGGAGGACTGGGTGGTGGAGAAAAAAATGCGCTCAGTGCCCGGAGTGGTGGATGTCAATCCTTTCGGCGGCCTGACCAAGCAGTACCAGGTTCTGATCGATCCCTCCAAGCTCAAGTCCTACGGTTTGAACCTGGCGCAGGTCTTCACCGCGCTGGCCAACGGCAACGCCAACGCCGGTGGTTCCTACGTGGAGCACGGCACGGAACTCTATGTGGTGCGTGGCTTGGGTTTGGTCAATAATATTTCGGACATCGAAAAAATTACGGTGGCGACCGTCAACGGCACGCCCATCCACATCAGCGATGTCGGCACCGTCATCATTGGTCACGCCAACCGTCTGGGACGCGTGGGCCGGACGGAGGGAACCCTGGACGAGGACGACGTGCCCGAAGACATCATCGTCATGCGCAAGGGAGAGAATCCGCTGGAGGTGTGCAAACGCATCGGGGACATGGCCAATCAAATCAACGAGCGGTATCTGCCTCCGGGAGTGAAGGCCGTGACCTATTATGACCGCACGGGATTGACCGAACGCACCCTGCACACCGTGGGCCACAACATGATCGAAGGAATTGCTCTGGTGCTGCTGGTGCTCTTCCTGTTTCTGGGTTTGGGCAACTGGCGTTCGGCGCTGGTGGTGGCGCTGGCGGTGCCGTTTGCCCTGCTGGGTGCTTTCATGCTGCTGGACTTGCGCGGCATACCCGCCAACCTCATTTCCATGGGGGCAATTGACTTCGGAATAATTGTTGACTCCGCAGTGGTCGTGATGGAAAATCTTCTGCGGATATTGGAAGAGCGGAAGGGCAGAATCCGGTCCCTAACCGCGGCCATTGTGGAAGCGACCACGGAAATGGGCCGCCCCATCTTATTTTCAAAAATCATTCTGCTCACCGCCTTCGTCCCCCTCTACACCATGCAACGGGTCGAAGGCAGAATCTTCAAGCCGATGGCCTTGACGCTGACCTTCGCCCTGATCGCGGGCACTGTCTTCGCCATCCTCGTGGTCCCGGCCTTGGCCAGTATCGCGGTGCATGGAGGGAAGATTGCGTCCCATGAAGCCTGGATCGTGCGAATACTGGTGCGCATCTATCGTTCGGCGCTGGCCTTTGCCATGAAGGTTCCCAAGGTGGTTTATCTCGTGGCGGCCGTGTTGCTGGTCGCGGGCGGAATCATCTACTGCAGGCTGGGAAGCGAATTCCTGCCCAAGCTCGATGAGGGTGATTTGTGGGTGCGCACGTTCGTTCCACAATCCATCTCGCCCTCGGAATCCGCCAAAATCACCCAAAAAGTGCGCAAGATTATGGCCTCTTTTCCCGAGGTCCGATACGTGGTCAGCCAACTAGGCCGACCCGACGACGGCACGGATGTCAACGGCTGGTATATCAGCGAGTACAGCGTCGGCTTGAAACCGCGCGAGCTATGGACCACGGCCCACACGCGCGATTCGCTCTGCGAGGCTATGGACAGCAAGATCCGACAGATTCCCGGCATCGACACTCAATTCAGCCAGTACATCGAGGACAACGTGGACGAGGCCGTTTCCGGCATTAAAAGTGAACTGGCCATTAAAATTTTCGGGTCCGACACAGTCAAGCTGCAAGCCATCGCCGATCAAATTGTTGACATCATCAAGACTGTCCCTGGAGCCTCGGATGTGGGCACCGATCAATTGCTGGGCCAGCCGCAAATTCAAATCACCATAGATCGCGCGGCCATTGGGCGCTACGGGTTGGCTGTGGCTGACATCCAGACGGTCGTCGCGACCGCTATTGGCGGTCAGGCCGCCACGCAAGTTCTGGAAGGGGAACGCTCCTTTGATCTGGTCGTAAGGCTGGCTCCCAAATCGGTGGCGGATTTGGAATCCATTCGCAACATTCCGATTTTTGGCTCCAACGGTGAGCGCATCACTTTGGGGACGTTGGCAGCAGTGGATGTTCGCGCTGGTTTGAACATGATTGATCGCGAGGAGAATGAGCGGCGCACGGCCGTTAAAATGTCCGTGCGCGATCGCGATCTCGGCTCCCTGGTTGAGGAAGCGCAGCGAAAAGTAAACACTCAGGTCCACCTGCCGGTTGGCTACAGGTTGGTTTGGACGGGCTCTTTTGAAAATGAAAAGCGCGCCGAGCGACGTCTGGCCGTCGTGGTGCCAATCACCATTGCCGCCATTTTCTTTCTCTTGTTCATCGCGTTCGACTCCGGAAAATTCGCCATCCTCATCCTGCTGACCGTGCCCTTCGCGGCCGCTGGAGGCATAATGGCCTTGCCAATAAGCGGGCTGAACATGTCCGTCGCCGCTTTGGTTGGTTTTGTCGCTCTTTTTGGTGTGTCGATCCAGAACAGCGTCATTCTAGTCACGCGCATTCGTGAATTGCGCCGGGAGGGTCTGGGCATGATTGAGTCTATCAAAGAAGGTGCCACTTCCCGCGTCCGACCGATGGTCATGACGGCCCTGATGGCTCTGCTGGGGCTGCTGCCCATGGCGCTTTCCAACGGCGTGGGAGCCGAAACGGCGCGGCCCTTCGCCGTTGTCATTATTGGCGGCCTGATCACCGGCACAGTGCTGACCCTTTTCATTCTGCCTCTGCTCTATCCGCTCTTTGAGTCCAAGGAGGATCAAGCGATGTTCGCCTTGAATGTTGAAGAGCAACGCCGCACTCACCCAGGAGATTCCCCTGCTTGATCGATTAAGCCCGAACCCGGCGGCTCAAAAAAATGGCACCTGAAGCGGACAGCCAGAAAAGAAGAATCTTCATCGTGGATGATCACCCGCTGGTGCGCGAGTGGCTCGGCACGTTGATCAACCAGCAATCAGACCTCGCGCTGTGCGGCGAAGCGGGCAACGCTGCCGACGGGCTTAAACTCATCGCCACCGCCAAACCTCACGTCGCCGTCGTGGACATTTCCATGGAAGGAGGCTCAGGCCTCGAATTGATCAAGAATATAAAATCCGGGTGTCCCGAGGTGGTCGTGCTGGTGCTCTCCGTGCATGATGAAGTGCTGTACCGGGAGCGCGCCTTTCGGGCCGGTGCGCGTGGTTACGTCATGAAACGGGAAGCGACCAAGAATGTGCTTCAAGCCATCCGATGCGTGCTCGAAGGAAAACTCTACCTCACCAATAAAATGGAGAGGGTAATTGCAGGCGAGTTTGGGCAAGGGCAACTGGCCTCAACGAGTTCGCCAGTTGAGCTCCTCAGTGACCGCGAATTGGAGGTGTTCCAGTTGTTGGGGCGCGGCCTCGGCACGCGGCAGATTGCGGAGGAGTTGCACGTCGGTTTCAGGACCATCCAGACTTTTCGCGTGCGAATCAAGGAAAAGCTCAAACTCTCCAACGCCACCGAACTGCTGCGTGAAGCCATGCGCTGGCACGACAGCCAGGGCTTGAAGTAGCTCCCCCTCGGTTGCCTTAGAGCGTGGCTGAACTGCGTCGGGAGCATTCTCCGGGGTTTCCCGTCCAACCATGCATGAAACGATTCATGCTTTTGCCCGTTTTGCTCTGTTGCTCCATTCTGCACGCCAAGGCCGATGGTCTCATCATCGTCCATCCTGGCCCCGGACGACCGCCGGCGCCTTACGCCTTCGCGCCGCTGGAAATCACATACCACCATGTCAACGTCAAGATCAACGGCCAGATCGCCACCACGACCGTCGATCAGGAGTTCTACAATCCCAACCCGCAACGCCTGGAGGGAACCTACATTTTCCCCGTGCCCAAAGGCGCTCAGATCGACAAGTTCACCATGGAAATCGGCGGGAAGCAGGTCGAGGCAGAATTGCTCGCCGCCGACAAGGCCCGCTCCATTTACGAGGACATCGTGCGCAAGCTGCGCGATCCCGCCTTGCTGGAATACGAGGGGCGCGACGTCTTCAAAATGCGCGTCTTTCCCATCGAGCCTAATAGCCCCAAACGCATCCAGCTTTCTTATTCGCAAGTGCTTGCGTCAGATTCGGGCTTGATCAGCTACGTTTATCCGCTCAACACGGAAAAATTCTCCGCCAAGCCAATTAAAAACGTAAGCGTTAAGGTGGAGTTGGACAGCCCGAAAGCGCTTAAAACGATTTATTCGCCCAGCCACGCCGTGGAGATCAAGCGCGACGGCGCTCATCGCGCCACCGCCAGCTACGAAGCAAGCGAGGTGCGGCCCGACACGGATTTCGCGCTCTATTTCGCACCGGAAAACGACGAAGTGGGCGTGAATCTGTTGACGTGCAAATCCGCCGGCGAGGACGGCTATTTCCTGCTCCTCGCTTCTCCGGGGGTGGAGACCAAATCGGCTAAACCCGCGCCTAAGGACGTGGCCTTCGTGCTCGACACCTCCGGCTCGATGGTCGGCAAGAAGATCGAGCAGGCCAAAAAGGCGCTTCAATTCTGCGTGGAAAATCTTAACGACAGCGACCGCTTTGAGGTCGTTCGCTTCTCCACCGACGTGGAACCGCTGTTTGGCAAATTGACCGAAGCCACCCGGCAAAACCGCGAGCGCGCGGAAAGTTTCGTCCAGGACCTCAAGGCCGTCGGCGGCACGGCCATCGACGATGCGCTGCGACAGGTGCTGACTTCGCGGCCTGCCAAGGATGACCGGCCATTTATGATCGTCTTCTTGACGGACGGCGAGCCGACGGTCGGCGAGACGGACGAGGACACCATCGTGGCGCACGTCAAGAAAGAAGGCGAGGGCCGCACGCGCGTTTTCTGCTTTGGCATCGGCGGAGATGTCAACACACATTTGCTGGATAAGATTGCCGAGGAAACACGCGCCGCCGCGCAATATGTCTTGCCCGAGGAAGATCTGGAGGTAAAAGTCTCCTCGTTCTTCTCGAAGATTACCGAGCCAGTGCTGGCCAATCCGGCCCTGCACGTCACTGGCGGCGTCCATATCTCAAAGATGTATCCGGAGCCGCTGCCGGATTTGTTCAAGGGCGGCCAGTTGATTGTCGTGGGCCGCTACACGGGCGATGGCGCCGCCGGGCTTGAAATCGCGGGAACCATCAATGGCCAATCGAGAAAATTCGCGCAGGACGTGAAGTTTTCCGCCGACTCGCCGGAAAGCGAGTTCATCCCCCGCCTCTGGGCCACGCGGCGAGTAGGCTATTTGCTGGACGAAATCCGGTTGCACGGCGAAAACGCGGAGTTGCGCGACGAGGTCACACAATTAGCGCGCCGTTACGGCATCGTCACGCCCTACACCGCCTATCTAATTATCGAAGACGAAGCGCGCCGCAACGTGCCGCTCTCCATGCAATCGTTGCCGCGACTCAACGCCGACAGCGCCGCGCACCAAGTCGCGGCCCAAAACTGGAGCGCCTTCAAAGCCCGACGCGGTGGGAGAGGCGCGTTGGCCGACGCTCGTTACGGATCGACTTTGAGATTGGCCGACTCGCCCGGAGTCGCCGCCGCCAGCAGCGCTTTCGAAGCCAACCTTGCACTGGGATTGCCTGGCACGCCCGTGCAGTCAATATCGACGCCTTCCACTGATTCGCGGGAGCGGGTGGCCCAATACACGCAGCAAACGCGTTTCGTAAACGGCAAGAATTTCTTCCAGAACCAGGACCAACAATGGATCGATTCCGACGTGCAAAATCTGGCCAACGCGAAACGGGTGCGGGTGCAATTCGATTCCGAGGAATACTTTGCATTGGCGGCACGGGAACCGCACGCCTTGCCCTGGCTGGCCTTGGGCCGCAACGTCCAATTCGCCTTGGATGGTACGGTCTATGAAGTTTACGAATAGGACGGATTCGCTCTATTTAGATAAGTGGATAGGCGATGTTGATTTGTGCGCTTGAAAGCCTGCGCGGAGAATGCTTAGATTAGGCAATGAGTTTCGCGAAAGTTTTACAGGAATTGCCGATGTTAAGCGCCGAACAGCGTCAAGTCCTGATCCGCCGAGCTATTGAATTGGATGAACCGCCTTTGAGTGAAGCGGACGACGCACTCATCAGTTCCCGTCTGGCGGCTCATCGGCGCGAGCCCGCGTCCTCCGTGCCGCTGGTTGAATTTAAGGCGCGCCTTCGCCGCCGAGCCAGGCGATGAAGTGGCGTGTTGTAGTTCGGCCGGAAATTGAGAAGGACTTAACTGCAGCCGCAGATTGGTACGACACGCACGAGGCTGGCCTTGGTGACCGGTTCATTGAAGAGATTCTGGATGTGTTCGACTTCTTGGCTAACAATCCATTCTTAAACAGCCGCCGCCATCCCGAAATGGATGTCAGGTGGCGTTATCCAGAGCATTTCCCGTATCGCGTCATTTATGAGGTGCAGGAGTCTGAAAAAGCGGTCGTCGTAGCGGCCGTTATTCATGCGGCACGGCACGACCGTCGTTGGAAAAAGCGCATTTGAAGGCAATATGAAATCACGACTCCGATTCTGGCTGCTGTTCCTGGCGCTCGTTCCCTTGTTCGTGCAGGCGGAGCCACCGCTGGCCGATTACATCCGCCCGTTCGTTGGGACCAAGGGCGGAGGCAACACGTTTCCCGGCCCGGTCGCGCCCTTCGGCATGGTCCAACTCAGCCCTGACACAGCGGACGACCTTTGGGACAACGCCGCTGGCTACAAGTATTCCGACACCTCGATCATGGGTTTTAGCATGATGCACTTGTCCGGCACCGGCATTCCAGATCGCGGCGATTTCCTTTTCATCCCACAAATTGGCGAAGCGAAATTGGTTCCCGGCCCAACCAACAATCCCGATGCCGGCTACCGCGCGCGTTTCTCGCACGACCAGGAATCCGCCTCCGCCGGTTACTACCAAGTCACCCTGCTGAATAACAAGGTCAACGTCGAGTTGACCTCCACCGAGCGCGCCGGCCTCATGCGCCTGACTTTTCCCGAAAGCGAGCACGCTTCCATCCTGACCGATTTGAGCCATTTCCTCAACGGCAGCGTGGACGCTCCGGGCCGCTTCAGGTTGATCTGGTCACACGTACGCGTCGAGGACTCCTCCACCGTGACCGGGTTTCACCTCGTCGGCGGTTGGGCCAAGGAGCGATACCTTTATTTCGCGGCCCGCTATTCCCGCCCCTTCGACGATCATCGCATCTACAGCAACGGCCAAGATGTCAAGTATAATACCTACCGTTTTCGCAGCCGCAACGAGGCCGCCGGCACCAATCTCCAATTTGTGGCCGAATACAAGACTCGCCCCAACGAGGTCATCCAGATCAAGGTCGCCGTGTCCGCCGTCAGCGCCGCCAACGCCTTGCAAAATCTCGACCGCGAAATTCCGGACTGGGATTTCGACCGCGTGCGAAACGAGACGCGCGCGAAGTGGAGCAAGGAACTGGCCCGGCTGCAAGTCGATGGCACGCAGGATCAGAAAGAAACCTTCTACACCGCCATGTATCACTGTTGCCTCGCGCCCTGCCTCTACGAGGATGTCGATGGCCAGTATCGCGGTTTGGATGGTGATGTCCACCGAGCCAACGGATTTACCGATTACACCGTCTTCTCGCTCTGGGACACCTATCGCGCCACCCATCCGCTTTTCGCCCTCATTCAGGCGCAGCGCGATTCCGACATGATCCAATCCTTGCTGGCACACTTCGACCAAAGCGTGGACCACCTTTTGCCCGTCTGGGGGTTGGATGGCAATGAAACATGGTGCATGGTCGGCTACCACGCGGTGGCGGTGATCGCCGATGGTTTTCTCAAAGGCGTAAAAGGCTTTGACGCAGAGCATGCCTACCAAGCCATCAAGACCACCGCCATGAATCCGGACTATGACAGCCTGAGCGCCTATCGCCAACTCGGCTGGGTGCCGTGCGACCAAGAAAATGAGTCGGTCTCCAAGACTTTGGAATACGCCTACGATGATTACTCCATCGCCCAGATGGCTAAGGCGATCGGCAAGACGGAGGATTACCAAAACTTTATGCGTCGGTCGTGCAATTTCACCAACCTCTACGATCCGTCCATCGGGTTGATGCGGCCCAAGGATGCGCAGGGCAAATGGCGGACGCCGTTCAATCCGCACTTCTACGATGACGATTCGCGCACCAACGATTTCACTGAAGGCACCAGTTGGCAATACTCGTGGTACGCGCCGCAGGACGTTCCGCGCCTCATCGCTCTCTCCGGCGGCAAGGAACCGTTCGCCGGCAAGTTGGACCAGCTTTTCAATTTTCACCAAGCTGACACCAACAAGGGCATGGACGACGTGCAGGGGCGCATTGGCGAGTATTGGCACGGCAATGAACCGAGCCATCACATTATTTATCTTTACTCTTACGCCGGCCAGCCCTGGAAAGCCGCGCAACGGCTACACGAAGTCGTGCGCACCCAGTACGGCAACAAGCCCGATTCGCTGAGCGGCAACGACGATTGCGGGCAGATGTCGGCTTGGTACATCTTCACCGTCATGGGATTCTATCCAGTGTGCCCGGCCAGCGACTATTACGTGATCGGCAGCCCCAGTCTGCCCAAGGCCGTGCTGCACTTGTCCAACGGTCGGAAATTCACCATGACAGCCGCCAATATTTCAGATCGAAATATCTACGTGCAATCCGTCACGCTGAATGGGCGCGACTGGAATTCTCCTTTCCTGCCCGCACGCGCCGTCCTGAAAGGAGGAACGCTGGCTTTTCAAATGGGACCCGAACCCAACAAATCCTGGGGCGCCAACGCTCAAGTTCCAGAATGATCAGACTGAGCAATGGCGTACTGTTCTTGCTTGTGTACTCGAGGCAAAGACTCGCAGTCAAGTCAGATTTTGCCTCCTTGCCTTTACGACGAACCCCTCTCCCGGCCTGCGGCCACCCTCTCCCCGCACGGCGGGGAGAGGGCAGGGAGAGGGGTTCGTGTAAAGCGTCAACGGAAACTCTCGCTAGTTTGCCGGCGATGTAAGCGCGCCGGTTGCGCCTTCCACTCCATGTTGCGCCGTTGCTTTCTTGAGCGAGGACAAATACTCGACCAAATCGACCAGGTCTTGCGTGGACATGGCTTGCTGAAGACCAGCCGGCATCAGGGAGAGCTTGAGTTGGCGGCGGCTGACAATGTCGGATTTCTTGATGTGAGTCGGAATAGCCTTCGCGTCCTTAATGATGAGTTCATCAGCAGTGTCGCTCACGACGATGCCGTTCAAATCGTCACCCGATTTTAAAGTGATTTGCCAATTCTCATAACCGAACGCAATCCCCGCGCTGGGATCGAGAATGGCTTCATAAAGCGCGTCCTTGCCAAGCTTGGCGCCAATTTCCGAGAGTGCCGGGCCAAGGTCCACGCCCTTGTCATTGATGCGATGACAGGTGATGCAAGCCGCTTCGGGCCGCGCGAAAACCTGCGCGCCGCGTGCAATATCGCCGTGCATTCTTAGGAGTTCGGGCAACGGTGGGAGAGATTCCGCGTTGCGGCCAACTGGGGCGGGCAGCACTTGTGCGGCCTCGGACCTGAGTTCGGACCAGCGAACTTGATTGAGTTCCGTGGTGGCCACGAATTTCACGTCGTTGGGCATTTTGTTGTCCTTGGCGAGCTGAAGCAGTTGCGACGCGCCTTCCCTAACACGAGCCAGCGAACGCACGGCTTGGCGGCGCGCAGCCAAATCAATCTTTTCATCGCTCACCAATGGCAGCAGAACAGGGACGAAGCTTTTGTCATGCGTGTTGCCCAGCACCTCAGTCAGCCTGGCGGCGGAGTTGGTATCGTGAAACGCGCTGTCAAACACGGTGCGATCCCCGCTGGCGAGGACAAGGCGCGCCGCCTGAACACCGGCTTCCTCGCCAGGGTGGCGGAGTGCGACCTCGAGCAACCCGGCGTTCTGGTCCTGCAAATGAAAAGCCTGCACAATATTCACAAACTCCGGCGTGCCGCGCGAGGATTCCAACGACGACGCCAACGCCGCCTTGATTTCCGGGTGCGCCACCACGTCAACTCCTTTAAGCCGCGTCAAAGTCTCGACAGCGATGGTTTCATGCTCAGGCCCAGCGGGCGCGCGGGAATTGGCGACGAGCAATTCATCGAGGGCGTCCGTTTTCTCCGATCCTTTGATAAAATCAAATGCGCGAAAGTAGCGGAGACGATCACTTTCAGGCGTGTTCGGATCGGCAATAATTTTGGCGAGGAAACCAGCGGCGGCCGGGGCGCGCGAGCGCCAGATTATGTCCCTGCCACCCGGCGTGTTCCAACTGCTCCCCACCGCGCTGAGCCACGCGTCGAAAAACTTTGCCTCCTGCTTGTCAGCGCCGATGCCCAGGGCTTCGAGATACCAGCGATCGTGGCCATCGTGCTTTTGCGCGAGCGCCGCCCAGAGCTTTGGCGCCAGAGGCGACGGATTATGGCGGAGCGCAATGGCGCACTCGCGGCGCACTTGCGGCGAAGGGTCGTCAACAAGAGATTGCACCAAAGGAATGATATCGAGTTTGTGTTCCTTGGCGATGCGCAAGCCGGTGTTGCGCAGGTCGGGATCGCTGTCCTTCAAGGCGAGGGCGACGTATTTCGCGGCATTTCCTTTTTCCTGCGCCAGCAAAAAAAGCGCGCGCGCACGCATGCGCGGATTGGGACTCTCCTTTTCAACCTTATGCAACTCCTTTTCCGCGCCGCTGGACATGGCCTCCAAAGCAGTCCAGGCGAGATAACGAGTGGACAGATTGGGCGATTGCAAGGCTTTGACGCAGCCCGCGGCGGTCTTGAGGTCAAGCTTCGGCACGGATGGCTTCACACCGGGCGGCGCCAGGCGATAGATACGGCCGGTCATGGTGTCGGGATCGCGGTCAACCATATCGTGGCCGCCCACCACGGCATCATTCCAATCGGCAACATACACAGAGCCGTCCGGCGCGACGCAAACATCGGAAGGCCGGAACCAAGTATCGCTACTCGTTAGAAGCGGCACATTCGCGGCTTTGTAGCCTGCGCCGTCCGGCTTGACAGGCACTGAGCGAATGATGCGCGCACCCGCGTCGCCGAGAATGATTTGGTTCCGAAATGCGTCGGGCAGCAGCGTTCCCTCGTAAATTAAAATCCCGGTAGGCGCGCCCGCGCCGGTCATCAGGAGGTTTGGAATGACGCCGGGATCATTTTGGTGCCAGTGCCGGTTGGGAATGTCAGGCTCGAGATTGGACCGGCGCACTTCCCAACCGGCGCCGGTCATTTCATCGACGTAACCATAATTGCCATATTCCATCACGTAGTTGACACGCACGCCGCGGTTGCCATCGTCGTCGTTATCGGATTGCCACAGAGTGCCGAAGGAATCGACGGCGACTTCGTAAGGGTTGCGAAAATTGTTGGCGAGGACTTCGACGTCGCTGCCGTCGAGGTTGCAACGGAAAACCATGCCCTGGCGATAGGGCCGGCCCTGGTTGTTGATCTCGTTGCCGGCGAGATCAATGATGGGCTTGCCGTCCTTGTCTTTGAGTTGCCCGCTCGCGTTGCCAAAATTGAAATACAGCTTGCCGTCGGGCCCGAAGCTGAAGGCATGGACGCCGTGATCGTGATCGACCCCGAAAATGCCGGAGAAAAGAATTTCCTTTTTGTCCGCCTTTCCGTCACCGTTGGTATCGGTGAAAATGTAAACATTGGGCGAACAGGAAACGACGACCTTGTTGCCAAGCACGCAGATGCCGAGAGCGGCGTTGATTTCCGGGCCTTGATAAAACGTGGTTGCCTTATCGGCAAGACCATCGCCGTCGGTGTCCTCAAGGACGACGATGCGGTCGCCCGCCGGATCAAGAACGCCCCAGGATTGAAAAGTGGAACGATAGTTCACGCCCTCGGTGATCCAGACGCGCCCCCGCTCGTCGATGTCCATGTCCGTTGGATTCTTGACCATCGGCTCGGCGGCGAAGAGCGTGACTTCGACGCCATCGGCAGGATGGAGGCTTTTCAGCGATTCCTGCGCTGCCTCGAGGCCGTGGTTATGTGGAGCGGAACGCCGGGATTGGGCTCCGAGCGGGCTTGGAAGAAGGAGCGTTAAGCCGAGCGCAAGAAGCGCCGCGTCGGCCCATTTAGAATTAGTCGTATTCACAAGGCTACAGACTCGAATGATGAGCGGTTTTGAGTTTTAGGGCAAGACCGGAACGTGCGGTGGAATGAATTCACAATTTAAACAATCCTGGAATGAATGGCCGAATTCAAGGCGAGTTAAGCGGTTGCGCGGCCTGACGCTGTCCGCCAAATTGCAAATCAGGTTGACTCCGTGGCGGCTTCTGCAAAATTGAAGCTCGCTAGTTATGGCCAAGATCCAACGCGCTCTACTCTCCGTCTTTGATAAGACGGGCTTGCTTCCTTTTGCCCAGGCCCTCGCGGCTGCCGGCGTCGAAATCATCTCCACCGGTGGCACTGCCAAGGTGCTGCGCGAGCACGGCGTCATGGTCAGCGATCTGAGTGCCTTCACTGAGTGGCCTGAAATGTTGGACGGTCGGGTCAAGACGTTGCATCCCAAAATCCACGGCGGCTTGCTCTACGTGCGCGGCGACAAAAAGCATGAGTCCGCCGCGCGCAAACACGGCATCAAACCGATCGATCTGGTGGTGGTCAATCTTTATCCGTTTGCCCAGACCATAGCTCGGCCTGGGGCGACGCTGGCCGATGCGATTGAAAATATCGACATCGGCGGACCGGCCATGCTTCGCAGCGGGGCCAAGAACCATCAGAGCGTGACGGTGGTGATGGATCCAATGGATTACGCGGAGGTGGCCGGGCAGCTTCTGGCCTCGGGCGACACCACTCCGGAAACGCGATCCCGGCTGGCGGCAAAAGTGTTCGCGAATGTGGCGGCTTACGACGGACAAATAGCAGCCTATCTGGCGAAAACTTTCGGGCTGGCCCCGGCAGCGGCCGACGCCGGTCTGCCTGCACCTCCCGATGCCGGCCAGCCGTGGCCGGCGGCTCTGCACGTGGACCTGCCCAAGGCGCGAGACCTGCGCTACGGGGAAAATCCGCACCAGAGAGCGGCGCTCTACGGAAAATTCGACGATTATTTCCAGCAACTGCACGGCAAGGAACTTTCCTACAACAACATCCTCGACTTGACAGCGGCGGCGGCGCTGGCGGCTGATTTCGCGGACGGTCCGCCGATGCTGGCCATTTTCAAGCACACCAATCCCTGCGGCGCGGCCGTAGGCGGGACATTACCGGAAGCATGGGAGAAGGCACTGGCCACCGACCGCCAGGCTCCCTTTGGCGGGATCATCGCCGTCAACCAGCCGCTGGATTTGGACTGCGCCGAAGCGGTGGCGGAGATTTTCAGCGAAGTCATCGTCGCGCCCGATTTCGCTCCCGAGGCGCTGGCGCTGCTGCAAAAGAAAAAGAACCTGCGGCTGATTAAGACGCTTCGGCCAGTCGGCAGTTTGGCGCTGGAACTGCGCAGCGTGGGAGCCGGCTCGGTGCTGGCGCAGGAGCCTGATGTCAAGACTACGGATGCCGACGGCTGGCGCCTGGCCGCCAAAAGGCCGCCCACGGAAGCGGAAAAGCAGGCGATGATGTTCGGCTGGAAGATCGCCAAGCACGTCAAGTCGAATGCCATCGTATTTGCCGCGGCCGACCGCACCCTGGGCATCGGCGCCGGGCAAATGAGCCGGTTGGATGCCTGCCGGCTGGCCGTGGAGAAGGCGCGCGCGGCTGGACTTTCTCTAGCGGGCAGCGCGGTGTGCAGTGACGCCTTTTTCCCTTTTGCCGACGGCCTGGCTTTGGCCGCCGAGGCCGGGGCGACTGCTGCCATTCAACCAGGAGGATCGGTGCGGGACGAGGAAGTCATCGCAGCGGCAGACCAGCACGGGATGGCGATGGCGTTCACAGGGACGCGGCATTTCCGCCACTGAGAATCCTGGCGCTCTTAGCGGATCAACTCGTAAACCAGCGCCACCTGCCCCAGGCAAAGGGCGCCCAAAGCTATCCAGGTCAGCCACTCGCGCGGCGCCAGGGAGGATTGCCGCACAGGGCTGAGGCTGACCCGGATTTTCGAAGCGCCCAATGTGATGATATCGCCATTGCGAAGAAGGGCGCGTTGCACCGAGGTGTCGTTAATGCTGAGCAATGCCTCCGGCTCCGCTTCCAAGATCAATCCTTCAGCACGCCAGTCGATAACAAAATGACGCTGCCAGACGCCCGGCTCGTCCAGGGACAGATCCGACTCAGGCGCGCGCCCGGCTCGGATTGGAAAATGATCAGATCGGAATACCGCCCCGCTTCGATTCCCGGTCAGGAGTTGAAGCTGGACCACGGCTAGTATAATCGGCGTGGCACCATGATTTTATCGCCGGGAAACACCTTGAGGTCTAATTCCGGGTGCTTGAGGGCTTTGACGCAATTGACGTATTCAATTTTCCCGTTCATGCGTGTGATCTGAACGTGCTTCTTGTCGGCGAAAGGGGTGAAATCTCCGGCCGATGTGATGGCACCCAGGACGGTGATCGGTCCGGTGTAGGCGACGCGTCCGCTGCCGGAACCGCCGGTGACCTGGCCCATGACATAGAAAAAGCGCGCCACAGGAGTGACGGTAACATTGACATGCGGATACCAATGCGGCTCGTAAGCGTCTTTGATGTCCTTTTCCAACTGGCTGGGCGTCTTGCCTGCCGCCGGAATGTCGTTGATAAAAGGCAAATTGATGGTTCCACCATCTTCTTTGATGTCGCGAAGAAGAGGGTCCATTTTATCGGGAATGCCGGTTAGCTCCACGCTCACTTTGTCCCCAACTTGCAGAGGTTCCGAATGCAAAATCTTCTCGACCTCTTCCGGGGAAGGCTGCGTAGGTTTGGGATCGGGCGGCGGCGGGCTCTGGCAGGCTGTGAGCATCAGCACCAAGGCCAGCGGACAGAGGGCACCCAGATATCGACGCATTTCCATACGCAACAGTCTCATAATCAAAGCCGTGTAAAGCCAGCCCTCAGTACTTCGGTTTGATTTCAACGTTGGCCATTTTGTTGGCCTCACTACCCTGGACAACGTTGTCGTCCTTCTTGTCGTCCTTCTGATGAGACTGATATTCGTAATAACCACTGTAGTAGTAGTAGTTCTCGTCCTGCGTCATGTTGATATTGTTGAGGACGATGCCAATCAGGTTGCCCCCCACCTTCAGAATCATCTGTTTGCCCCGCAGAGTCATGGCCTGCGGGTACCTTCGGTATTGGATGACTTGCAGCACCATATCCATTTCGCTGGCCAGGATAGAGCCGTCGCTGACACCCAAAAGCGGCGGTGAATCAAAGAAAATAAACTCGTAACGATGCTTGAGTTCCGAGATGGTCTCCTTCATCTGGGCCGAACCGAGAATGCTCATGGAACTGCTGGGCAGCTTGCCGCTGGCCATGAAATCCAGCGTCGGCACTTTGGTCTTTTGGATCACTTCTTCCAGCGGGCGCTGCTTGAGCAGGAAGTCGGTCAATCCGACCGTGTTGGAGACGTGAAGCAGTTTGTGGAGAGTCGGACGGCGCAAGTCCGAATCGACGACCAGGATGCGCTGACCGTTTTGGGCGAACACGGTGGCCAGATTGAACAGGGTGGTGGATTTGCCTTCGCCCGCGCCACTACTCATGACGGAAATGGTGTTCCAACCATCGTTCTTGCGGGAGAAGAGGAGGTTGGTGCGGAGAACACGGTAGGCTTCGGCATGCGGGCTTTCCGCCCCTTCATCCAGGATGAGTCCAACGTTCTGAGAAATGACGCCCAAAACAGGGGCCTGCAAGGAACGCTCAACGTCGTCAATGGTCTTGACGCTCGTATCCAGATACTCAATGAAAAAGGCCAGGCCCATGCCCACCATCAAACCAACAATAATACCAAGAGGAATGATGAGCATGCTCCTCGGGCTGACGGGAATCTTATCCGGCCGGGCTGGATTGCAAATTATGACCACGCTGTCATTAGGCTGGCCCGCCTCGGCCACTTCACGAATCAGAATGCCGGCCAATTGGTCGCAATTGCGTCGTTTGAGTTCCACTTCGGCCTTGGCGTTATAATACGGCCGGTCCTTTTGCGCCTGCTCGTTTTTGCTCTTGGTGATTTCATCCTCCTCCTGTCGGATGAGTTGCAGGAATCCCTTGTCTTCGTTCACACGGGTTTTTATGCCAGCCATGACGGCGGCAACCTTGTTCGAATACGCGGCTTCACAATCCTCGAGTTGCTTTTTAACTGACTTAAAGGCGGGCATTTCGTCGCCTAAGCTTTGTTTGACTTCCGTCATTCTTGCCTTGGCGACCTCCAAACGAGAAGCCAAGTCCATCAATTCCTGGTCTGATTGATGAGCGTACGCCTCGGTCAGCGCCCCGCCCAGTTGTTTGGGGTCGATAGCGTTGAGATTGTACAGAATATTGCTGTATTCCATGTAATCGGCCTCTGCCATGACTCGCTGGTGGTCCCAGTCCTCCAGCCTTTTGGAAAGGAGGTCAAGCGAGATGGCGCTTTGGTCGTACATATCGACAATATCCAAATTAGTTCGCAGGGAATCCAATTTCGCTTGGGCCTCCTGCAAGTCGTTGGTCATGCTGGTCTGCTTTAGTTCCAGCGCCTGGATACCCCGCAGACGACTGTTCTTCCATTGTTCCACTCGGAATTCTTTGTATGATTCGGCCACCTGGTTGGCAATGGCGGCGGCCATTTTTGAATCCTGGTTTCGCACCGAAATCTCGATCAAGCTGGTCATGCGCGTCTGCTCGACGGAAATCCGATGCGTCAAATAATCATAGGTCTGATCAATGCCCCAGCGCGTTTCGCCATTTTGTAGGGGCAGTTTCTCGTCCAACTTTAAATTGGCAATGACATTGGTGAGAATACGGTAGGACTCAATGATTTTGAACTGGGTGGTCAGGAAGTAGGGGTCGGTGCCGCTCCCCGATTGATGCGTCTGTGCGACATCCACTTCGGGGTCGTCCTTCTGCACCTCAATTTGCACCATGCTCGAGTATTGCTTGGGCAGCCAGATGGTCAAAAGCGTGCTGGTCATCACGCACAGAAGGAACACCACCAGGATCAGACTTCGGCGCAGGCGGATGACGCGCCAATAATCCAGAAAGTGCAGCTTAACCTCGGGTGTCTCGTTTGTCGTTACGGAGTCCATATTTTAAAAAAAAGAAAGCGAGACCGTATGAACCATACGCTCCGGCTTTCTTTACGAAAGGTCAATTTTATTTATGCTCAATATGTCGCTCGTACGCCAAGATACATGAAGTCGCGCGTGTAGGCGCGGTTGGGCAAGTCCGAGTTTAGCTTGCTGTAGTTATACCCGGCTTCGGCCATCCACCACGGATTAAAGCGGTATGAGAAATTAGCCTGCAGGACGAAAAACTGATCCGATTTGTCGTCGTACCCGTTCCCGCCGCCAACGAAGGTGGACAATTGGGCTTGTCCCATCACGTTGAGGGACAAATGCTCGGTCAACTTGTGGGTGTCTGAAGCATAAATGGCTGTCGATTCCTCGTCCAACACCGGGGTTGTCCCTATGCTGCCAACCACGTCCGTTGAATTGTGGATGTGTTTCACGCCAATTTGAGCCGAGTCGCCGGGAAGGTATTGGTCCGTCAAGCTGGCGTCCACGTAAGGAGACACCCGGCTGGTATGGAAATTGTAGTAATCGAGGTATTCCCCACCCACTCGCAAGGAAGCACTTAACTCCGGCGTAAAGCTTTGATCCCCGCCGACAAAGACAAAGTGCGAATCAGAATTACGGACGTTACTGTGATAGCCGGCATTCCCCACTCCGGGCGGCAGCGGCGGCTCGTAGTAATTTCCAGTCGAAGGAGTTCCTTGAAATCCCCCGGATGGATATATGATGTACTCGTGGCTGGTGTAAGCAGTATGACCGTATTGATAACCTAAAACGCCCGTGGTTTCATCCGTGACCTTCCAGTGCGCATCCAGCGTCGCCAACTGCTCGATTCGGTCCAAATCGGCGGAATAACTTGGCTCGGCTTGGACCGGAAGCCCCGTTGCAGGAGTGGGCGAGAACGGCCAGCCAATGACCTCCCCTTCCGTTTCCTGGTAATGATACAGCGTATTATTATATCCCAAATGTAAATCCAGTTCCTTGGTCAGCGAGTCGGTGAAATCGATGTGACCCGTGTTGCGGATGTTATTGCCTTCATGGTACAACGGA
>DASYNM010000358.1:0-6290 GCA_036008545.1 Verrucomicrobiia bacterium
CTACGCGCGCCAAATGCGTGAGGGCGTGGAAAACATGCGCCGGCTCGTCTATGCCTTCTACCATCCCAAATTCAGCTTCCGCACCCTGACCAACAAATACCCTGACGCCGTCGGCTCCGTGACCGACTGCCTAAGCGGCGACGTCAACAAAGATTTCTCCGTGCTCTGGAAGCAGATCGAGGAATTCCTACCCCTGCCCGAAGCGCTGCCGGTGGGCGAGCCGCTTTCGGCAGCCGCGGTGCCTGCGGCGGTTTAAGTCGGCGTCATGGCCTGCAATCCTGCCGATTGAGCCAGGACGAATTGATCCTTGTCGAAAGTGACGAAGTTCACGGCTTGAATTTCCAAGGCGATGGCCACATGCCAAAGGTCGAGCGATCGGCACGACTTTGTCCAAGCCAGTCGTTCAGCCAGTGCTTCGGCACGCCGGAGCGATTCCGTCCAATCCACCGGCTCGTGAATTAGCGTTTCATCGGCCAAGTCTTCCTCAATGTGACGCAGCACCCGACGAGCGTCGGTCGGTCTGATCAGGCCGGTGTAAGCACATTGACGAACGGTCGTTCGCAACTCCAAACGGTGAAGCGGCGTGAATAGAATAGGTTGGCGGCCGGTGCGCGCGCGATGACGCAAAGCTGCGGCGGTATGGTCGTTTGGCACATAAAGGGCGACCAGACAAGAGGTGTCAAAATAGGCTTTCAACGGCGCAATCGCGAAAGAACTTCGGATACCCCGGGAATCGGTTTCGGCGAGATGCGGTTAAGGCGCGCTTTAAAAGCGGCTGCGGACTTACCCGGCTTCTTCGTGAGAGCGGGAACCAGTTTAATCCAGGGCTTGCCGTCGTGGGTAACGACGACAGTTTCGCCGGCATGCGCCAGATCTCCGATCATTTCAAACCCTTGAGATGCCTGTTGCTTCGTGACCGTTTTCATACGCCAAACTTATCCCCAAAGTACACTTTCAGCAATGCCGAAGCGTAGCCATCAGGATCAAAAGCGTATCAAGCGCTGAATCACTTGTCTCCGAGGATTGCGCCTTTCACTGACCTTTCCAGCGGTGCGAACGCGCTTGAATTTGCCGCGGATTGCGTGTATAAATTGGGCGTGAGCAGCACCACTGAGGAAATCGTGCGAGTTTGCGAGGCTCTGCCAGCGGACAAACAGTCTGAGTTGGCCGACTTTGCACGTTTTCTCCTCGCTCGTCAGGATGACGAAGCATGGGAGCGCCGACTCGCTTATCCCCAGACCCGGCCTCGTCTCGACGCTTTCTTGCGTGACTCGACCGCCGAGGACTTAACCGCGTGAGTTCTATTACCTCATAGAATGAAATTCTTACTACCGGCTCCCGGCTCAAAGATTCGCCAGTGCTCGCCCGAATCGCTGCTGTCATCGGGAAACACGTCGAGCCGATAATTATGACTGAAGTGGAGCGAAAATCCTCCAACATCGTCCAAGTCGATGGACGTTACCACTGGCGGAGTCTTTTCAAACTCCGTGCAAAGGAGATCAGCTACTGAATCAAAGCGACTCTTGCCAAGGGTATCCCAGTCATCTTTAAGAGGCTTACCTTCTGGACTATAGTAAAAATCGTGGTAAGCGATCACAATGCGCCCAAGATTACAAACGCGCCATGGGCATTGAACATGGATGGCCCGTTCACCTACACTTTTCGTGCCGCCGTTGCGAGTTGGCACCTCTCGCATCTCCCCGAAATGCGCCCACAACATATTCGCCGCGCGACCAATGCACCGGAGCGGGAGCCCAACGACAGGTGTAAGCGCCTGCTGAATGGCCGAATTCGGATGTCGCAATTCGTTCATGGGTTCGCATTTTAACACCTAACATTTCCGTACTGCAACGCGGAGTGACGCAACACGCCCTGATCTCAAGCGGGCCACGCCACCCACGAAGGAGCGGCTGCGGTCTGGGGAGCACACGCGCCCTGGAATCAAATTGCGTTGCGGGCTGTTCCGATCGCTTGGAGCTAATGCGGCGGTTTCTTACCCAAAAACGCGGTTTCTAAGAACCAACGTAATCTCCTCTGCCGCAATGATTAGGAAGCAAAAAGGCGCACCATATCTTAGTACTGACAGAAAAACAGGCCTTTTTTGGGGCGTTTTGGCAGCTAAATCGATGTTTTGGAAAATAAAAATCGAGTTTGCTTTTGTGTTTTAGCGATTTTTTAGGATTTTCAGCGTCGCAAGATGTTACAGTGCAGCAACTAACATCGACTAGTACCCTCTGAAAAAAATCATACCAAAAAGCCTACCGTAGGTTTTTTTGTTTTCGGGAACGGGCGTAAAGTCGTTTCCATGATGAATTATGAAAGCATCAGCGGGAAGCAGAAAAGATGGGAGAGCCAGGATGACAGGATGGACAGGATAAGGTGCTTATTCGGCAGGCACCCTGTCCGGACAAGAAATCCTGTTGATCCTGTTCATCCTGTCAAAAAAATCCTTTCCGGTGAGGGAGTTGCTAGTTCAGGCCTCGACAGAGTCTCGGCCCACCATGGAGGTGGGTTGCCGCCCTTGCGCTGCCGCATTCGTAACTCGTTGATTTGCAGGATCGGCCTTACGCAAGTCGTTGATTTTCCTGATATTTGCCGATATTTCCTGCATGTCTTAATGCTTGGGGAGCGCAACCGTCCCGGTCGCTGCGGGGTGCGTTTCGCGCCCCGCCCCGACGAATACATAAAAACCCGACATGTGGTCGGCGAGCCACCAACCACGGCGGTCGGGACAACCGCGCTCCCAAGCGATCGGATTTCAGAGTATTCGCGTCTCTTCGCGTTCATTCGCGGTTCAATGGGCAACTCGTTGAATACTCAAATTGGCCTTACGCAACTCGTTGATTTCCATGATAGTTTCAGATAGTTCTGGCCTCGTTTGCGTTCGCAGTAGGTGCCGCGGCAGCTCTGGAGAGGGATCCAGGCAAAGCCATTACCGAACCGGCGCGCTAGTGCGACATGGCGTAGGCCACGATGTTGATGAACATCGGATAGCCCATCGGCATGGAAAAAATGTCGAAGTAGTCAACGCCGTCGCCCTCGTGTTCCCAGCCGTCGCCGTAATGGTTGTTGTGGCAGATGAGCATCATCAAGCGGCGCTTGTCGTCATAGATGCCGAAGTAGTGCGGGTCGTGATTCATCTGCCGGTACTCGTGATAATAGTCGTAGGATTGGCCGGTCGCACGAAAATCGCCCACGCTCGGAATCTGCGGCTGCTTTTTGAATCGGTAAACCATTTGAAAAATCTGGTTGGTCAATTCGAGTTGCTCCGGTGTGCGGTTGGGAAAAATCATTTTGGCCTGCCCGGCAAAGTGCTCCCATTCCTCGTCGCCCCAGAAGTCGTCCACCATCAGGAATCCGCCGTTGAGCAAGTAGGTGCGCAAATCGGCGGCCTGCTCATCGCTCAAGCTGACGCGGCTGGCGCCAGCCATATAGACGAAGGGATAATCGGCCAGGTCCTTGGTGGTGATGTCGATATAGTTCAAGCCGGGCCGAATCTTAAGACTGGTCGCCTCGAACATTCGATAGATGAGATTCAGATCCGCTTCCGGCGAATCGTCGTCCCAGGCCCGTCCACGGCCGTAGCCGCCATATTCGGAATCGAACTTGAGCCGGGCGAAGGTGAAGACATCCTCGGTGAAGGCGGGGTCGAGTGCTTTTTCCATGATCTCCTGCTCCCTTGCCCGTTGCTGGCTGCCGTAACCGTAACCGCCCCCAAAACCGCGCCCGCGCCGGCCGCGAGACTGCGCGTGAGCGGAGAAGAGCACGCAGACCAGGAAAAGGACCACGCCCAGCGCGACATATTTGCCGGCGGGCCGCTCCAGCCTTTGTCTGAGGTTGCGCATGACCAACGTTTACTGCCGCAAGAAAGTTTGCCACGGTGCCCTCGAATTGCAAGCTGTGGCGAACGCGCGCGCGCGATCCCTACGGGTTACAATATGAAGTTCCCCAATTCCCGCATCCGCCTCGCTCTATCGGAGCGTGAGCGTTTTGGGCTGGTGCTGGTATTCCAGGGTGACAGAGGAGGGACTGATGTCCAACACACGGCACTCCGCCACTTCCTCGTTCACGCCTACCAGTTTGCCACTGATAAGAGCGGAGGGGTGCTGGGAGCTAAAAAATATCGCTTGCAGTTTAAGCTTGTCGAAGCCTGTCTTCGCCACGGGCGGCGGCACTGGAGTAGTTGGCTTCAGGATTGCCACCGCATTGGTGGAATGGTTGGTGGACGAGAGCGCGAGATTGGTCGATACCGCGGGCGCGACCTGATTCGTCGGCGCGGATTTGGTGGCATCAGGCGTCTTGGCGGGCGTGGTCACAGCGGCGACATCCTGCTTGACAGGTTCCGCGGCGAGCTCCGTGTCGGGCTTGTCTTCTGCGTTTTGCAAACGCATGACCTCCAAGCGGGCCAGCACTGCCAAAGCGGCGGCGACACCGACGCCGATGCCCACCCATTTCCACAAAGGCGGGATCGCCGATCGTTGTGGACGAGAGGGAGCGGGCGCAGATTTGCTGCCGGGTTTGGCCGCGGACTTGGCGGCAGCGGGAGTAGGCGTAGAAGTAACAGGCTTGGCGCCGGTTTTGGCTCCGGATTTGGCGCGCGACATCAAGTTTTCGAACTTGGCCGCACCTGGGTCGCTCTTGGCGTCGCGCCAGAGAGTGACTCGATCTTCCAGCTTCAACTGGCGCAGATAGGCGGCGTCAAGAACCGCGACCGGCAAATCGTCGTTGTCAGCAATGCCTTCGTATTCCAGCGCGTTGGCCACATGGACCGCGGTCAGCGGCGTGAAGCCCTTGTCGCCGGCGTTCGCAGGGGAATGATGCATCGCCGCGACGCGGACGACCTCAGCCGACATGCCCCAAAGGCTCAAAAGGTAAGCGCCTATTTCGCCGTGGGTCGCTCCGAAAATATCCTTCTCGACGTCCCACAATGGAATCTGCCGTTTGCGAGCGACGGCGTGGGCGCCCTGATACTGCTCGTCGAAGTTGGCGGCCAGGATGACCTTGCCCAAGTCGTGCATCAAACCAGCCGTGTAAGCGGTGGCGCTGCATTCGTTGTCGCCAGTTTCCAGCAGCGCCATCACTCGGGCCGTGCGGGCCACGTTGGTGCTGTGCCGCCAGATGCTGTCGATGGAAAAATAAACCGGCTTCACTTTGTCGTATTGACTCAGAAGCTTGACGGTCATGGTCAAGGATTTGACGGTCTCGAATCCCAGGATGCCCACGGCCTCGGTTGGATCGGTGATCGTCCGTGGCAGACCGAAGTAAGCCGAGTTGAGCACTTGTACCAGCTTGGTCGTCATGGCCATGTCTTTGGCGATAATGGCGCCGACGTCTTCGGTGCAGGCGTTGGGGTCCTTCAACGCGTTGACGATCTCGAGGTAAAGAGAGGGGATGGTGGGAAAGGTGCGGATGCGTCCGACCAATTCGCGCATGCTGCTGCTCATCCCGTAATCGACCGTCATGGAGCGTTCGATGGACACTTTGAGCGTTTCTTTGTCAAAGGGAACGGCCAGAAATTGATGGCCACCGACGACGTGGCAGACGACTTGATCTTTGAGATTTTCGGCTGCGGCGATAAAGCGCAAGGCCTTTGGATTGGACACGCGCAGGCGGTTGAGCAATTCAGCGCCGTCCAATTCGGGCAGTTGGTAATTGGCTACGACGACGTCGAACGGCTGTTTCTGTGCTTCAGCCAGAGCGGCGTTGCCCGAGGCGGCACCCACGACAATCCACGAATCTCCAAGTGCCTGGCGAAATACGTCCCATGCCTTCGAGTCGGCGTCGGCGATCAATATTCGTTTCTCAGCCATGTTTTTGTCAGCTAATACTTCGGCAGCTATATGTAATATCGGCATTGTCCGACAAGGACTTGAGACATAAATCCCGCTCATCGACCCTTAATTCAGACATCGTGCAACTTGTTGGTAGTGAACGAGGAACGAAAATCGCAGCGAAGGCCAGGACTCGATCTCAGGCCTAGGCGACGGCGGCCAGACCGAACATTTGACGCCATGCGGGGAAGCGAGCAGCCAAACCTGTTCGTTGCAGAAACTCCTTGTCAACTTCCACCGGCTCACCTTCCGCCTCGTGGGCCAAGGCGTTGGCGACATGGACAGCTCCCACGATGGAGAACTTCCCTTCGGGCGAGCGCCCCGGTTCATGGTGCCAAGCCAGAGCCTCCAGAATTGCCAACGGCAATCCCCAGCCGGCCAACAGGCAGGCGCCGACCTGGGCATGGGTCGCGCCAAAGACCTCGAGCTCGGCCGCTTTGGCGGAGAGGTCTTTGGATT
>DASYNM010000359.1:0-17835 GCA_036008545.1 Verrucomicrobiia bacterium
GTAATATCGGCGCCATCAAATGTCCACTGGTATGGCAGCGGCGTGGGTCCCACAGCTTCAACGCTAAATGTAGCGGATTGATAAGCGAAGATCGTTTGATTCGAAGGTTGGTCGAGGATGTTGGGGATGAGATTGACAGTCAGAACGGCGTTCGAACTTATTGTCGATCCCGCAAGATTAGCCACACTGATTGAGTAGGAACCTGCGTTGCTGGCCTGCACATTGGCCAAGACCAAAGTTGCATTGGTCGCGCCGGCTACGTTCGTGCCGTTGAGACGCCACTGATAAGCCGCATCGCCGCCCCCGACAGAGTAAAAGTACTTACCTTCCAAATAACCCAACACTCCCAATCGATCCGTGTCGCTCAAATAGCCTTGGTAAATAATTATTTCGGCAACGTCGCCGTCGAAGCATCGGCTGTAGCCATCGCCTGTCAAAGATGGGTCCAAGGCCCCTACGTAATATCCCGCCGCGGGCGTCGATTCTCCCGCCATCGCATAACTGAAATTTGTTTCACTCACGGCCGAATTGTCGAAGATTTCCACGCTGCTCAGATTGCTGTTCACCCGGTCCGTGCAGATACGATAGGTGTTGGTTGGAAGAATAAAGGGAGTCAAATAATTGGCGTCCCAAGTGGTGAAATCCAGCAGTCCCTGGAAATTGGCACAACCACGGCTGGATTCATTTCCTGTCGGCGAGCCGACAAACCAGATAACGGCACCCCAATCTGTCGTGCCTATTACATTGGAAAAGGCGTTATACACTGTAAAGGCCGTCATGGCGTTGGGCACCCTAACGTCCCCGGTTCCAACGAGGGAGTCGCCACCCGCACTGTTCAAAACCCCATCAAACCGCAGAGCCGCCCTGCCTCCAAGGCCAAGTGGATAAACCAGCAATGGTTGTTCGTTCGTGTCGGTTTGAACGGCAACGTTTGCGTTACCGGACTGGTCTTGCCATTGGCTGACGAACGCCCCATTAGTGGTGACGATCCCGGCATCCGCCTTGAGCCAAAGTTGCAATGCGCCGGACCTAACGGGCGGAAGAGAGGCAGTCCTTCCGGTCACGCCCACAGAAAAAGCGACGCCCGCTCCTCCCCAGACCGATTGGTTTTCGGGTTGCACGGTGATCGATGGCGGAGCCGTCACGACATAAAGGAACGCAGGACTGCTGGTCACCGCGCCAACGCTGTTGCTGACAATCACCTCGTACAGTCCCTCGTTGTTCGCCGTAACATTCGTCAACACTAGCGTTGAGTTGGTTTGCCCCGGCAGTAGCGAGTTTGGCTCGATCCACAGGTAGCTCAACGACGGTCCGGCAGCCGTTACAGAAAATGTCACCGTGGCGCCTTCAAGGACGGTTTGGCTTTTCGGCTGGCTTTCAATGGCAGGCTGGGCCGCGAGCGCAATAGGGAAAGCCAGCGCCAGCACAAGGCCCACGCAAAACAAAACAAAGGCTCGGTGGCTTCCGCAAGAATCATGCGAGATTGTCTCGCCCGCTCCGTCGTTCGAACTGGCTATTAGGCAGTTTTTCATCCGCAGCCTCCTGCATTGCTCTTATGCTGCGAGTCGCATCATAGCGCCCAGAATTCGCGCCGTCAATACAAAACCGTTCAATAAGTGCTGGCAAATTCCGTTGCGCTTCGGGCTGACACATCTCTTCGCTGAAGGAGGCCGTCACGAGTAAGATTAGGATTACGATTACGATTAGGAAAACGGCGGATTTAAGTCGAAAACTCGCGCCAGTCTTCCATGACTTGGTCGCGCATTTGGGTGGCGGCCTTGAAGAGCCAGTGGCCGGGTTTGCGGCGCAGGTCGCGGAGGATGGCGGCAGACGCGCCGCTGCCAAGATGAATGTTGGCCGTTTCCCAGCCCATGCAATGGAGCAGATACAATTCGTCGCGCTGGCGGGGCAGATGGGACAACTCGAGGCGGAAGCAGTCGGGCGACAAGCGGCGCGCGATCCAAGCGCCGTGAATTCTCCAGAACGGGTCCTGGACGCGGACGGCCTGGCGTATGATTTGTTCGATATGAATCGGCGCGCCCGTCTTTCCCTCGGCGAAGGCGCAGGCGGACGGCGCGACGGCCTTGGCTTCACGCGCGATCGTGCCTCCCAACCAGAAGCCGAGGCCGGTGAAACGCTCGCGCCCCAGGCTGCCCAGGCCAGCGATGCGATGGGCAAATCGCAATGAAATTTTTCCGGGCGGCAAAATCGATTGGATCGCCGCGATGACTTCCGGGCGTGGGCGTTTTTTCAACGGGACCAAAAGCTCCAGTTTTTTCCAAAATTTTTCCGGCGCGATGAGCCTGTGCCTGGCCATGTCGCGCAAAGCCGTGCTGCGATCGGCCAGCACGAACGGTTCGCCGCCGACTTTGAGGCCGTCGCTGTAGCCGCGCAAAATCTCCGCCGCCGCGCGCTTGGGCGGCACATCCAATTCCGCGCACGCCAAGAAAGCGCTGGTGGCCAGGCGGACGAGATCGTTGGTGTAGGGCAGGGAATAGGCCTCGTCGAAATCGTTGACGCCCCAGACCAGGCGGCCGTCGGTGTCGCGCCAGGTGCCGAAATTCTCCACGTGCAAATCGCCGACGGAGAGGACGCTCGGGCCCAGGCCGAATTTGCCGCAGACTTCCGGCCAGACGTGCGCCCAGCGAAAATAGGTGGCGCGCAAGAAGGGGAAGGCGTTCTCGCGCATGCGCTGGTGCTTGAGGCGCAAATCGGCGGGAAGCAGGCGAAGGTGCCGGGCGAGCCAGGATTCGTATTGACTGCTGGCCTGGCGGATGTTCATTTCAAGGCGTGTTTGAAATTGGGGAACGCAGTCCGGATGAGGTCGGCGGGGGCGCCGACCTCTGCACGCGATGGCGCGTGCGCTCCCCGTGCATAATTTGAGTGCGTAGCCCCATTCTCACGCCAGTTCGTCCAGCGAGGCCCGGAGTTGCGCGCGTTTGGCCTGCCAATCGGCCAGGCGCTGGCGGTGTTCCTGCAAGACTTCCGGCGGCGCTTTGTCGGCAAAATTGGGATTGGCGAGTTTGGCTTCCGCCTTCTGAATTTCGGCCTCGACCTTTTGCAGTTCCTTGGCCAGGCGCGCTTTCTCCGCCTGCGCATCGACCAAGCCCGCCAGTGGAATAAAAAACTTGCCGCCAAAATCGGGATGCACGACCGGCTCGCCCTTGGCCGGCTCGTGCGCGGTGCGATGAACCATCGGTTCCGCGCCGGCCAGCAATTCGATGACCCGCTTTTCCTCGGGATTGATGTCCGCCGGCGCATTATAAACGATGTTGAGCTTCTTGTTGGCAGGAATTTTGTAGAGCGCGCGAATGTTTCGAATCTCGATGACCAGCTTTTGCCGGCCCGCAATCGTGTCCAGCGTTTCGTGCAGCAGGCCGTAATGGCGTTTGATATCCTCGTCCAGCGGTTTGGGCCAGGGCGCGAACATGATGGTCTTGCCGCCCTGTCCATCCGGCATGTCCTTGGCGTAGCCCATGCCGTGCCAGAGTTCCTCAGTAATGAAGGGCAGGAACGGATGAAACAATCGCAACGTGTGCGACAGGACGAAATCGATCACCGCCAGAGTATTGGCGCGGCGCGCGGCGTCGGTGCCTTGCAGGATGGCTTTGGCGGCCTCGACATACCAGTCGCAATACTCGCTCCAGAAAAAGCGATAGAGCGCGGCGGTCGCGTCGCTGAATTTGTAACCGGCGAAGGCGGCGTCCAATTCGCGGATGGCGGCGTCGAGTTTGAGCAGGATCCAGCGGTCGTCGATGGTGAGCAGCTTCGGATCGATCTCGGCCTGCACGTCGCCGGGATGAAGCTGGCGGAAGCGGCAGGCGTTCCAGAGCTTGTTGCAAAAATTGCGGCCCAGCTCCACCTGCTGTTCGTCATATAGAATATCCTGTCCCAGCGGCGCCGAGCGCATCACGCCGAAGCGAAGCGCGTCGGCCCCAAATTTGGTGATGAGGTCGAGCGGGTCCGGCGAATTGCCCAGGCTCTTGGACATCTTGCGCCCCTGCTTGTCGCGGATGATGCCGGTAAAATAGACGTTGCGGAACGGCTCCGCGCCCATGAACTCGAAGCCGGCCATGATCATGCGGGCGACCCAGAAGAAAATAATGTCGGGACCCGTGACCAGGTCGGTGGTGGGATAAAACTTTTGCAGCGTGTCCGTTTTGTCGGGCCAGCCCATCGTTGCAAAGGGCCAGAGCCAGGAACTGAACCAGGTGTCAAGCACGTCCGGGTCCTGTTTGCCTCCGTGTTTTTCAAGAAGTTGTTCAATTTCAGGATGGCCCGGTTGCACAGCTATTCCTACAAAGATTTCGCCCCCTTTGCCACCAGGGCGGAAGACTTGGCCAGCAATCTGGAGATTCTGATCCTTGGTGAGATATGGCAAGTCGATGAGAACTTGCTGCGAATCTGCCGAACCACTCGCTACAGGACCTTTCCACAGAAACATCCACACCGGAACCCGATGTCCCCACCAAAGTTGGCGGCTTATGCACCAATCCTTCAAACCACTCATCCAATGGGAATAAACCTTTGCCCAGCGCTCCGGATGAAACTTGATTTGCCCCGTCTCGACAGCCGACACTGCCTTGTCAACCGACGGGTAGCGCAAAAACCATTGCTCGCTCAAATAAGGTTCGATAGGCACGTGCGTGCGCTCGCTGTAACCGACGCGATGAACATACTTCTCCACCTTGAGCACCAGGCCGAGCGCTTCGAGCTTTTCCACCACGAGTTTGCGCGCCTCCATGCGATCCAGTCCGGCGAAGTCCGCGCCAGCGGCTTCGGTCATGGCGCCGCCGGGGCCGATCACGACGGTCAGCGGCAAGTGATGGAGCTGCGACATCTCGTAGTCAGCCGGATCGTGCGCCGGGGTTACTTTGACACAGCCGGTGCCGAATTTCGGATCGACCAACTCATCCGTAATGATTGGAATTTGTTTGTTGACCAACGGCAGCATCACTTTTTTCCCGTGCAGATGCGCATGGCGTGGATCGTTAGGATTGACAGCCACCGCCTCGTCACCGAGCATCGTTTCCGGGCGCGTCGTGGCCACGACAACAAAACCGTCTTCGCCGGCCAGCGGGTATTTCAGATGCCACAGACTTCCCTGCTCTTCGACCATCTCGACTTCCTCGTCGGACAAGGCCGTTCGCGCCGATGGGTCCCAGTTCACCATGCGTTTGCCGCGATAGATCAGGCCCTTTTTGTAAAGCTCCACGAAGACGCTCTGCACGCAGCGGCTGTAGTTCGGGTCCATGGTGAAGCGTTCGCGCGTCCAATCGCAGGAGGCGCCCAGTTTCTTGAGTTGCTCGATGATGATGCCGCCGTGCTTTTCTTTCCAGGCCCAGACCTTCTCCAGAAACTTTTCGCGGCCAAGATCCTCGCGATGCTTCATCAGCCCCTCTTTGCGCAATGCCTTCTCAACCACCGCCTGCGTGGCGATGCCGGCGTGGTCGGTGCCCGGCAGCCAGAGAACTTCGTGCCCTTTCATGCGCGCCCATCGCGCCAGGATGTCTTGAATGGTGTTGTTGAGAACGTGTCCGAGCGTCAACACGCCCGTGACATTGGGCGGGGGAATGACAATGGAATACGCTGGCTTGCGTGAATGCGCGTCGGCGACGAAACACTTTTGCTCCAGCCAATACGCATACCACTTCTCCTCGACGGATTGCGGTTCGTACGCTTTTGAAATCTCAGACATAAATCGCGCGCGCGGGCGGCCAGCTCACCGGCCCTTCTTGACAAGCTGATACTCCATGGAATCGACCAGCGCCTGGAGGCTGGCTTCGATGATATTGTCGCTGACGCCGACGGTGCCCCACTCCTCGCGGCCATCGCTGGATTGGATGAGGACGCGGGTTTTGGCGGCCGTGCCCGTGCTGGAGTCAAGAATACGGACTTTGTAATCGGTCAACGTGATGGCTTTGACCTGCGGATAAACCGTGGCCAGCGCGCCGCGCAAAGCGGAGTCCAGCGCGTTGACCGGCCCCTGGCCTTCGGCCACGGTGTGCGCCGATTTGCCGTTGATCTGCACTTTGACGGTCGCTTCGCACACGGACGATTTGCCTTCGTAGCGCATGGAGACGTGATACGCCAACACTTCCAGCGGCAGGGCCTGGTGTCGAAGCACTTTACGAATCAACACCGCCAGCGAGCCGCCCGCGGCCTCAAACTCATAACCCTGATGTTCCAACGCCTTGACCCTGGCCAGAATCTCCCGCAACTCGGGCGCGTCGTTGGAAAGTTGGATGCCCAACTCCCGCGCCTTCATGACGATGTTGCTGCGCCCGGCCAGATCGCTGATGAGCACGTTGCGCGTATTGCCGACCGACGCCGGATCGATGTGCTCGTAGCTGCGGACAATTTTTTGCACCGCGTTGACGTGCGTGCCGCCCTTGTGCGAGAACGCCGCCGAACCGACCCACGGCTGGCGCGGGTTGTGGCGCAGGTTGGCGATTTCATCCACGAACTGCGAAAGGTCCTTGAGCTGCGGCAAGGCCGACGGCGGCAGGCAGCTTTTGCCCAATTTGAAAACGACGTTGGGGATGAGGCTGGTCAGGTTGCAATTGCCGGTGCGCTCGCCGTAACCGTTGACCGTGCCTTGCGCGTGCGATGCGCCCGCCTCCAAAGCAGCAAGAGCATTGGCCACTCCCAGGCCAGCGTCATCGTGAGTGTGAATGCCAAGCCGCACCTTCAATTGGGCGCGCGCAACGCCCGTGATGTGCGCGATTTCAGTCGGCAAAGTCCCGCCGTTCGTGTCGCAGAGAGCGATCACGTCCGCGCCGGCTTTTTCCGCCGCCTGCCAGGTGGCCAAGGCGTATTCGCCATTGTCCTTGAACCCGTCAAAAGCGTGTTCGGCGTCATAGACGACGAATTTGCCGTTCGCCTTCAGGAAACGGACAGTGTCGGCGATCATGGCCAGATTTTCGTCCGGCGTCGTGCGCAGGACTTTCTTGACGTGCAACAGCCAGGTCTTGCCAAAAATAGTAACGACAGGCGTCTCTGCGTCCAGCAGCAGGCGCACCTGATCATCGTCCGCCACCGCGACATCCTTGCGGCGGGTCGAACCGAAGGCTGCCAGCTTGGCGCGCTTGAGCTTTTTATGTTTGGCCTCCTTGAAGAATTCGACGTCCTTTGGATTGGACCCGGGCCAGCCGCCCTCGATGTAATGAACGCCGAAGGAATCGAGTTTTTCGGCAATACGCAACTTATCCAGCACGGAAAAGTTGATGCCTTCGCCCTGGCTGCCGTCGCGCAGGGTCGTATCGTATATTTCGACTTCGGGTTTCATAACAGTACCGCCGGAGGCGGAGTTGAGACTAATACGACAAACCCGTTTGATTTGCAAAACATTATGGGGCGCATTCAGGGGACTCGGCGCCAAGCTGCCGTCGGAAGTCCAGCATTACAAATCAAGGAGCGGATATTGCAATGGGTTGGTAGGGACGGCTCGCCGAGCAGTCCGAGGACGCCTCGGCGAGGCGTCCCTGGAACTCTTGCAGCGCATCGGGCTTGGTGTTAGTATCGCCGCCTATGAGGTGTCGCGAGAGCGCATTGGTTATTTCTGCCTGCCTGCTGACGGGCTTGGGCGTCGCGCCATTGGCCGCGCAGCCTTCGTCTGCGCCGCTGAATATCCATACGTTGCAGCAACTGCATCCAGCGCCACCAGCCCAAATCCAAAACACGCCGGACGTGGCGGCCCTGGCCTTTGACGCCGAATCCAAGGAGTACGACGCCTCGCCTGGCGAACGGGTCGCGCCGTTCACCTTCAACGTGACCAACATCTGGACCAACGACGTGCTGGTTGAGAGAGTTCACGGTTCGTGCGGTTGCACGACTGCCACCATGCCAGCCGATCCATGGCGCATTCCTCCGAAAGGCGGCGGGCCTGTCCAGGTGCGGGTCAATCTGGCGGGCAAGATGGGGTTGGGCACCAAGACGCTCACCTTCTATTACAAATTGTTGCCCGACATGGCCACGGTCAACGTGCGCGTAGTCAACCTTGTGGTGAACGTCCCGCCTCCGCCGTCGGCCTTGGGGACGATGTCGGAGGCCGATCGCAAAGCCGCCATGATCAAGGCCGTTGCCGACGCCCAGGCTATTTTCAAAGGCGATTGCGCCCGATGCCATGTCGATAAGGGCCGCGACGCCATGGGCCAGGAGCTTTACGCCGCCGACTGCGGCATCTGCCACGAATCCTCGCATCGCGAACGAATTGTGCCAGATTTGCACGCCTTGAAGCAGGAGACGGATTTTGATTATTGGAAGATGATCATCACCATGGGTAAACCCCACACGATGATGCCTGCGTTTGCGACCGCCCAGGGCGGGCCCTTGACTGAAGCGCAGATTGTTTCATTGGCGACGTATCTGAATCATACGATCTCGCACAATTTTTCCGCCACGGCGTCGAACGTCGCGAACGCGCCAATCGAGCACGCAACGGCGGTGCCGTAAGAGCGTGTGTGAAAAATGCTCAATCGGTCGTAGCCGCCGACGTAAGTCGGCGGACGAAGAACCAAGCAGCGTCGGTTCGCGAAAATCCGCCGCCTCACGGCGGCGGCTACGATTTCTCAGACACGCTCTAAAGATTCCAAGTTTCATCTTAAAAGTCAGCATCAGGGAAGCCCCGACCCCTGTGCCACTTGCAAACTGACCGCGGTCTGTTACTTGTTAGTCTTGGCGGGATGATGCGGTTCCTCATTTTAACGCTGGCGCTGGTCCTCGGCGCGGTTCGACCAGCCTTCGCTCTTCCAAGGGTGGAGGCGGTGCATGTCACCCTTGATTACGTGGCCAAAAAGGCCGAAGAGCGCGCCCATAAGCCCTTCCATTCCCCGCGCGCCGATTTGCCCGATTTTTTGAGCAAGTTGACTTACGACGACTACCGTCAAATCCAGTTCCGCGAGGACAAGGCGCTTTGGAAGGAGGAAGGGCTGCCTTTCCGGGTCGAGTTCTTCCACTTGGGCTATCTTTACCAGGAACCGGTGCATCTAAACGAGTTTTCCACGACGCATACGCAGCCGGTGCGTTTCGTGCCGGATTTCTTCGATTACGGAACCTTGCACCTGCCCAAGGAAATCCCGGCCAACACGGGATATGCCGGCTTTCGTGTCAATTTAGATTGGGAGAATTTCACCGGCACCGGCACAAACCGCCAGCACGGCCCGTCTGATAAATGGGATGAATTGGGCGCGTTCCAGGGCGCCAGTTACTTCCGACTGCTCGGACAGGGACAAGTCTATGGCATGTCGGCCCGCGGCCTGGCCTTGGATTGCGGCGAATCGGGTCGCCCGGAGGAATTCCCGATCTTCACCGATTGGTGGCTGGGCAAACCGCAATCGGACGACAATGATCTGCTCCTCTACGCGATTCTGGACAGCGTCAGTTGCGTCGGGGCCTACGAGTTTCTCATTAGTCCGAGCACGACCACTGTGGCAAAAGTGGAAGCGGTGGTGTATTTTCGCGCGCCGCAAAACATCCTGGCGGCCGACCCCAAACGCCAGCCGCTGGTCACGCTCGGCATGGCGCCGCTGACGAGCATGTTTTGGTACGGCGAAAATACCGAGCGCAAGTTTGATGATTACCGTCCGGAAGTTCACGACAGCGACGGTTTGTTGCTGCAGTTGGAGAGCGGCGAACGAGTGTGGCGTCCGCTGGATGATGGCCCGGTGTTGCGTCATCAGGCCTTCCCAGCCAACAACGTCCGGGGATTCGGTCTGATGCAACGCGACCGCAAATTTGATGATTACCAGGACATGTTTCATGCCTACGAAAATGCGCCCAGCGTTTGGGTAACTCCCAAAGGGAATTGGGGCGACGGTCAAGTCCACTTGGTCGAGTTGAGCACGCAGTACGAAGGCATGGACAATGTGGTGGCTTTTTGGAATCCGGTCAGCAAGCCGGCGCCGTTGCAACCCTACCGATTCGGCTACACCCTTTACTGGACGCGGGAGACCGACTTGACGCTTTCTTCCAACATCGTGGTGGGCACTCGGGTGGGCCTCGATCCGCGGGACCAGCGCCAGCGGCAATTCGTGATTGATTTCGATTTGCCGCTGCTTAATGGCGCGGAAGAAAAGCCAAAGGCACTCACCAGTTGCAGCGATAACGGCGCCATTTCGCTGGTTCAAGTGTTCCGCAACAATACCGATCATTGCTGGCGGGTTTTCCTGAACTTGCTGCCCAAGGCCGGGGACCAGGATCCTGTGGACCTGAATTGCACTCTCAAAAGGAGCGACGGGTTGACGAGCGAAAGGTGGAGCTATCGTTGGAGTCCGCCATGAGCGCGACGGCACATACGGATGATCCGGGCAGGCTGGCGGGACGGCCATTGGAAGAATGGAACGCGGCTTACTCGAAGGTGGAGAGCTATTTTCATGCTTTGCGCGTGCGCAACAAAGTGTTGCTGGGTCAGTTGGTCGCCCGCGTGTTGGAGCGCGCCATGGAGCGCTCGGCCCGCGAACCGCTTCGCTCGGCCACGGAGTTGGCGGTGGAAGAAATGGATTGCCTTGTCAACGAATGGTTCGCCGAGGTTTTGCAAGCTCCACCCGCCGGTGCGGAAATGCTCTCGACGCGCGGACGCCTGGCCTTATTGCTGGCCGACATGCCTGGGCAATGGCAGGACCAATTCCTGCGTCCGGGGCCGTGGCCGGCCGAGTTCGCGCAGAAGATGCGCGCGATGTACCTGCGGGCCGGGCCGGACTTTCAAATGGCGAACATGACGCCGCGCCCGCTGGACCTCGGCCCGATTGCGACGCTGACCACTCATTTGAGCCACCTCCCTTACCTTAAGATGGTGGCCAGTTGGGTTCTGTTCGGCTTGCTGCTGGTGCTGCTGTTTTATGTCACCCACCATTGAGCAATGACCGCCGCACCGCCGAGGGCTGAATCTGTTGCGAGCCAGGACTTGCGGCCCGGCGTAGTCTCCATGCCCCGCGTGCGCGGCGGCTGGCGCGTGTTCATTTTCTATTCCTCCGCCATACTGTTGACTGGGTTGATCACATGGCTTTTCGCCGATTTGCTTGGGCGAACCGGGTGGTCGATGTCAGGCTTGGTGCTGCTCTGCCTGTTCGCGGTCCTGGTGCTGCTCATCGCAATTGGCTGCATGCACGGGGTCTTCGGCTTTGTGCTGCGGCTGACCGGCGACCGCCGCATCACCCGCCTGAAGGATTATCGCGGACAAAACATCAAGGGCGTGAGCATCGCGTTGGTATTTCCCATTTACAACGAAGAGGTTCCGCGTGTCTGTGAGGGATTGCGCACGACCTACCTCTCCCTGCAAAAAACCGGCCAACTAGAGGGGTTCGATTTCTACATCCTGAGCGATTCCTCCGATCCGGACAAATGGGTCGAGGAGGAGCGGCGCTGGTTCGCTTTGGTCAGCGATTTGGACGCGCTGGGCCGGATTTATTACCGCCGGCGCGTAGTCAACGAAGGGAAGAAGAGCGGCAACATTCGCGATTTCTTGAGCACCTGGGGCAAGCGCTATCGCTATTTCATCGTGTTCGACGCCGACAGTGTCATGCGCGGCGAAACGCTGGTCGATCTGGTCAAACTGATGGAGACGCATCCGCAGGTGGGGTTGATTCAAACGGTGCCGGCGCTGATCAACGCCGCCTCGCTGTTCGGACGCATGCAACAGTTCGCCAACCGTCTCTACGCGCCGATCTTCATCACCGGGCTGAACTTTTGGGCGCAAGCCTTTGGAAATTATTGGGGGCACAATGCCATCATCCGCACCGAGCCTTTCATGCAGCATTGCGACCTGCCGCAACTGCCCGGAGCCAAGCCGTTCGGCGGCCAGATTCTCAGCCACGATTTTGTGGAGGCGGCGTTGTTGCTCCGGGGAAATTGGGAAGTCTGGCTGGCCTACGATCTGGAAGGCAGCTACGAAGAAGCGCCGCAATCGATGCTCGAAAACGCGCAACGCGACCGGCGTTGGTGCCAAGGCAACTTGCAGCATGGCATGGTGCTCTTGGCGCGAGGCTTGCGCGGCGGCAGCCGGCTTCACCTTGCCCTGGGCATCCTCGGTTATCTGGCCAGCCCGCTGTGGCTGCTTTTTCTGCTCACTTTCAACTGGATGCTCTACTACGAGGCGCATACCGGTTTGTCCCGGATCACCGCGCGCCCGTTGACGCCGTTCCTCAAAATGGATGCTACCCAGCACGCGCTCCTTATTTTCATTATTTGCATGGTCATGCTCTTTCTGCCCAAAGTCTTGGCCCTCGTCGATTTGGCGCGCGACAGGACGCGCCGACGGGCATTCGGCGGCATGATTCACGCGTCCTGTGGCGCCGTGGCCGAAACGGCCTTTTCCACGCTGCACGCGCCGTTGCAAATGTTGTGGCATTCGCAATTCGTGGCCGGTTCGCTGATGCTCTTTGGTGTCCACTGGGGACCGCAAAATCGCACCGCCGGCGGCGTGGCGTGGTCGCAGGCCATCCGACGACATTGGGGGCACACGGCTATTGGCCTGGTTTGGGGCACGGCGATATGGGGTCTCGACCATCCGGCATTCTGGTGGTTTGCGCCGGTGGTCGCAGGGATGGTCCTAAGTATCCCCTTGAGCGTGCTCACCAGCCGCGTCAGCATCGGCGAGAGCGCGCGGCGGCTCGGTCTTTTTGTAACACCGGAAGAAACCGCGCCTCCACCGGAGTTGGAGTTCCTACACGCGCGCATGGCGGCGTTGGAGAAGTCGGGCCAGACCGCGCCGCACCCGGCGGATTGCGGATTAGCGGACGCGGTGTTGGATCCGTACGTCAATGCGATCCACGTTTCGTTGTTGCGTGAGAAAGGGCAAAATCCCGCTTACGCGCAGGCCTTGACCCATCTAGGTGTGGGCCGGCCGGAAGTCCGCGTCTTGTGCGAGAAGTTGCTGACGGAAGGCCCGGATCATTTGCAGGAAAAAGAAAAGGTGCTCATCTTGAGCGACGCCGAAGTGCTGCCGTGGTTGCATCGCCAAGCCTGGCTGCGTCCCAGCGGCACGCTGGCTCGTTGGTGGCAGGAACAAATCCGTCAGTACGCGCAATAACCCCGAAGCTTTCCTAAAAGCACACCAGGGAAACCGCCCTGGGCAGGCGGACTACAACCGTGCCGGCGATTTTGTCGTGCCAGCCTTGTTTGGCGGGATCCCAACCGATCCAGAAAAAACCCAGGAATAAAATCGCAGCCGAGAACAACGCCGCCAGGCTGCGCACAAAGGCCGCCAGAAAACCCAGGGGCTGTCCGTCCTGTCGCACGACTTGCAGATTTACCACAATTCCCCCCACCGTCGTCCCTTTCCATGCCCACATAGCGGAGAAATAGGCAATCGCCACAAAGGCGAAAAACGGCGGGGCCACGGCCGAAGCCAGCGTGATTAAAACCATGTCAAGAAAACCGGCGCCCATCCTTTCCCAAAATCCCGCTCGCGGATAGGCCAGCGCTGTCGGTGGCGTCAGGGGCGGACCCGGCACGGATGGCGGAGTTGGCATCGGCGCTTCGGCGGTGGCCGGCGGTACGACTGGGACGGGCCGGGCACGAGACGACCGCCAGGCCACATAGAGCGCCGTCACGCCCGCTCCCATCGCCCAACAACCGAAGAAGCAAAGCGTCAACCATCCGATCACCGGCACCATGTACAAAAGCGTGACGATCACGATGCCGATCAGGAACGCAGCCAGCGGACGTTGTCCCCCTTTCATGCCAAAGAGGCTGCCAATCCTGTCCCCGACGGCCTCCAACACCGCCGTCTTGCCGATCAATACTGTCAAGAATGCGCCAACGATAAGAAAGGGCACCACCACGACGCCAACCACAGATAAGGTGAAAACCACGCAGAGAATGGGCAACCCCAATTTCGCCAGCACGCCCGCCACAAAAGTGGTGGCTGGACGGGCGGAGATCTGGGCCGCGCAACATTGCACCGGATGTGGGAACAAAACGGCAATCAGGAGGTAAATTATAAAAAAGAATCCTGCGATCCACCATACCCAGCCCACGTGCGGCGCCAGCGGTCGCATTTCCATCACGCATTGCGTGAACCAGTCCTTCAGCCAGCGTAATTGGAGGAATTTTAGCGGCTCGGCCCCCGCGCCCAGTTCGAATATTTGACCCTCCACTTTAGCCCCATCGGCCACTTGATTGGTTCCTCCAATGGCAATCAATTGGCCGCGTATTCTGGCCTTGGGACCAATATGCACGTCACCCAGCACGGCCACGACGTCGCCTCCAACTTCGTTATCGATGACCACATCACCGCCAACCACCACCACATCTACGGCCACTTTGCCATGGATTTTGGCCGTGCCGCCGATGACCACAACCTCTCCAGCGGTATCTTCCGCGCTTAACTCCAAGTCTTTGCCGATGGTAACCAATTGCTCATGGCGGATGCCGGGCCTGTTGGTGTCGACGTTGGTGGTGGTGTCCTGAGCCAAAACGCGCCGTGGGCAAAACACGGCCCAGCCCAGCATCGACAGTGTCAACAATCGCGTTGCAATTACATTTTTCATCATAAATCTCGTGTTGGCCTCGCGAAAGCGAAGCGGACAAACATGGTGCCAAGACCCGCGCAGAAAGCCCACGCCACCGCCACCGTCGCAAGGCAGGCCAGCATAAAGCCTTTGCCAAAGTGTTCCACCGTCAGCGCCAACGCGCCGGCCAAAGCGCTCAGGAGCTTCCAGACAGATGTCACGCCGCCGGCCAACGGCGCGAAGTGGCGGGTGGCCGTCGCGAGAAGACTCGGTTCCACCGCGCGCCAGCCTAGAAATGCCGCTGTCACCGCCATCAGCGCAAAGACCAGGGAGACGATCCGAATCGCCAGGGGCCATTCGGCCCAGGATCGCGCATACCAGGCCGCGGGCCGTTCCAGGGCGGCCAACGTGCGAGCCATGAATCCAGGTGGTGCGGCCAGATTCGGCAAGCCTCGCAAGGCCCGGCTGATCTCCGTCTCCAACTCTTTCTCCAGCTCCGGGTTCATAGGCGGGACCCTCCTTCCTCCTGCAATCGCGGGCCCAGCTTTTTGCGCAACGCGGCCCGCGCCCGAAAAATATCGGTCTTCACCTTGCCCAGAGAAACACCGAGTTTGGCGGCGATGTCTTCATATTTCATTCCCTCCAAGTGGTAGAGTACCAGCGGCACGCGCTGCGCGCGCGGCAATTGGCGCAAGGCCTGGTCCACGAGCACGCGGCGCTCCGACGCGGCCGTGTTCTCCTCCACGTTGTCCGGCGAGGCGTAATCGATCTCCGTCTCCTCACCCGTCTCGGCGCGATGAAAAATTTCCGAAAAAAAGCTCCACCGCGCGCGGTAGCGGGTCAGGTGGTTGAGGCTCAGGTTGATGGCGACCGTTTTGAGCCAGCCGCCGGCGCGCGGGTCGCCGCCCAGTTCGCCAAAACGCTTGAAGGCCCGCAGAAATACTTCCTGCGAAATATCTTCGGCTTCGGCCGTGTTGGCCACCAAACGCATGGCAGTGCTAAAAACCATATCCTGGTAATTTCTCAGAAACGTTTCGAATTGTTTCGCGTCTGTCATGGCCGGTAATCGACCGCCGAGAACGCCATACGTTAGGGCAGGCAAGCCACCTCACGCAAAACTGTTTCACTTTCATCGTCAACAAAATCATCCATTTTCTGTTTGATTGCATAACACGGCGGGGCGGAGAATTGTTTCATAAATGTGACGCATGAAACTTGGCATCATTAACAGCGCCTTCCAGCAGGCCGGTGTCGGCACGGCGGAAGGCCTGGCACATATCGCCCGCATTGGATTCGATTGTGTCGATATTTTCACGGAGGCCGTCGGCCTCCCCAAGAGCGAAATCCGCCTCGTCAGTCGCGTCACAGCCCGGCTCGGCCTGCCCATCATCTCGTTGCCGGTGGTGGCGGTGGGTTTGATCGATTTCAACGAGCCGGTGCGCGAGTTCCACCTGGCCCGCTGCCGCCAATACGTCGATCTAGCCAAGACTTGGGGCGCGAAGAACATCCTGCTCGTGCTGGGAGAATATATTTGGCAGCGCGAAGTCATTCCGCCGCAAGCGCAATGGGATTGGGGCCTGGAAACCTGCCGGCTCCTCGGCGATTACGCAGACAAGCGCGGCATCGATATTGCGCTCGAACTGGAGCCCTTCCGTCTCAGCCTCTTGAACAGCGTCGCCAGCATGGCCCGTTTTGTCGGTGAGTGCGGACATCCGCGTGTTCGGGCCAACATCGACATCAGCCACTTGGTCCTGTCCGACACCAGCCCGGCCGAGTTGAAAAAGTTGAAGGGCAAGGCCATCCACGTGCATCTGAGCGATTGCGACGGCAAGGTGCATGGCGACTTGCCGCCGGGCCGCGGCGTGGTGAAATTTGCGCCCTACCTCCAAGCCATCAAGGAGCTGAAAATCGACGGCGTCGTTTCCATCGAGTTGGAATACGCGCCCGACCCGTCCAAGATAGTGGCCTGGGTGGAAGAAGCCTATCGTGAGACCGCCAAGCTGATGGAGTTGGCTGGCATGCGAACGCCGACGGTAGGGCGAGACTCCGGCGAGCGGTGAAGTTCCGACCGGGACGATCCGCCACATTGTAAATTTGCAATTTTCAATTTGACATTTGTCAATTCCATGAGCGAGTCGGGGCTGTCTCGCTCTACCACCAGAAAGTCAGATCGTTCAAGGCGCAAGGCTGGTCTGTTTCACCATGGCCAATCCGATTGCTTTCGGAGGCTGTTCCGCGGCTTGGTTCCGCCTCAAGTACGCGAGGTATTGCTCCAGACGCACGTGTCCCATTAGCCGAAACGAATGGTCCAAATCGGCGACGCTCGAATGAAATTCATGGGCGATTTGTTCCACCGTGGTGAAGCGCTGAAAATTCGCATTGATGTAGCCCCGGCGTTTCTGAAAGGTCTCGTATGATAGGGTCGCCACACCCTTGCTTGGCGGAGGACGGTGCCAGGTGAGTGGCGCGGAATCCGCCTGCGAGTCGGAAGACGCGTAAGCGGAAAGTTGGACGTTGGCGAACCAGCCTGCGACAAGGAGCACCGCCGTCGCTGCGATCAATGATGTTTTCTTCATAGTGTTTGTTCTATTGTTGCGGAGACAAATGCCGCCGGGCCACACGGCCCAACCTGTTATTGACTTTGTCTCAACCACAGCAATAGACCACGCCACTGTTAAGCCACTATTCGCCAAATCCGGGAAAATTGTTAAGCCAGAGTTAATTTTGCCCTATTTTCGCTCCATTGCGGATTTCGATTAAGAGGACTTGCACTCGCAGGGTTTTGCCCCCATATTCAGACCAATTATGCAGACTCAAACCCAGATCGAAGATGCGGTGCGCCAGAAAACCCTGGAGCTGTGCGAAACCATTGTCAACCAGCCTCAGTTTCAGAGCATTCGCCAGCGCGTTGAGACCTTCATGGCTGACTCGCGCGCGCAGCAGCAATACCACAGCTTGAACGAGAAGGGCCGCGCGCTCCATGAGCGCCAGCATGAGGGCATGCCTTTGGACGCCCGCGAAATCGCCGCGTTCGATTCCGAGCGTGACGCCTTCCTAAGCAACCCGGTGGCCAAAGGGTTCATCGACGCCCAGGAGGAAATGCACGAGTTACAGCAGGGCGTGCAGCAAATGGTCACCAAGACCTTTGAACTCGGCCGCATTCCATCCGAGGAGGATTTGCAGGAAGGCTCCTGCGGCCACGGCTGCGGTTGCCATCACTAAGCCAAGCTTAGTCGGAACCATTCAGTGGGAGTGCCACGTTCTCCCTCACCCCGGTCCTCTCCCCAAGGCTGAGCATTACCCACAAATAATTCCGTTGTGTATGTACAATGTAAACTTGTACTTTTAAAAAACCGTGTACTTGTGGGGAGGATGCAAAAAGCAT
>DASYNM010000360.1:0-3693 GCA_036008545.1 Verrucomicrobiia bacterium
CGCCCCAATAACCCGCTCCCATCATAGCCGCAGCGGTAATCATGACCAGAACCAGATAGCATCCGGAAGCGCGACGCGACGCATTTCCACGCATCACCAGGCGCCACGCCGCGAGTCCGACCAAAAGGCCAAATGCCGGCCAAATGAATAAATGGTGGAGCAGCAAATCCCCGCTTCCCATCAGTTTTCCTTTGCTCAGGGCTATCCCGGAGAGCACGGCAAATGGCGATGCTGCGGCCGCGATGAGCAACGAGTAGAATCCAAAGGCGCGAAACTCGCGACGCCCGTGTTCAGTACGCCACCAGAATCCAGCGACATCGAAAACGACGGAGACCATCAGTGACGCGATGGGAAAATGCGTCGCTCCCCCATGCATGCGAGCCCAGAAGATTTGGTTCATAAGCAGCCTGGGATGGTCTTCAACCGAGTTTTGCATCAACGACCGCCAGGCTGTGGTTACTCTCCACATAATTCACCTCGGTTATACCCAAGACGGTGGGAAGAACCTCCGGCGCGACTTTCATCGGGCCGGGCTTGGGTGCTGCGCCGGGCGCGGGTTGTGGAAAGGCGGTGGATGTGGCGGTGTGGAAAGTAATGTTGCCTTCCACCTTTTTGAACGTCTGATGGATGTGGCCGTTGAGCACGGTGACGGAACCAAAGCGTTTCAAATAACCCAACGCCTGCTCGGCGTCTTTCGTGCCCCAACCCCATTGGGGGTAAATGGACCACAGCGGCACGTGCGCGAAAACCACAATCGGAGTGCTGTTGGAAAGGCTGCTCACATCGTCCTTGAGCCACGCCAGTTGATCATCGCCTAAATTGCCCAACGCGCCCTCGGCAATATTCATAACATTGACAAGGCCGATGAAGTGAACGCCCTTTTGGTCGAAGCTAAACCAGCCGCTGCCCTTGGTTCCCTTTCCGTAGCGCGCGCGGTACTCCTTGCCGCCGTCACTGACCACATCGTGCTCGCCCGGCACGTAAAAAATCTGTCCGGCCTTGGTGGTTTTGAGCATTTGATCCAACGTGTCGAATTCCTCCGGCTCCGAAAGATGCGACAGGTCGCCTGTATGCAGAATAAAATCCGGCGGGACGGGCAGGGCATTGATCTTGGCGATGGCCTGCTTGAGCGTGCCAACAACATCGGTATTTGCGGGCTTGTTGAACCCGATGTGGCTGTCGCTGATTTGCACGAAGCTGAAGTCCGCCATGGAAGAATCGGCGCCTCGCGCGCTGATCGGGCTTAGGATTTTCGAGCCAAGCACGCCGCCGCTGACCGTCCACAACATTCCCGTGCCGGCCCAGGCCATGCACTTCAAAAAGCCGCGTCGGTCAACGCCGTCGTTTTCGGTGTTGTGGTCGATGTGATCCGCATCTGCCGCCAGATAACGCACTTCCCTGAGTTTTGTATTTTGTGTTTTGTTTTCGTTTTTCATAAGTTTTTGACTTGTTCGATCTTCCAGACCGCGCTCGCATGGGATTTATTCCCGCGGACAAAAAGAATATTTTCGGAACGAATTTCCGTGAAATCCAAGTCATGCACTTGATGGTTCTTTTCATGTGACAAGAATTCAGATCAAAACCGTGCGCGATTATTCCCAGAGACTTGGAGATACGTCGTTCGTTGACCCTGGCGGAAACGACTGTCGCCGAGCATAGGCCCCTATGAATTCCTCCAAAGTTTCACGTTCAGCTTGGATCCAATCGCTTAGAGCCGTGGCGTCGCGACATCTTCCCGCACACCAAATCTCGTGCGCGCGCCGCTCGATTTGCTTTTGGACCCCGATGTGCTCCTCTATGGTGAAGAGGGGACCCTCTAAGGTGCTGGATGGCGATGGTTCTCTCATTTGGTTGCTGTCGCCATGGATCACCGTTTGTTCGGCTTCCTCTGACCCAAGACGGACCTCCGTGACTCTGGGAAGATTGTTTTTCATAAGTTTAGAATCCGCTTGTTGTCCTCACAACTCGCTCTGAGGTGTTCGCACGCTGCGTCCTCAACTGACTGCGATGAGGGAAGCGAGTTCATTGCGTTCGTTGCGCGTTTTGCCTGCTGCATTCGGATCCAGGACGCGTTTGCCATCCACGAGAAAAACGTATTGATGATGGCCGTGGGGAAGTTCCAGGCACGCCATCCACCGGCCGTCCGCCATCCGGCGCATGGGCGTGGGATCTCCACGATTGAAATCCCCGGCGAGCAAAACTTGCCGCGCCCTCGGCGCGTCGCAGAAGAAAAAGACGTGATGCAGGTTCCGCTTCGCCTGATGGAGCGGCGAGGCCATGCTTACACTGGATTCAAAAAACATAATGTGATCTCCTTTCAAGAGTTTAACTTGTTCCATTATCCAGACCACCCGCGAACGGAGTTTGTTCCCGGAAAATAAGAGATCTTTCGGGAATAGAATTCCGACGACAATGGTCTTGCTATATGATGACATGGGCGACAAATAGTCCCAGTGGACGAGAGCGAACGATTAAGGCTATATGAGCAAAAGGTGCTGCCGCATCTGGATGCGGCTTACAACCTCGCCCGCTGGCTCGCCGGCAACGACCACGACGCGCAAGATGTGGCGCAGGAGGCGAGCTTGCGCGCCTTCAAGTTCTTTGGAGGTTTTCATGGCGAAAACGCGCGCGCCTGGCTTTTGTCCATCGTGCGGAATACCTTTTATACTTGGCTGCGCAAAAATCGTCCGAAGGAAAAACTGGTTGAAATTGATGATGAAACACTGGCCATTGAGGATGAGTCAGCCGGCGCCGAATCGGCCAACCCGCCGTTCGCCGATGCCGACGCCGTGCGCCGCGTCATTGCCGAATTGCCGGTGGAATTTCGTGAAATTGTCATTTTACGCGAGATGGAAGGATTCAGTTACAAGGAAATTGCCGATCTGGCCGAGGTGCCCATCGGCACGGTCATGTCCAGACTGGCCCGCGCGCGCAAACTGTTGCAAAAGAGTCTCACCCGCGAATTCAATCCCGGAGACCAGCGATGAACTGTCAGCAAGCCAAACCGCTTATTGATCCGTACGCCGACGGTGAATTGGAAGCCGCGGCCATTGTGGAACTGGAGCAGCATCTCCAGAGTTGCTCCGCGTGCGGGATTGCGTGGCGCAATCTGCAAAGTTTGAAAAAGACGCTGAAGCAGGATGCGCTTTACTTCACCGCACCGGAAGAATTGCGGCGGCGAATCAAATCGGCATTGCCCTCGCCGATAAATGTGGTTCTGCCGTGGAAGGCCTGGAATTGGAACTGGCTTACAACCGTGATGTCTGTGGCAGCGGCAGCGTGTCTGGCTCTGCTATTGGCGGTGACGCAGACGCGTCTTTCCTCCGAACAGTCGCTCGCGCGGGAGGTTGTTTCAAGTCACATCCGCTCCCTCATGGCCAACCATGCGCTGGACGTGGTCTCCACCGACCAGCACACTGTCAAACCATGGTTTAACGGCAAGCTCGATTTCTCACCGCCGGTCAAGAATCTGACAGAACAAGGATTTCCCCTCATCGGAGGCAGACTCGATTACGTTGGCGGACGCAGCGTGGCCGCCCTCGTCTTTCAGCGGAATAAGCACACTATAAATCTATTCATTTGGCCTGTAACAGAAAAGAACTCAAATCCTACCTCATCAGCCTCAATCCAGGGTTACAATTTAATTCATTGGTCAGACTCTAAAATGTCGTTTTGGGCTGTCTCGGATTTGAA
>DASYNM010000361.1:0-8971 GCA_036008545.1 Verrucomicrobiia bacterium
CTGGTGTATCAGACGGGGATGGGCAGCGACATTCTCGGCGGCGCAGTCAAGCGCGACGATTCGGCCACCGACACCCTGTATTTCAAGTTCCACGTGGACCCCCTTTCCGACACCAGCACCGAGGAGTATTTCGCCGCGTTCGAGCTTTATGACCGGGATGAGGAACGTTTGGGGGTGGGCAATGCCTTGGCGGCGTGGGCCTATAGCGCGTTTATCAGTGGCCCTGCAGGCTCCTTTCATGATCTTAATTCATCCAGGCCCGAGGCCTCCGGACAAGGAACTTTCTTTGATTACGAGAATCCACACCGCGGCCTGGAGAGCACCATCATCTTCAAGGTGCAATATGTCGCGGGCGCGGAAGATCTTGTCACCGTTTGGCTCAATCCCGATCTCGGCCCTGGCGCCAGCGAGGCCGCACAGCCCGAAAGCCTGATCACGCGGTTTCGAGCCGACGCATCGTTCGACGAAATCCACCTTCGGCACGGCGGCGGCGGCGGGGGCTGGGTCTTCAGTGACATGGAAATCGCAACCTCCTTCAGCGACTTCGTGACCTCAGCCAACGACGAATCGAACGGCGCCATTTCCCGTCTGGGTCGCGGGGAACGGCCGGTGACTTTCCATTCCTGGCAAAGGGAGCAGGGGTTGCCGCAGAACTCCGTGCGCGCCATGGCCCAAACCAGCGATGGCTACCTTTGGGTGGGAAATGACGACGGAGTGGTTCGGTTTGATGGCGTGCGATTTGTTTCGTTTGGATTGAGGGAGGGATTGGGCAGCGGCCCTGTGCGAACCCTCTACGGCGACAGTGCCGGAGCGCTTTGGATCGGCACCGTCGGCGGCGGATTGACCTGCCGAAAGGACGAAAGATTTACCAGCTATACCATGCGCGACGGACTTCCCGCCGATTCGATTACCGCGCTGGCTGAGGACAACGAAGGGCGGATGTGGGTTGGAACCGAAGCGGGATTGGCGGTATGGCGCGATGGGCGAGCGTCGCCGCTAAGCGATGCCGAAAGGTTTAAAGGCAAGACGATTACAACGCTGTTTAGGGATCGAGTTGGAGCCATGTGGTTGGGCGCCACGGGCGCGGGCGTTTTTCATTTTCAGGACGGCCATTTTGTCCAACTAAAGGATCCTGCCGTCGAAGCTTTGCTCCAGGATCCCCACTGTTTGGTGGTGGACCAGAAAGGCCGGGTTTGGATTGGTGTTGGAGACAGCCTGGTCCTTTGCTGCGATGGCACTCGATGGCAGCCCTACCGGATTCCCGCTCACCAATCCAAACTCCACATCAACGCTTTGGCTGAAGGACCCGACGGCACCGTCTGGGTAGGATCGGCCAGTGAGGGCCTGTTTCAATTGAAGGATGGGAAAATTCAGTCGATCAACGCCAGCAGCGGATTGTCTGACAATCTCATAGAGTCGCTATTGGTCGATCGGGAAGGAGGTCTATGGGTCGGCACGCACGACGGGCTGAACCGCCTGCATCCCGGCAATCTATTCGCCTTGGGCGCGAAGGAAGGGCTGGGTTACGGCGCGGTCCAGAGCTTGGCGGAGATTGCGCCTGGGATGATTTGGGCGGGCAAGACGAGTGACGGCTTGTATGTTTCGGAGGGAGGAAATTTTCGCCATCTCGCTGCGGCAGGCTGGTCGCTCGGCGGTCCGCAGGTGAATTCGTTGCTCATGGCTAAGGACGGCAGTTGTTGGGTGGCCGGAGCACGAGGACTGCTCCATTTTGATGACCCGCCATCTGCCGTTGATGAAGCTGAATTGTTCGCCGACGTCCACGGCACCGCGATGGCAGAAGACCGCGATGGCGGGGTCTGGCTAGGGACGCGCGAAGGGCAGATTTGGCGGCGCTCGAAGGAAGCTTGGCTGCAGGAAAGCAATCACTGGCAAACTCACCCGATTACCGTAATTGAACAAGACCGGGATGGCGCCATCTGGATCGGCTCGGATGGCGGAGGCTTGGATCGTTTCAAAAGCGAACAGCACGAACACTTTGACAAACAGACAGGTCTTTTGAGCGACTTGATTCGCACGCTTTATCTGGATGAACAAGGCGTGGCTTGGATTGGCACGGCCGGCGGCGGATTGAGCCGGTGGCGTGACCACAATTTTTTTACCTTCACCACTCGCGAAGGATTGCCCGATAACACGGTTTCACAAATTCTCGAGGACCAGGGCGGCCGTTTGTGGCTGGGGAGCAACCGCGGCATTGTCTGCGTGAGCAAAAGCGAATTGGAAGAATTGGCCGCGGGGAAAATCCCGGCCGTTTACCCGCTGGTTTATGGCCGGACGGAGGGCATGGTCTCCGAAGAATGCACCGGCGGTTTTTCTCCCGCAGGCCTCAAGGCCAAATCTGGCTTGCTCTGGTTCTCGACCATGAAAGGGGTCGTAGTGGTTGACCCACGCCCGCTCATGGCCGAGACGGCTCCACCTACGGTGATGCTGGAGGAAGTTCTTTTGGACGGAGTTCCAGATCCTGATTTTCATGTTCCTTCTCCAGCTAGCGGCGCGCGAAATGCAAAGGCGGGAATAGAGCCGGCGGATTCGGGCTCATTGCGCATCTCCCCCGGGCAGCATCGTCTCGAATTCCGCTACACCGGAGTGAGTTTTGATTCACCCGAGCGCGTGCGATTCCGCTATCGGCTTGACAGTCTGGACGGCGATTGGCTGGAAGCGGGCACGCGTCGTTCCGCTCTTTATAACTATGTTCCGCCCGGCAACTACACGTTCCGCGTGGCGGCCTGCAACGCGGATGGGGCTTGGGCCGAAACGGCTGCGACACTGGCCTTGACCGTGTTGCCCCATTTTTGGCAGGTGTGGTGGGTTCGCCTGCTGGCCGCCTTGGGCATCCTGATATTCGTGGCGGGCGCGGTCCTCATCATTGAAAAGAGAAAGTCGCAGCAGCGGCTCAAGCGCCTGGAGCAGGAAAAAGCATTGGAGCGGGAGAGAACGCGCATAGCCCAGGACTTGCACGACGACATGGGGGCCAAGCTGTGCCGGATTTCGTACTTGAGCGAACACGCCCGCCGCAGCCCGGAACTCTCTTCCGAACTCCAGCGGCAAATCGGTTCGATTTCCGATTCTTCCCGCGAGGTCCTTTCTTCGCTGGACAACATTGTTTGGGCGATCAATCCGCAGAATGATCTGCTCGAACACGTTGTGTCCTACATCGGACATTACACCCGCGAGTATTTTCAAGAAACCGGCCTGGAGTGCGAATTGGACATGCCCGCGCAATCGCCGGCGTATCCGCTTTCTTCGCAGTCGCGCCATCACTTGTTGCTGGCCATGCACGAAGCCTTCACCAACGTGCTCAAACACTCCTCGGCGACCCGGGCTAGAGTATCCGTTGTCTGTGAGGACTCGACTCTGGAGATCATTGTTTCGGACAATGGCAGGGGTTTTCTCGCTCCTGCGACGGAAGTGGAAACTTTTGAAAGCACGACCGCGCTCGGCAACGGTTTGCGCAATATGCGCCAGCGTTTGACTGAAATCGGCGGGAATTGTTCCATAAAATCCGAGCCTGACGGAGGAACGGCCATCCGCTTTATTCTTCCGCTGGCGCCAAACGGCCAGGAAAAGGTGAGGCGATGATTTCTGTTTCCGTTGTGGATGACGAAAACAGCCTGTGTCAATCCATCGCCTTGTTTGTCAATGGTTCGCCCGGGTTTCGCTGCGTGAGCACCTTTCCCAGCGGTGAAGCGGCTCTGGAGGGGCTACCAGCGCAATGGCCGGATGTGATTCTAATGGACATCCACATGACTGGAATGAGCGGCATTGAATGCGTGCGGCGATTGAAGGCCTTGAGGCCGGAAGTGCACATCGTAATGCTGACGGTTTATGAGGATCCGGAACAGATTTTCGCGGCGCTGGAAGCGGGTGCTACCGGCTACATGCTCAAACGGTTGACTCCTGCAAGGTTGCTGGGCGCCATTCAGGAAGTGCATGGGGGTGGCTCACCCATGTCCCATTCCATTGCGCGCAAAGTGCTCGCTTCGTTTCATCAGCCCGATCGCGTGGCAACGCAAAAGACCCACCTGACCTCGCGGGAGCAAATGGTGTTGGAATGTTTGGCCAGAGGATTGACCTACAAACGGACTGCGGAAAAATTGAGCATCAGCATTGATACCGTCCGCACTTACGTTCGTCGCGTTTACGAAAAGCTGCATGTTCAATCGCGCACGGAGGCGGTGGCAAAATATGCGCGCCAGTAGCCTTTCGACGCCGGCCGGGGATGCGGTCAATTCATGCGACTTCCGGCGGACGGGTCTAACTGCTAAATTGCTCCAAACGATTATAGGTTCGCGACGTTATTGGCTTATGCAATGTGGTTTCGACCAGGCACGCGATTTGAGCCATTCCGAATGCGGAAGAACGGCCACTTGATGATTTCCGTTTCCATTGTCGATGACGAAAATAAATTACGCGAATCCATCGCGACCTTTTTGAACGGTTCGCCGGGATTTCGCTGTGTAAGCGCCTTCCCCAGCGGCGAAGCGGCCCTGCAACAATTGCCGGACTATTGGCCGGACGTGGTGCTGATGGACATTCATTTGACGGGGATGACTGGCATCGAATGCGCGCGTCAGTTGAAGGAGCTGAACCCAGAGGTGCAGATTGTGATGCTGACGGTGTATGAGGATGACGAGCAGATTTTCGCGGCACTGGCAGCAGGCGCCACCGGCTACCTGTTAAAGCGGCTGCGGCCGATGAATCTGCTGGAGGCCATTCGCGAGGTGCAGGCCGGAGGTTCGCCCATGTCCCATTCGATCGCGCGCAAAGTGGTGGCTTCGTTTCAACAGGCCGGCCGGGCTGCGGAGGAAAAAAGCCGCCTGACCTCGCGGGAACAAATGGTGTTGGAATGTTTGGCCCGAGGACTAACCTACAAACAAGTTTCCGACAAGTTGAGCATCAACATCCCCACCATCCGCAGCTATCTCCGCCGGATTTATGAAAAGCTGCATGTTCAATCGCGCACGGAAGCGGTGGCAAAATATTCGCGCAAGTAGTCTTCCTTGCCAGTTGGCGGTTAAGACATGCCCCAAGACGATCGCCAGTTCCACTATGGGAATATCTGCACGCGGAAGAATCTGACTGGGTCGAGAAAAGTGTTGGTGTCCTGGGTTGCCGGTCCGTTAGCGGTAATGACTCCGCCCACGGGCGCGAACGGAATGCCCAGGTTGGTGGTGGACCAGACTTGATAGTTCAATCCGGAAACGCTCGTCCAATTCAACACGTTGTTACCTTCCATGCTTAAAATCGGAATCCAAGTCGGGTCTACCAAAGTTACGCCGGCGCTACTGGCACTCGGAGGCCCTTGGATTCCGGCATTGTTAATTGCGCTTACTTCCGCGTAGAGCGTCGCGCCATAATCATTCGTCACCGTCAACGTCGTGCTTCGGACGATGCCGCTAAAGACATCGGAGGCGCCCGGCGCAGTCCCAACGATAACCTGATAGCCGGAGACGCCGCCATACGGGTCGTTCAGCGGGAGCCAACTAAACGTCACGCTGTTGCCTATAACATAAGCGCCAGTCGTCGTCGGCGCGGCGAGGGTTGCCGGTGGCGTGACATCGTAGACTTTGAGATACTGGGCTTCGAGCGGAGCGTTGGTCCAACCGGCATTGTTCGTAGGCACAGGATTGAGTGAAACAAAGACCCCACTGGCGAGCAAAGTGCTCCCGGCAATCCCATTCGTGCCCCAGAGCCAATTATTGCGACGACTCGGATCAGTTCCCAGGTAGGCGGCGATATTTTTCACGCTGTAGATACGACTAGGGTTGATCCCGAATAAGTTGGAACCATTCTGCGTGACGTTGACGTTAAAATAGCCTTCGTGGCTGTTAGTCAGGTCAAGGTTTACAAAGGCGAATACTACGTCATAAAAATTCGGGGAGCCATTAGCCGTTTCGTACTTGGCCACCGCATAAATACTGGGCTGCGAACCGGTCGGACTGAGGAAATAACGGTTGGCGGAACGCAACGCGGGACTGGCCTGGCGCGCCTGGCCCACCGCTCCAAAAAGCGGATAAAGTTGATTGACTCTGAAATTGCCCATGCCTGCGGCAAAGGCGGGCTGCAACGAATTGAATGTGAAAAGATTGGGAACCAGCTCCGTGCTGTTGGTTGTGTAAAGACTAAAGCCAAACCCTGCCGTCGTGCCGGCCTCTTGACCGTAGAGAATATGGGGGGCACCCTCTATGGTTCCGCCTACCATGAAACGAATCAAGGCCGTATAGGGATCCGTGTAATAGCCGCCCACGTCGTGCGAGGTGCTATTCCACAACATCAGGCATTGGCCATAGCTGCTGCTTTCTGTGTTGAAAATGTTCTGGTAGTCGCTGTCCGCCGCCGCCGTGCGGAAATCATAGAGGACACTGTCGTTCACGATGTCAAAATCGCGGCTTGAGCGATAGGCGGGCGCGCCTTCATCAAGAGTTTCAGACAGGAAAACAAAATCCCATTTCTGCGACCGCACCTTGTTGATAATGTACTCCCAGCATTGCGGCGGCAGTCCCTGGCCGAAGTCGGCGCGAATTCCGTCGATGCCCACGGAAGTCTGACGGGCCGGCGTGCCGTTGGTGCAACCGGTTTGGTTGAGCCAAAACAAAATGGAGTCGGCAAAGTATCTCCAAACATTTTGCGTGATGGGATCGAAACTCCCCGTGTTGGCGCTGTAATCAAACCAGTCGGCTGAATTCAAGTAGTTGTTATTGTCCTGCGGATTTTCGCAAACTAGTGCGTCGTAAACTCCGTAGAAGACATCGCTCACGTCGAGCCACTTCCCAAAATCCCCGCGGTCAGGCGCCACGGCAACGTCATTGGCGCTGGACGCCCGTCCGCAGTAAGTGCCGGTGGAGGAAAAGAATTGCGTGACACGATTCGAGATCAGATCGGTCGGCTGCCAATGGCCGGGATTCCCTGCGCCGCCGAAATTCGTGACGCCCTCGTTAGCAAGCTCAACATCGTGGGCGGTGTGGTCAAACGGGACATCCATCATCACGTTCACTCCGGCCGCATCCGCCGCGGCCACGAATCCTTGAAATTCCTGCATGGCGGCGGCTCGCGTGTTTGCCTTGCTCATCCAGGGCGAGACCGCAAAGTAATTTTTCGCGCAGTAGGGACTGTTGATGCTACCCGCGATGCCGATGGGATGGATAGGCTCGAGCCAAAGCCAGTTTACTCCTAGATTGGTCACGTAGCTGAGATTAAATCGATTGGTAACCGGATCATAGGCACGGGAACCGGGTCCGTTGTAGAGGTCCACAAACGTGCTGCGCTGGGAACCATCAGTAGCCGTGCCCTGTGCGCCAATATTATTGACGGCCAGCTCATAAAGCACAACCTCCTGCGCCTTTTTGGGCGAAACGACGATCCCAAAGTCGCGTCGATTACCGGTGGTGTAAGGAGCATTGGTGCTGTACCAATTCCAGTTCGTGTTGCCCGCCACTTTGAAGCGCGCCGTGAGTCGATAGGCGCCCGTTTTCTGCGCGTAGAGTGTTAGTGCATACTGACCCGGCGTGCTAGTCGGCGACATCGCATACGCCTCGTAATAATTGTTGGTGTCGCCGGTGGCAACGGTGTTGCCATCCGGCGGTAGAATGCCGTCTTCGATGCCGTCGCCGTTGGCATCCATCGTTGCGTGGTCGCGCCTGTTCAGATTGGAAAAAACGTCCGCCTCCACCACGTTAGAGGCGTTGGGCGAAAAGAGAATAGTCAGCGGCACGGCATCGTTCGACACTTCGTTGACGAAGACATGCGTCGTGCCATAATCCGCGTTCAGTCCGTTGATGCTCAGCACCGGTGATTGCTCGGCAGAGGCCGGAACGGGCACGGTCACATATTCACCAGGAGTCGAGGTAAAATTGAATACCCCGCCTCCCGGGCCGTAGTTTCCTCCGGCGGCGCCCAAGTTGCCCGTGCCCACGGCCAAACCGGGAAGGAATTGATCTGACAAGTAGTCGTAGTCATTCCCGTTGATGTCCACCAGCACTTCAACGGAGCCAGCCGGATTATCCAATGCAGAAAGTGGAATCGCCACTTCAAGTCCAGTCGTCACGGCATCCGCAGCAGCCTGATTGGCTGCGGTCCCGGTGTTGCCGTTTACTCCCGCCGTGTTCATATTGTTCAACGCAACGGCGATTCCGGTGCCGCCGAGGTTGGGGTTATTGCCCGCAGCACCACTTAACGTTATGCTGCCGAGGGATGACTTTGTGCCAGAAGTGCCGGATAATGCAAATTGGTCAACAGTAAGGGTTGCGCCGTTAAGTGTGAAGGTAAGCATGAAGTTAGGATCAAAACCTGGACTAAAGGTCGAACCGTTCATGGCCGACTCGCCGGAAGAAGCGTCAATTTGCAGGATAGACTGGCCGCCAGCCTGTCTATCGGCGATGAAAAGATCAATGTTGTTGCCGTTGTCTTGCACGTTGCCTGCTATAAACAGGTAGAGATAGCCGTTGGTAGCCATGCCATAAATGGCATCCAGTTCCGAGCCGCCACTCGACGCGCCGCTTAAATCCGAGTTGTTGTCGCCGAAGCCAGTGTTGATCGTTTGAGTAGCTAATGGACTGCCGTACCCTTCCGAACTATTCAATGTTCCGTCAACTGTTACTTGAGCATAAGCAGAGCCAGCGAGCCCTCCTATGGCCACGAGCAGGAATAAAATGGGGTTCTTTTGATTCCTATCCGTATTCATGGTTTCTTGCCCTCGTCAGCGGCGAGGCATGTTACAGGTTATCATGAACTAGACGCGTTAAACAACTCTATTTCACCGTGCAATGAGGAATGCACTGTCCATGGCCTTATCCCGATTTAATCCACAAAGACAAGTTCGTTGGACATCAGAATCGCCTGCGCGTATTTCTGCCAGGCATCAAGGCTCGGATGCTGGGCGTGGGCTGCGTCAGCAAAATCGCTCGTCGCGCTCCATTCCAATCGCTCGCCAGCCGTGGTTTTGCCGTCTGCGAGG
>DASYNM010000362.1:0-15438 GCA_036008545.1 Verrucomicrobiia bacterium
GCAATCACCTTGGCAACGACATCAAGCGGCACGTCCTCAAGCTTTTTGAAGCGCACGCACGCTGCGCCCATGTCGAGTTTTTTCCCACTCGCCTTCCAGGCCGTTTGGAACCAACTCGTGGCGTCCGTGTCGCCATAGACACTGCATAAGTGAAGCGCCATGTGGCTCTTCATTGAGCCGAGATTGGCGTAGGGCAATGGCAGTTTTGGGTTGCAGTGGTAACCGGCGGGATAAAGGCTATGCGGCACGACGTAGCCAATCATCCCGTAACTCATGCATTCCTCGTAGCCTTTCGGCAGATTGGCCAGGATGACTTGGCGCACGGCGCTAATGGCCTCGCGGCGGTCTGCAGGCAGCGCCCGGATATAGCTTTCAACGGTTGTGGCTTGGCTTGGCATAAATGCAATCCGTTAAGAGGAGACGGTACCGGGTCCATGGGTGAGTGTCAAGCTTTCAGCCCCCATTCGGAAACTTGACAAATAACCAACGCTGTGCGTTATTACGCACGTTGTATGAATAATACGCTCACAATTCAGTCTGATTTGTGCGTCCACGGCCAGTGTCTGGCCGTCTGGATGGGAAGCCGCTCCCGGCTGACCGGCATCGTGGATTCAGTTTTCTGAGACCAAGGAAAATCAATTTTGAAACCCACGATTGCCAGTCAATCGTGGGTTTTTCGATTTTTGCCGATAAGTAATGGCTGGATGAAGATTTTAAAAGGAAACATGAAAAATAGAATGAGATACAAACCGGTTAAAACCCGGTTCGAGCCTGAGACTCGATTCGACATCGGCCCCCTGGCGCCGGTGCCGGTGCGGGGTGCGGCCGAAACCGAGTTAGAGCAATTGAAGGCGCGGCTGTTGCGCCCGTTGCTGGCCCAGGTGGAGGAGCCGGAGTTGAGCACGGCCTTGCGGCGCGCGGCCAATGAAGCCGCCAGTGTGGCCTGGTTCACACCTTTCCCGCTGTTGTTTTTCCCGACGTTGTTGGAGGAGAAAGCGGCGAAAGCCCGGCGCCAACAGGCGCGGCAACGGCAAATTCGTGAACGCAGCCAGGGATTGCTTGAAGAAGCTATCTCTGAATAATGATGGGCGGTGTATTCCCCAACGCCATGGATGATACTGCCATTTGGGCTGTTGCTGGCCTGCATGGCGGTGCTTCCTTTGCATTGGCCGGTGTGGTGGGAACGGCATTATGCCAAACTGGCGCTCTGTTTTGCGGCGGTCACGATCGCCTATTACGTTTTCGTATTGCCGCCGGCGGCACTGGAAACTGTCCATCACACCGCGCAAGATTACGCGGGTTTCATAACGCTGATCGGGTCGCTTTACATCGTCGCGGGAGGCATTCACTTGCGCGTCAGGGGCGTGGGCGCGCCCGCGCGCAACGCTCTGTTTCTTGCGCTGGGCGGCCTGGCTTCCAATCTGCTCGGCACGACGGGCGCTTCCATGCTTTTGATTCGTCCCTGGTTGCGCATGAATCGGTCTCGGATCGCGCCGTATCACGTCGTTTTTTTTATTTTCATTGTGTCCAACGTGGGCGGGTGCCTGACGCCGATGGGCGATCCGCCGCTGTTGGTTGGATTTTTAGAAGGTGTTCCGTTCTGGTGGGTCGGGCAGCATTGCTGGCCGATGTGGCTGGTCAGCATGGCGTTTTTGTTGGTCGTGTTTTACTTCATTGACCGGCGCCATGACACGCGCGCGCCGCGCCCGCACGCCGGGACGGAGCACCCATGGCATTTCGACGGACTTTTGAATCTGGTATTCTTGACAGTCATTGTCGCGTCCGTCGCCATTCCGTTGCCGTCGTTGCTGAGGGAAGGCATTATGGTGGTCGCGGCGGCGGCCTCCTGGTTCTGCACCGCCCGGCCCGTGCATGAAGCCAATGAATTCCATTTTCGCCCCATCATCGAGGTGGCGGTGTTGTTCTTAGCCATTTTCGCCACCATGATGCCCGCGTTGGACCGTTTGCGCGATGTCGGTGGCAACCTTACTCCGACGCGGGTCTATTGGTCGGCTGGGACGCTCTCGGCTTTTCTTGACAGCGCGCCCGCTTATCTGGCCTTTTTCAGCGCACTGGCCGGGCACACGAGTGGCGGCGTCATTGCCATTCCGACGAAACTCCTTTCGGCGCTGAGTGTCGGCACAGTCATGTTCGGGGCTGCCACTTACATTGGCAACGGCCCCAATCTCATGGTCAAATCCATCGCGGACCATCATAAAATCCCGTCCCCTTCCTTTCACGCTTACTTGTTTAAATGGGCTGTGCCCATCCTGCTTCCTCTGTTAGTACTGCTGTGGCTGATTTTTTTCAGGTAACGGATGCGAGTCGCGTATAATATTTTGTTCGTCCTGTTTTTCTGGTTGGGCGAGGCGTGGCATTTCGTGAAAATGTGGCGGCGCGGAAACTGGCGCCTCGGCTTTGGCCAGCGGTTTGCCCTCTACAGTCCGGAAGTCAAAGCCGCTCTCGGCCAGCGCCCTGTTGTCTGGCTGCACGCCGTGAGCGTGGGCGAAGTCGGCGTCTGCCTTCAGTTGCTGCGCGGGTTGGAACCGAGCTTGCCCGGCTTTCAATTCGTCGTCTCCACCACCACGTCCACGGGCATGGGAGAACTGCGGCGCAGGCTGCCCCCTCACGTCCAGGCCATTTATTACCCGTCGGATCTGGCGGGCGTCGTGCATCGGGCGCTCAATACCATCCGGCCCAAGGCCATCATCCTGATCGAGGCGGAACTGTGGCCCAACCTTTTGTGGCAGGCGCAGGACCGCGACATTCCGCTCTTCCTGGTCAATGCCCGCCTCTCCGAGCGCTCTTTCAAAGGCTACACGCGTTTCTCTGCTTTGTTCCGCCCGATCTTCTCCAAATTCCGCGGCGTCGGCTGTCAACAATCGGGTGACGCCGGGCGCCTGCTTGCGTTGGGCTTCCTCGCCGAGGCCGTGTGCACGGTGGGGAACATGAAATTCGACGCCGCCCAGCCGGATGCGCGTCCCGGGCTGGACGTGTCAGGTTTGCTGCGCCAAATCGGAGTCAAACCCAACACGAAACTGCTCGTCGCCGGCAGCACGCACGCGGGCGAGGAGGCCATCCTGGCGGAAATGTGGCCGCGGTTGCGCAAGCGCTTTCCCAATTTATTCCTGATCATTGTGCCGCGCCATTTTGAGCGAGCCAAGGAGGCGGCCCAGGAGCTGAGCGCGCGCGGCATTCCGTTCGTTTATCGCAGCAAGGTTTCCGGCGAAAAGCAATTCGCCTCGGGCCAGCTCGAATGTCTCCTTGTCAACAGCACGGGCGAACTGAAATTCTTTTACGAACACGCGACAGTGGTGTTTGTGGGCAAGAGTTTGACTGCCGAGGGCGGGCAGAATCCCATTGAACCCGCGGCTCTCGGGCAGGCGATGGTTTTCGGCCCCAACATGCAGAATTTCAAGGCGGTCGTTGGTGCTTTTTTGGCGGAGCAGGCGGCAATCCAGGTTCAGGACGCCGCCGGACTTGAGCAAGCCGTAGCCGAATTACTTAGCGACGACCAGCGCCGCTCTGACATGGGTGCCCGCGCTTTGCAAGTAGTGCGCAAGAATCTTGGCGCGACCGACCGCACCGTCCAACTCATCGCTGAGCGGCTGCAGACATGAGAGAAATGTCTTCCCATCCGCCGCCCTGCCCTTGTGGAGAACGACCAAATCCGAGCCGACCGCGTTTAACCACTGTCAAATAACGCTTGCCCCCTGTCGTTGTGCCTCTACGATGGCCGCGTGGACATGCTGAAAGTGAGCGCGATCTCCAAGGCGTTCGGCGCCATTCGCGCTGTGGACAGCGTGAGCTTTCACGTCTCCGAAGGAGAAATTTACGGCTTGCTCGGCCCCAACGGCGCCGGCAAAACCACCACTATCTCGATGGTGTGCGGCCTGCTGCGGCCGGACGCTGGCGAGGTATACGTCAACGGCAAACCATTCTCCGCCAACCCCGTCGAGGCCAAACGGTTGATGGGCGTGACGCCGCAGGACCTGGCGCTTTACGAGGAATTGACCGGCCTCGAAAATCTCGAATTCTGGGGACGAATCGCAGGCCTAAAAGCTGCCGAGGCCCGGATACGCGCGGTCGAACTGTTGGAAGCGCTTTCGTTGACGGACCGGGCCAACGACGCTGTCAAAAACTATTCTGGCGGCATGAAACGGCGCATCAATCTCGGTTGCGCCCTGCTGCATCGGCCCAAATTGGTGCTACTGGACGAGCCTACCGTCGGCATCGATCCGCAGGCCCGCGCCAAGATTTTGGAATTCATCACCGAACTGCGCGCCGCAGGCACGGCCATTCTTTACACGACCCACTATTTGGAGGAGGCGGAAACGCTTTGCCAGCGCATCGGGATCATCGATCACGGGAAGGTGCTGGCGGAGGGAACATTGAGTCAATTACAGGAACGGCTGGGCGAGGGCCTGGTCTTCACGGTGGACGCCGATTTCGCCGGGAGCACGCCTGCGCAGTGGCAAGGGTTCGCCGAGCGTTTCCGAATTTTGCAACAATCCGAAAAGCAGTTGGTGGTGGCGGCGGTGGGCGATCGCGATCCTGCCGATTGCTTAAAAGCGCTGCTGGCGCTGCCGGTGCGAATGCAAAATGTGTCGTTGAAGCGGCCCAGTCTGAACGACGTGTTTTTGCAATTGACTGGCCGGCAACTCCGGGAGTGACGTGCTGCGCGCGCTCCTAGCCAAAGATTTGCGTCGCGCGAGGCGCAATCCCCTGCCCTGGCTGCTGAACCTGGCCCTGCCGATCCTCATCACGGCGGTCATCGGCATGGTCTTTGGACGCGGCAGCGGCAATGACAACAGTCTGGGCCGGATCAAATTCGCGGTCGTCGATGAAGACAAGTCGCAGTTGGCGGACTTTCTGCGTGGCGCGGGCAATCAGGGCAAAGCCGCCCAATATCTCGAGCCAGTCTTTCTTGAACGGGAGGAGGCGGATCAGCAATTGAGGGACGATAAGCTCAGCGCGATCCTCGTGCTGCCGAAGAACTTCACTTCCAATTATCTCACTGGCGTCAAGACCCAGCTTGAACTTGTCAAGAATCCGGCAGAACAAATTCATCCTGCCGTGTTGGAGGAGTTGCTGGGAGTGGTCGTGAGCGCGCTGAACGCCATCTCGCGCAATTTCAATTCCGAATTTCCCGCATGGCGTGACGCGCTCTCGGGTGAACCTGACTATCACGAGATCGCCCGGCTCGTTGACCAGACCGGCAACAAAATTCAGGCGGCGCGAAAGTATCTGATCCCGCCCTTGGTCGGTTACACAAATGTCGTCGAAGTCCCCAAGCCAGCGGCAAGCACCGGCCCCAATGCCGGAACCTCCGCCTCAACATCGGAAGCCAAACCGGAGCAGAAGTTTAATCTGTTCGCGTATCTATTAGCGGGGATGGCGGGCATGTTCCTGCTCATGCTGGCCAACCAGGCCATGAACGATCTGCATCGCGAATTGGAGAAGCGCACTTTCGAGCGTTACACGACGTTGCACGAGCGCCTGCTTCCGTTCGTGGCGGGCAAGGCGCTTTTTACCATCGTCATTGTGTCGATTGGAGCGGCCATCATTCTGGGCGGCGGGCAATTGCTTTTTCATTTCCGCTGGCCGCGCCCGCTCGCGATGAGCTTGTTGACGCTGGCTTATGTCTGTTTTGCCACCGGCTTAATGGCGGTCACCGTTGCAATCATGCCGGATGAACGCCGCGCCAACGCGTTGAACAACGTCATGACCTTGATTTTCAGCATGGCTGGCGGCTGCATGTTTCCGACGGATCAATTGCCGGCGGCCATGCGCGAATACGTCTCGCCGCTGCTGCCGACGTATTGGTTTGCCAACACGGCGCGTGAGTTGTGGTGGTCGGATGGGTCGTGGTATATTCCGGCGGCCAAATTGGCACTGGTGGGCGCGCTGGGCGTGGCGTTGGCGGCCTTTCTGTTCAAACGCAAATTTGAAAAGGGAGCGCGGTGATGCAACGGATTCTTGACATCGGCCACAATGACCTGCGGCTTTTCTTCAAGAGCAAGACGGCCTATGTCTGGTTGTTCGTGATTCCAACGGCGTTCATTTATTTTATCGGATTCGCTGCGGGCGGTCCGGGCCAGCCATCCGATCGGAAAGCGCCGGTGCTGATTCAAAACAAGGATACGAATTTTCTCTCCCGCGCCTTGCTCGAAGAAATGAACGCCGAAGGCATGTGGGTCGTCGATCCCACCAACGCCACCAGGGCCGCGCGCGAACTGGACATCCCTGCTGATTTCACCGAACGCACCATGCGCGGCGAGAAGACCAGGCTGCCCTTCCTGCGGCGGGAAGGCGCAGGCGAAGCGGATGGGGCGATGTTGGAATTACGTTTGGTTCGTGCGCTGATCGGCCTGAACGGACATCTGCTGGAGGCGATTGCCAAGGATGGAAACATCGCAACATTGACCGAGCAGCGCTTGCGCGAAATTCGGGAAGCGCCCAATCCTGTCGCCTTGGATTCGCAGTTTGGCGGGCGCAAACCCGTGCCGTCCGGCTACAACTTCTCGCTGCCCGGCACACTGGTGATGTACTTAATGCTGAACCTCTTGGTTTTTGGCGGGACCTCGATGGCCGCTTCCCGGCGCAACGGAATCATCCGGCGATTGACGACCTCCGCCGCGTCGCCGCTGGAAATTGTCCTGGGCAAGATTTACGGCAACACTTTGTTGGGCGCCGCGCAAATTGTATTCTTTCTGTTGCTCGGAAAATTTGTGTTCCACGTGAACCTCGGGGAGAACCTGCCCGGAGTTATTTTGTTGCTGCTCATCCTGGCGTGGGTGGCTGGTGCGCTCGGGGTTTTGGCAGGATCGTGCCTCGCCTCGGAAGACCGCGTGATTCCCATTTGCGTGCTGGCGAGTCTGCTGATGGGGGCGTTGGGCGGTTGCTGGTGGCCGCTGGAAATTGCGCCGCCGATTTTCAAAACGATCGCGCTTTGCCTTCCCACCGGCTGGGCTTTGGCAGGACTCCACCAATTGATCAGCTTCGGCGCCGGCCTCCGAGCCGCGTTATTGCCGATGGCTGTCTTGCTCGCCTTTGGCGTCGTCGCCAACGTCCTGGCCGTCCGATTTTTCCGAACCTAGTGGACGAATTGCAGATGGACGCCTGGGACCAGAAGACGTTTAGACAGGATTGACAGGATGAACAGGATGGATCGCCGATTCAGAGGTGATCACCAACCGGTGAGGCGTTCCGTCGGATAGCAAACTTTTTCCCATCCTGTCCATCCTGTCAAATGTCCGTGCCTTAATTACATCGATCTGGCTTAGAAGTTTCGCAAAATTGTGGCTCCAGCTCTCGCACAAATTTCTCCAGCACCCGTGTTGACTTGCCCGCAAGGGGTGTCTTAAAATGACACGCATGGAAGTTCAGATTTCCCAGGCCCCGTTCGGCAAAACGCCCGACGGCACGCCGGTCGATATTTATACGCTCCGCGCGGTTGGCGGGATCGAGGCGAGAATCTGCAATTACGGCGGAATCCTCGTCACGCTCAAGACACCCGACCGCGGCGGTCACCTGCACGATGTCGTGCTCGGCTTCGATAAGTTGGACGGCTATCTGGCTCTCAACCCCTTTTTCGGCGCGCTGGTGGGGCGGTATGGCAATCGAATCGCGAAGGCCACGTTCACGCTGGAAGGCGAGACTTACAAGCTGGCAGCCAACAACGGCCCTAATGCGCTTCACGGTGGACTCAAAGGATTCGACAAAGTGGTCTGGCAGGCCGCGCGAACAGGGACGGCCACCGCGCCGGCGCTGGAATTAGATTACCTGAGCAAAGACGGCGAGGAAGGTTACCCTGGCAACCTAAGTGTCAAGGCTGTGTATTCCCTGACCGCCGACCACGGACTGCGCCTTGATTACACCGCCACGACCGACAAGACCACCGTCGTCAATTTGACACAGCACACCTATTTTAATCTCGCCGGCAAGGGCAACATCCTGGGACACCAAGTTCAAATCGAAGCGGACTGGTTCACACCGGTGGACAGCGAGCTTATTCCCACCGGCGCGTTACAATCGGTTGCGGGAACGCCGTTCGATTTCCGCCGGCCCGCCGCCATTGGCAGCCGCATCGATCAGGAGGACGAGCAATTGCAACTCGGCCTCGGTTACGACCACAATTTTGTCCTCAATCATCCGATCGGCCGGTTGGATGTCATCGCGCGCGTGAGCGAACCCACCACGGGCCGCGTGCTGGAAGTGCTGACGACGGAACCTGGAGTGCAATTCTACACCGGCAATCATTTGAACGGAACGGTCAAGGGCAAGGGCGGGGAAATTTATCAAAAACGCTCCGGCTTTTGCCTCGAGGCTCAGCACTTTCCCGACTCTCCGAATCACCCGCAATTCCCGACCGTCACGCTCAAACCCGGTGCGGTGTATCGCAACACCATCATTTTCCGGTTTCCGCCGCAAAACCCGCTTCATGGATGACACAGCCCGCCATTTGAAACGCGCTTGCGAAGCCGTGCAAATTCCGCTCGGCACGGCGTTCACTTTGCCCGAGGGCGAGCCGGTGGATATCACGCAAACGCTGGGCGGCAATTACACCGTGCGGACGTCGATGGGCTTGTTCCGCATCGCCGCCAAGGATGCCGATGCGCTCGGCGTTGAACCGTCCCGCAGCCTGATGGAGGAAGTCTGCCACAAGCCCGAAGGCCCGGCCGTTCCCGTGGAGGAGAAACTGGTTTGGGACACTCTCAAGACCTGTTTCGACCCGGAGATTCCTGTCAACATTGTGGATCTTGGCCTGGTGTACGATTTAGTGATCGAGCCGGCACCCAGCGGCAACAGCAAATTGCGCGTCAAGATGACTTTGACCGCGCCCGGTTGCGGCATGGGCACGGTCATCGCTTCCGACGCCCGGCAGAAGCTCCTCTACTTGCCCGGCGTGGAGGATGCAGAGGTGGATATTGTTTGGGACCCGCCTTGGCACCAATCGATGATCACTGCCGATGGACGCAAGGTCCTTGGATTGGAATAATTCCTATTGCTGGGCGCTAGCCGGATGGTCGTCCAGGAAGATCACTTGCTGATGGCCGGGCTTCCCCACCAATGCCATCGGGCGATTCGGGAACAGCGCGAACAATTGTTCCTTGTTGATGATTTCGACTTTCGACGCGGCTTCGGCGGTGTGGCCCATTGCCATAGGCATAAGCGCTGGATGGGTTGGCTGAACTCGTGGATAAAAGACCGCCACAGCCAGCAATAGCATCGGCAACGCCAACATAGAAAATCGCGTGATCGCGGCGCGCTGCCGTCGCCGGCGCATTTCTTTCAAACCGCGCAACAAGCTCCCCTGGCGCAGTTGATTCAGTTCGTCGTCGCTGAGAATCTCTCCCAATAATTTATTCTTGTCGTGATCTGTCATGGCATCTTCAGCTTTTTCAAAATACATTCTCGAAGGTGCCGCCGCAACCGCAGCAGCCTTGATTCGACCGCCTTCTCGCTCAGACCCGACTGCGCAGCGAGTTCTCGGACAGTCTGGCCTTCGAGGTATTTGCCTTCGATCAAAATTCGCTCAGCCGGTTCCAGCTCGCCAACGCTTTCCTCCAACGCCGCAGCCAGGACCATATCCTGAGCGACGGGTTGCGCTTCCGATTGGCTGCTGCGCGTGAATCGTTCCAGGAGGGACAAATATCGGCGCCGACTGCGCGCTGCGTCGCGAGCGGTATTGCGTCCGATGGCTTTGAGCCAATGCCAAAACGCGTCCTCGTTCTCAAAGGGCCGGGCATGGCGAGCAACGCGCATCAAAGTTTCCTGAAGCGATTCGCGGGCTTGGGTTTCATCGCCGTGCGCGACTACCAGCAGAAAGCGATAAAGCCGGTCAAAATAAAGCGATTGAAACTGACGGAAAGCCTCGTCCTCGCCCGCTGCCAGCCGGCGAGTCAACGACGCGATGGCGCCGGTCGTCGAATCTCTGGTCTGGCCCTCGGCCACGGCGGATAGTTCCGGCAGGCGCAATGAAAGCAAAGAGTTGGCGGCGGGTTGTGGCACTTGGAGTTACTTCGGATCGCTGGAGTTGACAGGATCTACCGGGAGCGACGCCCCGGCGGCCGCACTCGTCCCGGCGCCCATTTGCTGGAGCAACATTCGGTCCTCGCGGCGCGGGTCCACGCCAATAGTTCTGCCCACAATGTTGTTGCGAGTTAAGGTCTCCTGGCCGGGCAATGCCTGGATGACTTTGGCTGCGATATCAATCGCCCGCTCGGAGCCGATAACAATGAGCATTTGGGCGTCGGCGTAGAATTGAAAGTGCGGCGGGCTTATTGAACCGTCAAAATCATGAATGGAGCTTTCTATAATCCCCTGCAACCGCGCCACGGCCTGCTCAGCGCGCGTGCCGGACTGCCCCATCATGCCGCCGAAGCCGCCAGCCGGCCCTTTGTTCGCATTCGTTCCGTCCTTGTTCAAGACTTTCTCCCGCTCAAGATAAGGTGTCAAATTAAAGCACTCGATTTGGCGATCTTCTCCTGTGGGCGGTTTAACATCGGTAGCATTATTTCGGACAATCGAATATAGCGGATTCTCCTCAGTGGCACCGCTTGCGCTGGCCATATTCGGTTCGTGGACAATACTGAATCTGCCGCCGCAGCACGTGCGCAGGGCTTCCAAATCGGTGATTGGGTCAGAAGAGCGGATGATCACGTCCGTCACGAGCACGTCGGCGACTCGGGGATCGATGGCAAAAGTGGCATTGGGATAAATCTCGCGCAGCGCCTTGACTGCATCGCCCATGTTGTCTGAGCCGCGCTCGACCCACGACGTCCCCGACTTCACCCAGACCTTGCCATTCTCGACTTTCAGGTCTTCGATGATTTGTGGTGTAGCCGTTGCCACCGCGCCGCCAGGCGGTGCTGCGGCTGGCGTCTGCTGGCCGAGAGCCGGAAAGGAGCCGAGCGTGAAGGCTAGCATCGAAGTTGTTGTCATCAGAACGCGAAACATGTTGGGCATATTCATAATATCATTTGTCTGTTCTCTTACAACACGTTTGTCGCCGCACAAATCACGCAAAATAATTGGAGAATCTGATGCCTCCTCCCGGCGCAGTCGGCACCCGATCGTGGTATGTCGCTGAGGAGGTTTGTTGTGCGGAAGGACCGATGAAATGATTTGAAGTGGACTTAACTTATGGACCTTAGCCAGGCAGTTTTGTCCCGAATTACGGCTTAGGAGGCAAAATTGTCTCAGCCCCGCGCCTGGAAGGCGAAGGTGACCGGCGCGGTTGGCGCGCCTATGCTTTACTGCCTTGCCTTCAAGGACATCGGCCAGATCCAAAGGAAGACTCCGGTCGCCAGCAAAGCTACCGTGGAAAGCGTCAGATGGGTATGCGCACCAGGGGCGAACTGCTTGGCAATCACGTCGATAAGTATCAGCAGTCCAGCTAACTGGACAATCTCGGGCGCCCCCACTTGATGACGCTTGATCGGTGTCATTGCAGTACTTCAAACTTAGCACGAATGGTGCCATTCTCAACGTAGTCGCTCCCATTCTCTTGGAGTTGGTCTGCAAAGATCGCCCATCGAGCCCGAGACTGCCGTTGCGGAAATGTTCGGTCTGCGGTAGTTTCCCTGTCCGTATAAATTCATGATGAAGCCAACCGCATTCATGGCCTTGCTGGTTTTCTTTTTGACGCCGCGGACCGACGCGCAGGAAGGCGCCGCGGTCAAGAAGTCGTCGCCCGACTTTGTCCGGCTGCATTACACGAAGCAGGATTTTCGAATCCCCATGCGCGACGGCATCAAATTGTTTACCACCGTTTATGCGCCCACGAATAATGACAAGCCGCACCCCATGCTCCTGCAGCGGACGCCTTACTCGGTGGGCCCGTACGGCAGCAACAATTTTCGCCATGCGCTTGGCCCGGATGCGTTGGAGCGCGCAGGTTTCATTTTCGTCTATCAAGACGTGCGCGGTCGATATATGTCCGAAGGGGAATTCATAGATGAGGCCCCGCACAAGACGCATCTGGCCGGGCCGACGGACGTCGATCCCAGCACCGATACCTACGACACCATCGATTGGCTGGTCAAGAATGTGCCCAACAACAACGGGCGTGTTGGCATGTGGGGCATTTCCTATCCCGGCTTTTACGCGGCCTATGGATTGATCAATTCGCACCCGGCGCTCAAAGCGGATTCGCCGCAAGCGCCGATGGGCGACGTCGGCAACGGCGACGACGTTTATCATAACGGCGTGTTTTTTCTGTCGGCCAATTTCGGTTTCTTCACGGGCTTCTGGCCGCGCGGCCCCATGCCCGTGGAGCACGAGTTGAACCCGACCTTTGAATTCGGAACTCAGGATGAATACGATTTCTATTTGCGCATGGGGCCGCTCTCCAACGCCGAAGATCTCTTGTTCAAACATCGCAACCACTATTGGAGCGACATGCTCGTGCATCCGAACTACGACGACTTCTGGGCTTCGCGCGCTTTGAGCCAGCACATGCACAACCTCACCGCCCCGGTGCTCCTGGTCGGCGGTTGGTTCGACGCGGAGGATCTCGGCGGCACGCTCAAACTTTTTCGCGCGATGGACGCCAACGGCCACGCCCCTGGCCTGACGCTGGTCATGGGTCCGTGGTCGCACGGCCAATGGGGCGGAGGCAGCGCCGATCACTTGGGCAACCTGAACTTCGAGTTCAAGACCGGTGACTATTTCCGCGAGCACATCGAAGTTCCATTTTTCATGCAGACGCTCGACGGCGAGGAGCAAACGAAATTTCCCAAGGCGTGGCTCTTTGAGACTGGCAAAGATCAGTGGCGCAAGTTCGACGCCTGGCCCCCCACCAACGCTCACCGCTGCTCCGTTTATCTTCAAGCCGACGGAAAACTTTCCTTTTCGCCTCCCACCCGCGCGGATGAAGGCTTCGATGAATACGTAAGCGACCCGGCCAAACCTGTGCCGGTGACGAGCGAGATCGGCGAGGGCATGCCCGGCGATTACATGACTTACGATCAGCGTTTCGCTTCGCGCCGCACGGATGTCCTCACCTACCAGACCGAACCGCTGCAAACCAATGTGACCATCGCCGGCCCAATCACACCGGTGTTGCGCGTCTCGACCTCCGGTACCGATTCCGATTTTGTGGTGAAGCTCATCGATGTGTATCCGGATAACACGCCCGATCCTGAAACCAATCCGCGCAAGGTTCACTTGGGCGGCTACCAGCAGATGGTGCGCGGGGAGCCGTTCCGCGGAAAGTTTCGCCGGAGCATGTCGAGGCCCGAGCCGTTCGTGCCGGGCAAGCCGGCGAAAATCGAATTCGAGATGCCGGATGTGCTGCATACCTTCCAGGTAGGTCATCGCATCATGGTGCAAATCCAGAGCAGTTGGTTTCCCTTGACCGACCGCAATCCGCAGCGATTCGAGGACATCCCGACCGCCAAGGCCACCGATTTCCAGAAAGCTGTTGAGCGAGTCTATCGCGGCGGAGCCGAAGGGACGCACATTGATGTGCTGATGATGGAATGATTTCGCTGCAATGACATCGATACAAGACAGGGACAAGAAGAATTTGAGACAGGATTGACAGGATGAACAGGATGGATTGACGGCCCATGCGTAATCACCAATTGGCGAGACCTTGGTTGTCGTGCCAATGTTTTTTCCATCTTGTCAATCCTGTTCATCCTGTCAAATTCTTGTGGTTTGGCTGCATCGTCCTAGCTTTCGCCTTGCGGGGAGAGAATGGCCGTGCGCAGTCACATCGTCCACCGATCTGTCCTGAATTTTCCCAAGCCCATTTCCCCGACCTCGGGTCGTCTGGGAATGGATTCGCTTGACACTCGAACCGCGCCTTCGCCGGCGGCGCGCAGGGCCAGTGCGAGGGCGGTGCAACGGTCGGCGTGGCCGTCGGCGCTGTGCGGGGCGCGGTAGGTAATCTGGCCGGTCGGGCTGCTCACGCGGTTGAGCGAGTGCAGGTCTTCGCGCACGAGGCGACTAATGGGCACGCGCACGCCGCGCTTTTCAAAGATCATGCGCAGCTTGGAAAAAATTTCCAGCTTCAACGTATTGGAAAAAGTGCAAAGCTCGATCTTTCCAAGTTTGTGTTGGGCCGGGTTCCACTCACCGAATTCCTTGGCCAGATAATCGCCCAAGCCAATGCCGGGGCCGGTATAATCGAGGCAGACGCGCCGCGCCTTTTGCAGGCGTGGACGCAGGCGCTCGACTTGTTCGGGCGTGGCCGTCTTGTCCATCTCCAACACCTCGACAGTTTGATGCACGTCGCCCAACTGGCCCAGCGTCCACGCCACGGTCAGGTCATGCCGCCGCCCGAAATCAATCCCCATTACCAGCGGAAACGGCGTGGTGGACTGCCAGAATTCGGACGGGACGTAAACGGTGGCGTCGGCACTTTCGCAAGCGCCGATCAATTCGTAAGGAAGCAGCGTGGATTGAACGTCGAGGAATTGGCACTCGAACTCCTGCGCCCAGCCATCGGGATCGTCGAGCGCGGCTTTCAGCTCTTCGATGTTGACGGGCAAACCCTGTTGTTGAGCGGTGTAGATATCGACGAAGTGGCAACTCCAGCCGGGACCGGAACTTCGAACAGAAGGTAACGAAGATAACGAAGGGTTTTTTTCTTCTTCGTTTCCTTCGTTTGCTTCCGCGTGAAAGTTCTTCACCCATAGATCATGCGCCTTGTTGCCGATGCCGCTGGGCGTGGTGATGAGCCGCACTTTCTTGACTCCTCCGCTCTTGGCGTTGGTGATGCTGGGCAGGATGGCCCGCCAGGTGGCGTCGGGCTGCTCGAAGAAGGCGAATTCCGTCAATAATACATTCGCGCTGAAGCCCCGCACCGTGTCGGGCTTGCCGGGCACGGCGATGACGCGGCTACCGTGTGGGAAAGTGATGGTCGCGGATTGCAGCAAACTCTCCGGCCCGGCCTCGCGGGTGACCTTTTCGTCCTCGAACGCCAGGCGAAACGCTTCGGCCCAATTTTTCCACTTCTGGAATGATTCCAGCGATTGCCGTTCGGACGGCGCGGCAATAAGCCAGGTGACTCTTTTCCCGGCCAGATCGGCGCGCACGCAATCACGAATGCCCTCGAAGCCGGAGGCAAAATCCTTGCCGACCTGGCGCGCCATGAGGCCGAATTTCCAACGCGCGTCGTCGTTGGCCCATTTTTTTTGATAGGGCAAAAGCACGGCGCCCGGCGCGGCGACTTTGCGTTTTGAAGGCGTGTTCATTAGTCGGTTCCCAGAATTTGCCGGATACGTTCCTGTTTTTCGTCCGCCGTCAACTCCGGATCGGACTCGACTTCTCTGGTCTTGGCGCGCTGGTCTTCGTATTTCTTGAACTCCAACTCCACCTTCCGTTCGGTGGCCGTGACCGCCTGCTTGCGCACGGCCAGAGTTTGCTGGCTGGCCCACATTTTGTCGTTGCGGGTCTTGATCGCCAGCAGGTTGAAGGTCCGGT
>DASYNM010000363.1:0-10398 GCA_036008545.1 Verrucomicrobiia bacterium
GGGAGGCGGACGCTACGACAATTTGATCAAACTCATCTCTGGGGGGAAAGTGGATTTGCCGGCGCTGGGCTTCGGCATGGGTGACGTTGTGTTGCTCGAATTGCTAAAAGCGCGCGCGCTACTGCCGTCATTCGACTCGCAAGTGGATGCCTATTGCCTGATCGAGGAGGAGACATTGCGAGAAGCATCTCTCAACTTGGTGCAGTCCTTGCGCGAGCAAGGATACGCGGTGGAATATGCACTGACGCCGGCCAAATCGGACAAGCAATTCAAGCGCGCCATGGAATTGAAAGCGCGCTACACCGTCAAATTGGTCGCCACCACGCAAGGCGGACTGGAACTCAAGCTCAAAAACCTATCCACGCGCGAGGAGAAAACGCTGCCTTTGGAGGCGGATCTCAATCTGGATATTTTGGTGGACGACTAAGGGTCGTCCGAGTTGAGAGGAAAACTGACGGTCACAGTGGCGGCGTTGCCCGGTTCTGAGGTTAACAGACTAATCGACTACCTTCCCCTTTTACTTTTCACCCTTTTCATGTTCGACGTTCACAATCGCGCCGGTTATCGCGTCCACATTTACCTCGGTAATGTCCGCTGAATCCGGCGTGGCGATGGCAATAGACCAGATCAATTTGCCGTGTTCCCGCTCCAATTCGGCTTCCTTGATGGTTCCGCCTGGGGTCTTGACCAGCGCGGTGGTCTGTGCGTCGGCCTTGCTGATTTTCGCCTCCGTCTGAAGATTGGATTCCTTTTGCGATGCGCAGCCAGCCATCAGACCGGCGGCCAGGAGCGAACAAACCGTCCATTTTATTTTCAAAGTTATTCCTTTTATTGAATGTATCTCGGCGCAGAACTCTACCCTCTGGGCATGAACCGCACATGAATCTAAAATGACACTTTCGTCATTTGATGCAACATCTTAGTGGGGGGAAGGACTCTTGGGAAGGCTTTGTGCTCGCGACTTTTTCTTTCGGCCCGATTTTTTATAACTGACTTCGCGCGCCGCAGCCGGAGTTTTTTCTGCGCCCTCACCGAAGCTAGTCTTCAATTCCCGAATCTGGTCGCGCAAGAGAGCGGCTTTCTCGAACTCCAGGTTGTTGGAGGCTTCGAGCATCTCTCCCTGGAGGTTGCGCAACGTTTCGGTCAAGTCGAAGTCTCCGGCAGTTTCGCGCAAGACCATGTCCGCCCGGCCGCGCGTGTTCTGATACACCGCCAGGCTTTCCTCCACCGCCCGCACCACGCTACGCGGCGTAATGTTGTGCTCCTGGTTGTAGGCCAGTTGGCGCTGGCGTCGATACTCCGAGACGGCCAGGAATTTCTCGATGCTGCGCGTTCTCACATCGGCGTAAAGTATAACTTCGCCGTTGATGTGGCGCGCGGCGCGGCCCGCCGTTTGAATCAGGCTGGTCGCGCTGCGCAGATAGCCTTCCTTGTCGGCGTCCAGGATAGCCACCAGCGACACTTCGGGCAGGTCAAGTCCCTCGCGCAGCAAATTGATTCCCACCAGCACGTCGAAATCGCCCTTGCGCAAAGCGCGCAGCACTTCGACGCGTTCGATGGCGTCGATTTCGCTGTGCAGGTAGCGCACGTTGATGCCCAGTTCGCGCAGGTAATCGGTCAATTCCTCGGCCGATTTCTTGGTCAACACCGTCACCAGCGTCCTTTCTTTCTTGGCGGTGCGCTTGCGAATCTCCTCCATCAGGTCGTCGATCTGCCCGGTCAACGGTTTGACCGTGATCTGCGGGTCCACCAGTCCGGTGGGGCGGACAATCTGTTCGACGACGCGGCCTTGCGACCAGTTGAGTTCCCGCTCCTGTGGCGTGGCGCTGAGGTAAATCGTTTGATTCTGCATCGATTGAAATTCAAAAAATTCCAGCGGCCGATTGTCCAACGCGCTGGGCAGCCGAAAGCCGTGCTCGACCAGGACCGTTTTGCGCGATTTGTCGCCCGCGTGCATCCCACCGATCTGCGGCACGGTGGCGTGCGATTCATCGATCACCAGCAGATAATCCTTGGGGAAAAAATCCAGCAGCGTGCCGGGCTGCGAACCCGGCGCCCGCCCGGCCAGGTGTCGTGAATAATTTTCGATGCCGGAACAAAAGCCCATTTCCTCCATCATCTCCAGGTCGTATTCCGTGCGCATCTTGATCCGCTGCGCCTCGATCAATTTGCCGCGCGATTCAAACCAGGCGATGCGCTCACCCAACTCCTCGCGAATGGCCAGGATGGCCCGCTTGATCATCGGCTCCGGCGTGACGAATTGTTTGGCCGGGAAAATAACAATGGACTGTGGACTTTCGGTCTTCTCACCCGTCAGCGGCTCGAAGCGGGAGAGGCGCTCAATCTCGTCGCCGAAAAATTCAATGCGCAGCCCGTCCTCGCTCCAGGAGGGCCGCAATTCGACCACATCGCCGCGCACGCGGAATTGGCCGCGCTCGAAGGCGATATCGTTGCGCGAGTATTGCAAATCGACCAGGCGCCCCAGCAACTGGTCGCGCGTGATGGCCTGGCCGACGAACACCTGTTGCACCAGCGCCTCGTAATTCTCCTTGCTGCCGATGCCGTAAATGCACGAGACGCTGGCGACGACAATCACGTCGCGGCGCGTCAGGAGCGAACTCATGGTGGAAAGCCGCAGCCTTTCGATCTCTTCGTTGATGCTGGAATCCTTCTCGATGAAAGTGTCGGTGCGCGGGATGTAAGCCTCCGGCTGGTAATAATCGAAGTAACTGACGAAGTACTCGACGGCGTTGCGAGGGAAGAAGCTCTTGAACTCCGCGTAAAGCTGAGCCGCGAGCGTTTTGTTATGGGAAATGACGAGCGTCGGTTTGTTGACAGCCTGGATGACATTGGCGACCGAGAAAGTCTTCCCCGAGCCCGTGACGCCAACGAGCGTCTGATGCTGCGCGCCAGCCAACACTCCTTCCGTTAGCTTGGCGATCGCCTGAGGCTGATCGCCGGCTGGCTGATAGGGTGCGGACAACTCGAACATAGTTGGACACAGTACGGAGAGGTGGGCTGACTGTCAAACTGGCGGATCAATTGGTAGTGTATCAATTTGACTTCGACTTTGTTTCCTCACGCCTTATCAATCAAGGCAGTGGCAGCGGCGATCGACGCCATACGTACTGCATCGGGATGGACATCAACGTAGGAACTTTCTACCTTGACTAATCGTAGCGGTAAACCGTGCCAACCCAACCTCTGTTCTGTTTCGCGGAGTGCGTTCATTGCAGCGTCTATCAGGGCATTTTCCTCTTTTGAGTGGCGTTCTATAACGTGGTCATTTAAAATAAGTTGGGGCTGCTCACCAGGCTTGTCTGCAGCCTCCTGAGCGAATTCGGCTATTGTCACTTGTGCGAACCGAGCAAGACCGTCCACAACCGATAAGTGCTTGCGAGTGACTGTGCGCATTGCGGATTGATATGGCTGTTGTTGGCATTAGTCGATCCCATTTAAATCCGTTTTGCAGGGTCGATGGAGCGGGGGGGCGCTGACCGCGACATGCTTGGGCGCGTGTGCTCCCCGGACATCTGACCGGCGCTTTGCTCGGTTTCAAATCACAACGATTTCGGTCAATTCGTGTTGAGCCGGGAATCGACTTGCTGAAGTTTGCCGACGGGGATTCTTAGGTTGACCAGTTTGTCGCCGTAGCGGACTCGGCATGGCTGGCCTTTTTGACTGTGGATCGTAGCATGGGTGAGTTTGCCGTCGGCCCAGGCGATACCCACCTCGAACCCGCCGCGGGCGAGCAGGCCCTTGACGCTGCCGGCGGGCCAACACGCTGGAAGGGCGGGCAGCAATTGAATCTCCCCGGTCTGGCTTTGCAACAGCATCTCGGCCATGCCGGCGGTCACGCCGAAGTTGCCGTCCAATTGCACTGGCGGATGCAGGCCGAAAAGATTCGGACTGGTGTTTCGGGTGGAAAAGAGTTGCTGCAACATCCGATGCGCGTCCTCGCCGTCTTGCAGTCGCGCGTAGAGAGCGGTGCGCCAGGCAAATGACCATTCGCGCACGTCGCTGCCGGGATTGATGCCGCGCGCGTCGAGGGAGACTTTCGCGGCCGCCGCCAGGGCAGGATCGCGGCGCGCGCTAATCTGGCGGCCGGGATAAACCGCGAATAAATGCGACGTGTGGCGGTGATGATCGCTGGGCGTGTCCAGCTCAGGACTTCCAGGATCGGCGCGGGAGCCTTTTCTTTCTGTCAACCATTCCAGCAACTGGCCCCAACTTCCGATGCCGGGCGTGGCCAGTTTGTCGCGCATCGCGGCCACTTTATCGCGGTAATCCTTGTCCACGCCGAGCGCGTCGCAGGCTTGCACATAATTGTTGAACAAATCCCAGACGATTTCGTCGTTATAGCTGACGCCGTCTTCATCCGGGCCGTGTTCGGGCGACCAACCGTTGGGCACGACGAGCCTGCCGTCGGGCAGCGTCTTCAAATGATCTTCCCAAAATTCGCACGTTTCCTTCATGACCGGATAGGCGTTGATGCGCAGATAATCGCTGTCAAGACCAAAGGCGTAATGCTCCCAGAAATGCTGGCAATACCAGGCGTTGGCCGTCTTGTCCCATTTCCAGCCCATGCCGCCGAAAATATTATGCGAGCAGCGGATGGCGAACCCTCGCTTGGTCTTTTCGCCGGACGGCGTCGCCCATTCCTCCGCCGCGGCCGTGGCCTTGCGCCAGGCGGGAAGCTGGCTTTGCACCAGATCGAGAAACGGGACCTGACATTCGGCAAGGTTGGCCGGTTCGGCGAGCCAGTAATTCATCTGGATATTGATGTCCGCGTGGTAATCGCTGTGCCAGGGCGGATCGTTGTTGTCGTTCCACAAGCCTTGCAAATTCGCCGGCAATCCGCCCGGGCGTGAACACGAGATCAGCAGGTAACGGCCATATTGAAAGAGGAGTTGCTCCAGTTCGGGATCGACGGTCTGGAACGCCTTAAGCTTGCGCTGGTCCGTCGGCAATGCGCGCTGTGCGGGCGACGATTCTCCGAGGTTCAGCGAGACGCGATTGAATAGCGTTTGAAAATCCTTAATGTGTTCGGCTTTCAACTCGCGATAACTCTTGCGCGCGGCGGCGTCCAGTTGCGCCGTCAGACGCGCATGAGGATCTTCGCCGCGAAAATTTTTCGCAGGGTCCATGAGGTAATCGGTGCCGGCGGCGATCAAGAGCGTAAGACTATCGCAATCCTTGAATCCGAGGGCTGTATCGTTGGTAGCGGCAAGCGAACCCCCATCGTGCAACACCAGGATCTGCCATTCGTATTTCAAGCCGTTCTCCAATTGGCCGGAGACCGTTATGCGGTTGCCGGATACCACCGTTTTGGCGGCGTGCCCATCCTTGGCCTCAATGCTGCCGGTGTAACTTCGTCGTTTGTTGGCGGTGAATCGCGCGACGAGCACACCGGCTGGATGGCTGCAAAAGAATTCACGCTGAAATTTCACGCCGTTGCATTCGTATTGCACGTGTGCCAACGCGTCGCTGAGGTCGAGGTCGCGGCGGTAATGGTCGGCGGATTCGTGGTCCGGCAAATTGACGAAGACGTTGCCGAGGACCTGGTAAGCGCCCATGGTGTCGTAGTTGCCGCTGGGGTTTTCGTCGCCGGTCCAAAGGCTGTCTTCGTTGAGGCAGAGGCGTTCCTTGGCGGGCGCGCCGAACACCAGCGCGCCCATGCGCCCATTGCCAATGGCCAAGGCCTCCTCCATGGCGTGCGTGGCCGGTTGTTGATACCAAAGGAGGAGTTTGTCGTCGGAAGCGGCGAATGACCGCAAAGCACAAGAGACAAAAAGGACGGATAGGAAGAATATTTTTCGGGTCATGGACTCAATCAAACTGGAGCTGCGGCTGTTGCGCTGCGTCCGGCTTTGTAGCCGTAGATTCCGTAAAACGCGATGTAGGCAAACGCCACCATCGGCACCACGAACGATGTTTGAATTCCCCAATGATCGGCGATCCATCCTTGCAGTGGCGGCAGCACTGCCCCGCCCAGAATCGCCATGACCAGCAGGGAGGAAGCCTGGCTCTTTTGCGGGCCAAGCCCTTCAATGGCGAGCGAAAAAATGTTGGACCACATCACAGAACAGAACAAGCCCACACCCAGGATTGTCCATTTCGCGGTTTCACCGGTAGCACACATACTTGCGAGGAGCAAACCAATGATGACCGCGCTGAACAGAGCGAGCATGCGATGCGCGCTGGCTTCACCCAAATAAAACGCGACCAACAACACGACCAGGGCCGTGCCGTAATGGAGCGCATTGTACTGGCCGGAAAGAGTCCAGATGGTGACGAAAGCCACCACGGGCACCAGCGCCACGAGGATGTGTTTCAATGTTTTCTTCATCGCGCTCAAGGCGAACGCGCCCATGAAACGCCCGACCATCAATCCGCCCCAGTAAAAGGCCAGGAATCGGCTGGCCTCCTCATGTTTCAATCCGCCGAGATTGGGAAGACCAAAGTAGTTGATGATCGCACTGCCGACGGTTACTTCGCCGCCGACATACATGAAGATGGCCAACATGCCCAAAGCCGTGTGCGGATGTTTCAAAGCTCCCAAGCCGCGTTCAATCGTCCCGGTGTTGGTGAAACTCGGCAGGTGCGCGAATTTGAAGAACACGGCCAGGAGAATGAACACAGCGGCGAAACCGAGATACGGCATTTTCACCGAGTCCGCCCCATGCGCGTTTTCACTGGTCAAGACTTTGAAAATGAGCCAGCCGCCGATGATCGGACCAATGGTCGTGCCGAAGGAATTAAACGCCTGCGAGAGGTTCAGCCGGCTGGAAGCGGTCGCCTCTGGACCGAGAATGGTCACGTAGGGATTGGCCGCGATTTGCAACATGGCGAACCCCAAACCGACAACGAACAGCGCAACTAGGAAAAACAAATAGGAAGTCATCAACGCCGCGGGATAAAACAAGACACTGCCGAGCGCCGCGATGAGCAAGCCGATGATGACGCCGTTCTTGTAGCCGATGCGGTTAATTGGGTCGCCGGAAGTCATCGAAATGATGTAATAAATTAGCGAGCCAATTCCGTAGGCGCCGAAGAATGCGAATTGCACCAACATGGCTTGGAAATAACTTAAGGTGAAGGCCTCCTTGAAACGCGGAATCAGCACGTCATTCCACACCGTCATGAATCCCCACATGAAAAAAAGAATCGTCATGATCGCGAAGGGGCCGCGGTAGGTTTGATTGCTCGCTGGTTGCGTGGACGCAGCCGCCGCGACCGCCGTATTCATAGTTGCCATGTTGGCATCTTTAAGGACTCAGGTTGCTGTTGTAAATAAATTTAAATTGGCTAAGTTTGCGCCACTAATGAATAGACGAGAGTTCATCCGCGGCACCTCGCTCCTCGCTTCCACCGCCATGCTTGGCTCCGGAGCGGGAGCCGCTGATTCGGAATTTCCAGTCGTGCGGGTTGCCGAAGCCAAGCGTCGCTTCAAGAGCGCGGCGGTCGAGCGCACCATCGAGCGGGTAAAATCATCCATCGGCAACAAAGAGCTGGCGTGGATGTTCGAGAATTGCTTTCCCAACACTTTGGACACGACGGTCGATTTTGAAATGATCAATGGGCGCCCCGACACTTACGTCATCACCGGCGACATCGATGCCATGTGGTTGCGGGACAGTTCGGCGCAGGTCTGGCCGTATTTGCCGTTGACGAAGGAGGGTGAGGCGTTGCGGCAACTTATCGCCGGCGTCATCAACCGGCAAACGCGCTGCGTTTTGAAAGACCCTTACGCCAACGCCTTTTACAAGAACGAAAATAAAATCAGCGAATGGAAAAGCGACGCGACCGACATGAAACCGGGCGTCCACGAGCGCAAATGGGAAATCGATTCGCTCTGTTACACCATCCGCCTCGCACATGGTTATTGGAAAACAACCGGCGACACCTCCCCTTTCGACGACCAGTGGCAGGAGGCCGTTTTGCGGATTCCGCAGACTTTTCGCGAGCAGCAACGCAAGCACAGTCGTGGGCCGTATCATTTCCAGCGCAACACCACCACACCTACCGACAGTCTGCCGGGGCGCGGCTACGGCAATCCCGCCAAGCCGGTCGGCCTGATTTTCTCGATGTTCCGTCCGAGCGACGACGCGACGATTTTTCCCTTTCTGGTGCCGTCCAATTTCTTCGCCGCAGTCAGTCTCCGTCAGGCAGCCGACATGCTCGAACAAATCCGGCGCGAATCGGCAGCGGCGGCGGATTGCCGCGCGTTGGCCGTCGAAGTGGAAGAGGCGTTGCGCGATTACGCCGTGGCCAATCCGATGGGATTGGGGAACGTCTATCCGTACGAGTTGGACGCCTACGGCAATTTTTACTGCATTGATGACGGCAACATTCCCAGCCTGCTTTCGCTGCCCTACTTGGGCGCGGTCAAAACAACGGACCCGCTTTACGTCAGCACGCGGCGTTATGTTTTGTCTTCGCGCAATCCCTATTACTGCAAAGGCCGCGCCGCCGAAGGGCCCGGCGGACCGCACGTTGGCATGGATATGATTTGGCCTTTGGGCATCATCACGCGCGGCCTGACCAGCATCGACGACCAGGAAATTCGCAGTTGCCTGGAGACCTTGCAGAAAACGCACGCGGGAACTGGTTTCATGCACGAAGCTTTCCACAAGGACGATCCGAAAAACTTCACCCGCAAATGGTTTGCGTGGGCGAACACCATTTTCGGCGAATTGGTGCTGAAGACATTTCAACAGCGCCCGCATTTGTTGGATTGATTCAGCGATTACTGCCTTGGCTGGAGGGAGGCGCGCAAACCAAATTTCCGCGCCAACTTCAGCGCCGACGGGAGTGATTCCACCCCGCCGGTACAAGTCGGATGCGACAGGGAAGCCGCCGCCACGCACACGCCTGTCAATAAACATTTTTGCAAGTGCCATCCTTCGTGCAATCCCAGCAACACCCCCGCCGCGAAGGCGTCCCCCGCCCCGACCGCTCCGGCGATGTGCCGATCCGGGATTTTTAGGGACGATTGCCAAAAATCCTCGCCCTGTCGCGTGCGCGCGAAGCTGCCTTCGGGGAAATGCACCACTACCAGTTCGCGTGCGCCGGCTTGCAGGAGCGCACCCGCCGCGTGCCGCAACGAAGTCGTGTTCAAGGTGCCGTCCGCCGCGCGGATTTGAAATCCGGTTGATTTGCCCGCCTCGAATTCATTGAGAATGCAATAGTCCACGTGCCGCAACGCCGGCAGGACGACACGTGCGAAGCGGTTGCTATCTTCGCTGACGACATCGACGCTGGTTTTCATGCCGGCCGCCTGCGCTTGGCGCAGCAAACCGCCTGCTTTGGTTCCGTCGCGGGCGTCGGGCGCATCCAATGCGTCAAGCAAAAGCAAATAGCCCAGGTGGAAAATGCGGGCGGAGATTCTTTTGAAATCCAGCCCGGCGCCGTTCCAAAGGGCGTTGGCGCCACGATGATGAAAGAAAGTGCGATGGCCGCCGCCCTGTTCGGTCATGACGTCGGTGTAGGAAGTCGGCGCCAACGTCGTCGATTGAAGGTGACGCGTGTCAATTTTATGCCGCCGGCAATCTTCGAGGATAACCCGGCCTAAATCGTCCTGGCCCACCAACCCCGCCGCCATGAGCGGGAACGGGGCCTGCAATCGGGCCAGATCGATGAGCACATTGTAGGGCGAGCCGCCGGTGCCTTGGGACTGACTGCGGATATTGGCCAAGCGGTCGCGTTGCGGATAGACATCAATGATTTTGACCTGGTCGATAATCCAATTGCCGGCCGCCAGCAGGCCGCAACGGGAGGATGAAGCGTTTTTTTTCACGGGTGTCGAACTCGCGCAACTCTATAGACGACGAACCGACAAAGCAAGGTTGGAGGTGGCGCAACGCAGCGTTTCGCCCGACGGCGACGGATGGTGGATCTCGTCTGGCGCGCTTAACGAAACGACGCAAAAGGACTCATGGGACGTATAGAACGAGTGCCGACAAAACTAAGCTCCTCCCTGCGCTGGTCAGTGCGGATTCTTAAATTACTTCAATCACCAAAGCGGTTGCGTTGTCGCGGGCGCCATTGGCGATCGAAGCCTCCACTAGTCGGCGCGCCGGGCTGGATGATTCGGATGCTCGCATAAGCTCAGCCAGATGATGATCGTAAAGGCCCTCCACCAAACCATCAGTGCATAGCAGAAAAATATCGCCGGTCTCGAAGCCCACGGCGCCGACTTGCGGGTCAACGAATTGATTGCCGCCGCCAAGGGCCTTTTGCAGGACATTGCGGCGCGGGTGGGAACGGGCTTCACGCTCGTTGATCTGGCCTTGACGCAGAAGCCAGCCTACGTGCGTGTCGTCGTGGCTGAGTTGTTTGATGGCGTTTTCCCGCGCCGACAAATAATAAATTCGACTATCGCCAATGTGGCCGAAA
>DASYNM010000364.1:0-7954 GCA_036008545.1 Verrucomicrobiia bacterium
AACTTCGTCCAGTTTTGCCATCACCTTGGCCACGGTCGATTCCCGGGCGGGGATCCAATCGTCATCGAAGTAATCCTGGTACTCGGAGCGGTTCCAGGCCCGGTACTCGTTCCCAATGAGATGCTCAATCTTCAAATCGACGTCCAATTTAAAACTGATCACGCCGGAAATGCCGAGTTGGGCGGATATCTCCTTCTTTTTCAACATGTCGTCGAACGACTCGCCACCTTTGCTGATCCTCTTGAGACTCTTTGGATTCAATTGCACAACGACGGCGGAATAGACCTTGTTGGTTTGCGTCGGATCGAAAAATAAATCGATCGAATCCACCTTGCCGATGCCCACGCCGTTCAGACGCACGGTCGCGCCTGGGTCGAGGCCCGTGGCCGTTTCGTCGAAGAAAATCACGTACCGCTTCTGCCAAATATCGTTGAGCGGCCCCCACAGGATGAGCGCGATGGCGCCCAGCACGAGGGCGCCGATTACAAATGCGCCCAGTTTGGCGGGATGGAATTCAGTTCTTGACATAGATCGCTGTCGCCCCGGAATGGACTCGCGGCAACCGATTGAGGAATTGGCGCACCTCCGGAATCAATGAGTGTTCGGCCATTTCCACTGGCCGGCCGATCTCCAAAATGCCCTGGCTCTTCCTGCTCAACATCATGGCGTTGTCCGCAATCGCGAAAATGCTGGCCAATTCGTGTGTCACGATCACCACCGTCGTGCCCAGATTGTCGCGCAACCGCTTGATTAAATCATCCAGTTCGCGCGACGTCTGCGGGTCCAGGCCGGCGGACGGTTCGTCAAAGAAAAGAATCTTTGGGTCCAGGGCCATGGCGCGCGCCAAACCAGCCCGTTTTTTCATGCCGCCGCTCAATTCGGATGGAAAATAATGGGCGTAGCTCTCCATGCGCACCAGAGTCAGCTTGAGCATGACGATTTCGTCAATAATGTTTTTGTCCAGCGCCGTGTGCTCGGTTAGCGGCAGCGCGACGTTTTCCGCCACCGTCAGCGAACTCCACAACGCGCCGCTTTGGTAGAGCACGCCGAAGGACTTCTGCATTTCGTGGCGGTCCGGGCCACGCGCTTGGGTGAAATCACGCCCCAGGAAAACCACCTCGCCTGTCAATGGCGCGTTAAGCCCGATCAGATGTTTGAGCAGGGTGCTTTTGCCGCAACCGCTCTCGCCCATGATGACAAAAATCTCGCCGTGGCGCACCTCGAAGTTCAGGCCGCGTAGAACGGCCCTCCGGTCATAGCCGCAATCAAGATTGCGCACTTCGATGGCCTTGGTTCCGTTCGCGTTCATAACTGGGCGCATCTCATTTTTTGCGCATTCCTCTGAGTGCGTCCGATGACGTCCCCTCGCCCCGCGGCAACGCGGGGAGAGGGACAGGGAGAGGGGTGCGTCTGGTCGAGCCTCCTCTCCCCGGGCCTCTCCTCCACAAGTATGTGGAGGGAGTTGAGCGAAGTCGTCCAAAAAGTGAGAGACGCGCTCATAACTTTAAGGATGCGAACATGCTCCGAAAATCGCATCCACCACGATGATGAACAGGATGCTTCTAACCACGGACGATGTCGTGGCGTCGCCGACGCCATCCGCGCTTCTCTCCGCCCGTAGTCCGGTGGCGCAACCGATCCCGGCAACTCCGGCGGCAAAGACCAGGCTTTTTAGAAGGCCGACTCGCAGGTCCGACAATGCCAGCGCCTGCCACGTCTCCAGCAGGAATGCGGATCGCGCCACACCGAGAAAACCGACGCTGACCGCCAATCCGCCCGCGATACCCAGCAAGTTGGCGTAGAGCACCAATAAAGGCATCATGCAAGTCAGCGCCACCAGGCGGGGCAGCACGAGAAACTGGACTGGCGAAAAGCCCCACGTTCGCAGGGCGTCGACTTCCTCCGAAGCTTCCATACTCGCCAGGCCCGCGGCGAAGGATGCGCCGATCCGCCCGGCCAGGACAATGGCCACCATGATCGGCCCCATTTCGCGAACCATGGCCACGCCGACCAGGTCCGCCACATAAATCTCCGCGCCGAATTGGCGCAATTGCAGCGCGCCCTGCCACGCCAGGATGCAACCTGTCAAGAAACTGATCAGCCCCACAATGCTTAGGGAGGCCGGGCCGCACTCCTGCATGACCATCCGGCAATCCGCCCAGCGCAAGGCCTTCGGAAAGCGGCAGACATTGGCCAGCGCCTGCATGCATTCGCCCGTGAAATAGAGCGTGCGATACGCTCCATCAAAAAATCTTACGGTCTTAAGTCCCGTGCTTCTGAAGAAGCCGGACGGCTCCGGTGGCGGCTCTTTCGGACGCTCGATTTGGGGAACCTCATCCAACAACCGTTTGAGTCGTGGAGGCAGCGTGTCGGCACGGAAAGGTATGAACGCCTCCTCGCATTGGCGGCGCAATCGGAGCAACAGCGCCAGCAAGCTGCTATCCCATTGTTTTAAACCCTCGGTATGGCAACGCACCTCCGTCACGCCTTTGGGCAGCCCCTGGCCCAGCACCTGCAACGACGGTTGCGGTGCGCGCCAAATCCAGTCGCCTTGGAAGAAGACCGAGAGACATCCTTGCCTTTCCTCGACGCGCAACGACGGTGGCGCGGTCACTTCCGCATCCACGCTGGTAACAGGCACGTCATCCATAAAAGAGGGACAGACACATCCAAAGCAGGTGGACGCTAGCGAAAAGGCCGGGGTCAAGCAAGGCGGTTTTAGGGACTACGACCTGGGTTTTGGATGAGCAGCAAAACCAGTCAGCTTATTGGGCAGAACTAGGAATAAACCTACGAATCACCTTAAACATTCCACGCCAAGTGCGACGCCGTAATTCCATACGACCTATACGACCCATGAGACCTATAACACCTATCTCAATTCAGCGCCGCCTCAATCGCCTGGACTACTTCCGGCGTTTCTGGCTTGACCGATGGCTCGAAGCGTTTGATGACCTGGCCGTTGCGGTCGATGAGGAACTTCCCAAAATTCCACTTGACCTCCCCGGGGAACGGCGCACCGTTGCCCGTCAGGGCTGCGTAAAGCGGGCACTTGTCTTTGCCCTTGACGTGGACTTTTGCCATCAGCGGAAAGGTCACGTGATAGGTGTCCGAGCAGAATGCCTTGATCTCCTCGGCAGTGCCCGGTTCCTGCCCGGCGAAATCGTTGGAAGGCACGCCGATGATGACAAAGCCCTTGTCTTTATATTTCGCGTAAAGGGCCTGGAGGCCGTCATATTGCGGGGTGTTGCCGCACTTGGAGGCGACGTTGACCAGCAGAATGACTTTGCCGGCATAATCTTTGAGCGAAGTGTCCTTCCCATCGATGTCTTTCAAGGGAATGTTTTGCAGCGGCGACTCATTGCCCGCGAGCACGATTTGGGCGGCGCACATGGCAGCCGCAAGAATAGCGACGATTCTCATGCCCTCATGATACCGGTGGTCGCCAAAATGTCAAAGCTCTTTTCACTCGTAGCCGCCGCCATAAGGCGGCGGACGAAGAACCAAGGAGCGTCGCTTTCCAAAAATCCGCCGCCTCACGGCGGCGGCTACGGGGCCGCGCAAGACGGCTCTTATTTTTCTACTTGCGTTCCCATTTATATGTGTTATGATCGATGGTGTGAGGCGCTTCGGCGCCTGCTCTTTGACAGTTTGCGGAGAGGCCGGGCAAATGAGCCGGGCTAAAGGTCATGAGCTGAATGGTGAGTCGTTCAGCGAAGGCGGACTTGTGCCGCGGTGGCCTTAGCCGAGGCGGCGGTAGAAGGGAAGCCCCGTAAGTCGTTGATTTTCACGATATTTGCTGATATTTCTAGCCTGCCTTCGTTCGAATGCCCGGTGAATCAGCGGCAAACCGATCCTTTTCCGAAGCCTCGGATAACGGCCAAAGCGCTTATAAACGGCCCCAGCCTTGAATCCTGGCCGCGCTTGTCCATAATGCAAACGATGCAATTTATCCGAGACATCCATGCGCGAAAGGCGGCGTTGCGCCAGCCAGTGGTTTCGTTCGAGTTTTTTCCGCCCAAAACAGACGAGGGCGAACGCACGCTTTTGGAGAAAACAATCCCCGCCCTGAAAGAAGTGCGCCCTGATTATTGCTCCGTGACTTATGGCGCCGGCGGCGGCACGCGCGAGAAGACCCTCGGCATCGTCGATCGCATCCAACGCGAACACCAGCTTGTGGCCATGTCGCACTTGACCTGTGTCAACGCTACGGTGGAGGAGTTGCGCCAGGTTCTGTTGCAGGCGCGCGCGCTCGGCATCAAGAATATTCTAGCCTTGCGCGGCGATCCGCCGGGCGCGAGCGGCGCGTTTACGAAGACGGAAGGCGGCTTTGAATTCTCCTATCAATTAGTCCGTTTCATCAAAGAGTTGAGCGGCTTTTGCATCGGCACGGCCGGCTTCCCCGAAGGCCATGTGGCCTGCAAGGAAGGCCGCGAGGTGGATTGGGACCGATTGAAGGCCAAAATCGAGTGCGGCGCGGAATTCGTACTGACGCAGCTTTTCTTCGACAACCGGGATTTCTTCCGCTTCCGCGATCATCTCGTAGGCAAGGGCGTCACCGTCCCAATTTTCCCGGGCATCATCCCGATTCTAAGCGCGCACCAGATCAAGCGCTTCACAGCCCTCTGCGGCGCGGAGTTGCCTGCTCCGTTGCTGGCCAGCTTGGAAAAACACGCGGACAACGACGAAGCGTGCGCGGATTTTGGCATCGAGTACGCGACCCGCCAATGCGAGGAATTATTGCGCGGCGGCGTGCCAGGCCTGCACTTCTACACGCTCAACAAGGCGCGTTCCACGGTGCAAGTCGTGCGCAATTTGCACATGGGCTGAATCGCTTCGGGCTGATTCAGAGCATGTGGCAGAACATGGCGTCGCGCAGTTTGGGTTCAAACCAAGTGCTCTTGGGCGGCATCACGCCACCGGCGTCGGCAATGGCCATCAAGTCCTCGATGCCCGTCGGATACATGGAAAACGCGCAGGCGTATTCCTTGGTGTTGACAAGCTTTTCCAACTCCGCCGTCCCGCGAATGCCGCCCACAAACTGAATGCCCTTGCTGGTGCGCGGATCCTCAACGCCAAAGATCGGCGCCAGGACATGCTTCTGCAATAACGAAACGTCGAGGCTGTCGAGGGCGGACTGTCCGGCGGTCAACTCAGGTCGGAAACGCAAAGAGTGCCATTGGCCATCAAGATACAAGCCCAATTCGTGCTTGGCCGCCGGTTGGCCTGCGCCACTGGCAGAAACCTGGAAAATGGACTGAAGTTTTTTGAGCAGTTCGGGGGCCTTCACACCGGGCAAACTCTTCAGGACGCGATTGTAGGGCAGAATTTGCACCTGGTTATCCGGGAAAATGACGCTCAGGAACCAGGCGCTTTCGCCCGCGCCTTTCCGAGCTTGATACACGCGCGCCGCCGCCGCGCTGCGATGATGGCCGTCGGCTATATACAAGGATGGCGTGGCGGCAAAGGCCGCGCTTATGGCCTTGGTCGCGGCAGGGTCGCTTACCGTCCACGACGTGTGACGAATGCCGTCGGCGGCGGTGAAATCGGTGTCGGGCGTTTGCGCTTCATGAACGGCGGCCAGCTTGTCCATTTGCGGGACGGCGCGATACACGAGAAAGACGGGGCCGGTCTGGGAATTGAGCGCTTCCATGTGGCGCACGCGGTCGTCTTCCTTGTCCGGCCGAGTGAACTCGTGCTTTTTGACAATGCCTTTGAGGTAGTCCTCGCAACTGGCGACGGCCACCAGCCCCGTTTGGCTGTGTCGGCCCATGATCTGGCGATAGAAATAGAAACAAGGCTGCTTCTCCTTTTGGAGGGCGCCTTCCGCGATCATCCGGGAGAAGTTTTCACTGCCCTTGGCATAAACACTGGCATCATAGAGGTCGATATTTTCGGGCAAATCGATTTCCGGCTTGCTCACGTGCAGGAAACTTAGCGGATTGCCACTCGCCATGACGCGGGCCTCGGCGGAAGACATGACGTCGTAGGGTGGCTCGCAAATTTTATTGGCGAGCAAAGGCCGGGGACGCAGGGCGGCAAATGGTTTGATCTGAGCCATAACGCGGTGAGGATAGACAGGTTTGAAAGAAGAAGAAAGAAGGAAGAAATGGAGAACAAGTTTGCCGAATCAGCCTTTCTTCCTTCTGCCTTTCCAATGGGGTGCTCAGTCACAATGCAGGGGCGCATAGCCAATAGGCAACAGTGCGCCTTGCGGCCGCGGCAGTGTGTTCACAATGGGTTGATTATCAACACATTTCCATTTTCCAAAAGCTGGCACGGCTCTGGCTCAAGCGTACCACTATGTTGTCAGGAAGTGGCTCTCCGCCCAGCAAACGTATCTTGATCGTGGACGATGATCCATCGATCCGTTATATGCTCAGCCGCATCCTGCTGGACGAAGGTTATGCGACGCTCTCGGCGGCCAATGGCCGCGACGGATTGAAGGCCGCGACAGACCCGGAGGTCGATCTGGTGTTGCTCGATTTGAAAATGCCCGGCATGAACGGACAGCAAACATTGCAGGAATTGGCGCTCTTGCGCCCCGGCCTGCCAGTTATTATTATGACCGCGTTTCCAGGTCAACGAGGTGAGGGTCCTCTGGCCGGGGCCAGCGCATTATTACAGAAACCGTTGGATTTTCCAATGTTATTGGAAGCGATTAGGAAGTTGCTGGCGCAAGCCGCCGCTTCCGCTTGATTTGTCATTACAGTGAGAAAGGAAAAACATGGCTGAAAATGCGCCCATCGCGCCAAGCACCACACCTCACCGGACTCCCGCTTCCGCGCAACCCGGCCCGCCAGAATCATCGGGCGAGAGCCATGCCGTTTGGTACGTGCTGATATTATTGATCGTGGTTGGCGCGATCATCGGCTACGTGATTTACAAGCATTCGAAAAAGCCGCCAGCCAAGACGCCGCCTCCTATCACCGTCTCCACCACCAACGCCGTCAAAGGAGACATGGACGAAACTGTCCCGGCCATCGCCACGGTGGTGCCAGTTTACACGGCGATGATCTCCCCGCGGGTGGACGGCAATCTCGTTAAAGTCAATTACACCGAAGGCCAGATGGTCACGACCAACGATCTGCTGGCGGAAATTGATCCAGGCCCCTATCAGGCACTGTTAACCGAGGCGGAAGGACAATTGGCGCGCGACAAAGCGCTCTTGGCGGGCGCCAACATTGACTTGGACCGGTTCCAGGAGGCCTACGGCAAGTCCTACGGCACCAACCTGCACGCGATTCCCAAACAGCAGGTCGATGACCAAAAGGCGCTGGTGGATCAGGACAAGGGGACGGTGAAGTTTGATGAGGGCCAGGTGGCCAATGCGAAAGTGCAGTTGGCTTACTGCTACATCCATGCCCCCATTCCCGGCAGGACGGGCCTGCGCCTGGTCGATCCAGGCAATGTCGTCCACGCCGCCAACACCAACGCGATCGTCGTCATCGCCCAACTTCAGCCCATCACCGTGGTTTTCAACCTGGCTCAGACCAATTTGCCCGCCATCCAGCGCCAGTTGAAAGCCGGCCATAAAATGACGGTCGAGGCCTGGAACCAGGATTGGACGCAAAAACTGGCCACAGGCGCGTTCCTGACGTTGGACAACTTGATCGACCTCGGGACGGGCACCATCAAGATCAAGGCTATATTTGACAACGAAGACCTGTCGTTGTTCCCGAACCAATTCGCCAACGCGAAACTGATTACGGACACCTTGAGCAATGTCACCCTGATCCCGACCGTCGCCATCCAGCGCAACCCGCAGGGAGCCTTTCTTTATGTAGTCACCAACCAGGAGGTGACTTTGACCAACCTGTCCGGCACCACGGTGACCAACGAGACGGTAGTGGCCATGCGCCCGATCACAGTTGGCGTGACGGATGGCGACACAAGCGTGGTCGAGGGAGTGGACCCCGGGGAGGTGATTGTGACGGATAATTACAATAAATTG
>DASYNM010000365.1:0-11120 GCA_036008545.1 Verrucomicrobiia bacterium
GCGAAAACTTTTTGGTGGAAGCATTCTCATGAACCGCGTCCGCGTCACGTCGATGACGCTTTCAAGCTAATTGGCAATTGCCAATTTTCAATGACCAATTTTCAATTAACTTTTATGACTGACCACCTCGTTCTCGGCATCATGTCGGGCACCAGCCTCGACGGCGTCGATTACGCTCTCTGCAGCGTCGGCGCCGCCGGCGTCGCATTGCGCGCTCTCTGGTCGGCGCGATTTCCGCCGGCTTTGCGGGAAACTTTGCACGCCGCCGCGCGGGGCGAATTGAAAAGCCACCAACTGGCGCAAGCGCACCATGATTTGGGCCGGCTTTACGCCCGTCATGCTCGCGGACCCAAGACCGCCAGACGCCTGGTGCCGCAACTGGCCGGTCTTCACGGCCAAACCGTCTTCCACAACCCATCGCGCCGCCGACCGGCCACGCTGCAACTTGGCGAACCGGCTTATCTGGTTGAACGATTGCGAGTGCCGGTTGTGAGCAACTTTCGCGCAGCCGATATGGCCGCCGGCGGACAAGGCGCGCCGCTGGCTACGATTTTTCATCAACAAGTCTTCGCCCGACGCGGCCAACACGTGTGCGTCAACAATCTGGGCGGAATCAGCAACGTCACTTCACTCGACTGGCGTCAAGGCCCGCGCCCGGCAGTGCTGGCGTTTGACACGGGTCCTGCTTGCGTTTTGATCGACCTGGCCATGCGCGCTTTGTCGCGGGGAAAAATGACGGTGGACCCAGATGGCGCGTGGGCGGCTCGCGGCAGACCGCGCGAAGAGCTGCTCCGGTGCTGGCTCCAACACGATTACTTTCGCCGAAAACCGCCTAAGAGCACGGGGCGCGAATTGTTTGGCGAGCCCTTTTTCAAGACGGCGATGCGCGACATGCGCCGTCTGGCGCCGCACGATAAGGTGGCAAGCTTGACCGAGTTCACCGCGCGTTCACTGGCCTTGAACTACCAGCTCCACCTCCCATCGCCGCCATCGCGTCTGATTCTGACTGGAGGCGGCGCGGCCAATCAAACTTTGGTGCAGGCGATCACACGACAATTCGCCGGCAGCGGTGTTGAAGTCCTGACCAGCGAGGCATTGGGCTGGCCGGTGAAAGCGATCGAGCCCGCCGCTTTTGCGTTATTGGCGCACCTGCGCATGACGGGCCAACCCGGGAACCTGCCGCAAACGACAGGAGCGCGACGGAAGGCATTATTGGGAGCGGAAAACCGTTATTGAAAAGTTATTGTAAAGCGGCGACGGCTTGGTGACAATGGTGGCCGGCATGGTTCGGGGCGTAGCGTAGCTTGGTAGCGCGTCTGAATGGGGTTCAGAAGGTCGTGAGTTCAAATCTCACCGCCCCGACCATCTTTATAACAGATTGATGCTCAGGAGCGTGCAATCAGTTGAATCGTTAAGCCAACTTACTTACAACTGTTTCTTACGACAAAGCCATCGAAATCCACCAATGTTTCAATACGTTTTCGGCGCTTGACGAATGTCTGCGTAGCTTGCGTTGGAAAAAAGCGACAGCGCCTTGCGCTTTGCGGTCAAGTCTACGGGAAACCGAACTGGAAGACGCGGTAGTATCTCTGCGAGGCGCTAAATGGCAAAGCGATGGTGGCGGGCGGACCGCTATCCGTCCAATTTGCATTGGTACCCGTGGCGACGACTTCTCCGGTTGGCGAAGCGAACCAAGTTACCAGGTCAGGTGAGTATTCGACTTGATAAGTGCCGCCGGCCTGTGCAGCCCAACTGAGACTGAAAGCGGTCTGGTTGGACAAAGCCTGCCCTTGGATATTCAGGAAAGGCAGCGAGTTAAAACCGGCCCTTTGCAAACCGGTTTGGACCGGCTGGTTTTGCATGAACAGTTTCCACGGACGCTGAGTGCGGTAGTTCTCGATCATGATGATAATGGGGCCTTGGTCAATGCCCAGTTCATCTGTATCGTACCACTGGGAGGTAAGGTTAAACGCGTCGTAGAAGCCGTAGGCGGTCCAAAGGTGGGGGCGGAAATGGGTGTAAAAGTAGCTCAACGTCGGTTCCGAATACTCGGGCGTGAAGGCCATGGCCCCTCCTGCGGCGGAAGGCGCGATCGTGCCGTCGTCGAATCCGCTTATTGGCGTGCCGGTGAGGCCATGCACCGCGTAGCCAGCGGGCCCGTCACTTGCGTTCAATCCCCACACATTGCTGTTGTATCCCACTTCATGGTTCGGGTTGGCAACGGCAAAGGCCAGTTGCGCAAGGCTCGCCCGCCGGGAGTTCTCGAAGTAAGTGCTGTTGTGGTTGCTCATGTAGGAGTCTGCGATATGCCGAAAGTCGATCCAGCAATGGGAGAACACATGCACATACATGGAAGGAAATTGGACGTAGGCCTGGCCATAGTTGGTGGCCCAGATATATCCCGTGGTCCATTGGCCCCATGCCGAAGATGGCAGGGGATTATTCGTGGTGCCAAGACTGAGGCAGTAAAGAAGCATCGCCTCATCATAACCGACCCAATTGGCTGCGTCGAAACCGGTGGTGGGATACCAAGCCATGGAAACAGCGTTCGATCCTTGAGCCATCCAGCCCCAATTGACTCCGTTAAATATGGCGTCCGCCATCGTCCGTATGTTGGCTTCGTCGGCGTTCGTTCCATCGAAGTATTGTTTGGCGTAGAGGATTCCAGCCAGCAGAAAGGTCGTGTCAATCGACGAGAGCTCGGTCGTCGAACTGGCTCGCAAGGCGGTGTTCATGTCCAAATAATGATAGAACCATCCATTGTAACCGATGACGCCGGTGGTTCCCGGGCCTTGCGGCCCTTGGAGAAAGGTGTTCAAGGTCGTCGTGACCCTCGTCACGCCTTGGGACCGCGAAATCCAGCCGTGGTCAATACCAATACCAATGGCCGTCAGCCCGAACCCCACCGACGCGATGCTGCAAGCCGAGCTGATTTCGCTCCGGTCCGGCACCAGGCCGTTGGCAGGATTGGCCCAATACCAAAAGTAATCGAAATCGGTTTGCTGAACGTAATCCAGAAATTGATCACTGCTGGCAAAGGGATTGGCGACCGCAGCCAGGGTGGTCGAAGGAGGGCTGACATTGGTGGCCGTGTCCACGGCGGTGACCTGGTAAAAATTTGTCTGCCCATCGGTGACACTAAGATCGCAGTAACCCGGCGATGCCAGCAAGCTGGCATTAAGCAGCACAAATGGACCGGAATTGTCAAGTGAACGATAAACCCGGTAGCCCGCAAGGGAGGGATCGCTACTTGGGTCCCAATGCAAAACGATGCTCTTATCTCCCACGCAACTCACCAAATTGGTGGGGGCATCGATGGCCTCCGCGGCGTAAACCGTGGCCGCCAGGAGGAGCATTGGGCAAACGCGGCGACGGTTTAACCCGAACGGAAGTCGGAAGATTCTTTGCATTATCGCGTATTGACGATGAAGCGGCAGTTCAATGCCGCCGATCGAGCCTTATGGAGCGACGACTTCATAGAACTGCGCGGCTGACGCGGCGGGAATGTTCACGGACTCGACGGTGCCGTTGCCGAGTACGCTGGACTGAAGCTGCCAACTGCCGGAGGTCAAATCATTCCGGAAGAAAACTCTGTAAACAACCCCGGACTGGGTCGGGAAGGCAATGACTGCATTGGCGCCCTGTTTCGAGGCAGACATCTTGATGCCGGATGTCGGCACGAGCATAAAGTAGTTTGGATAGCAATCGCCCGTGGTGGTCGTGATGCGGAGAGTTTCGACGCCGTTCAAGCTCACCACGACAGGCGCGGCCAAGCCGTCATCCGTGAGCGGCACCCAAGCATGGGTTACATCATTGATCCCGACCGCGCCCCAGTCGCCCAGGCGTGCGACCGCCTGATTGGTCGTGCCCGCGCCGCTGACGACCTGCTCCAGATACATCGAATAGGGGCCGAAGCCCGCAGAACGCATATAGACAAAATAAGTTCCCGCCGGATAGGACCTGGTGTAGTTGGCCCAATCCCCAGGCCCAAAGCAACCCAAGTCATAATCGATCGCTCCATAACTGACGAAGAGAGGGGTGAGGTAGTCATATCCCTGTTGCTGAGAAATGCCATTGGGTCGATACGGGTACTGCTCGCAACCAAGGGTGGTATGTTGGTAATCAATGTTCGTGGTGGCGTCATAGCCAGAATAGGCGTTGGGGTACCAATCTGCCTGAGCAATGTACTGTCCTCCACCGAAATCGAAATCCGACGCTTCCACCACGAAATTATTCGTGCTGAAGGTGTCGAAATCATTGGTGATAAGGATGCCGTGACCGAGGGAATTGGTTGCGGAAATGATGGCGGTGTGGATGGCATTCGGCAGCAAATCAGGATAAACGACGGTCTGGTTAGACGGCGAACCGCTGAAAACCAGCGCCGAAGAAACATTGAACCCATCCAGCGTCACTTGGATGCTGTTGGTCGGAAAGGTGGCTCCGTCGGAGGTAACGGTAAAGGCCAGGGCATTAGTGTATTCGAACGGGTGCGTGCCATCGGGGTATATTCCGCTCAGAATCGGCAAATCCGTCGTCGCCTCGACCAAGGCGAAAAAGGTTGGCAATAAATTTCCCCCGCTGATGACTTGCAACGTGGTTTTGCCATTGAGCGTCACGTTGACTTTGTTCCCGTTGGCATCCAGGAGAAAGACATTCTGAAAGCTGGTCCAGCCAAGTCCGTTGGTGACTGTGAAGGTGCCCAGCTCATTGGTGGCGCCGTCCGTGAGCTCGTTCAACGTTAAATACCCGGAGAGGCTGGTGCCGGTTGCAAGGCGGCCGATTATCCAATACGTGCCGTTGGTCCAGTTCCGTGTGTAATTGACCCACTGGTCGAATTCGAACGGGTTCAATTCGTAATCCGTCCTATCCGCCAGGAAAAGGTTTGCGCGCAAGTAATCCCCAGAAACACCAATGCTCATTTCATCTCCCGGGCGATAAAGACTATTGGCTGGCGGCACTCCCTGACTCTGCTCATCCACGCCGGGGGTTCCTACTGTGCCATAGTAACAGTTGGTGTCGCCGGTGGCGTTGCAGAGATCGGGGTTGTCAATAAACATTCCGCTGTTAAAATCAAAATCTTCGGCCTCCCACAGATAGAGGATGGGAGGAATCCCGATCCAAGTGGTTTCAAAGTAGGTGCTGGCGCTGGCGACGAGATTAGATACGTCTGTCACAGTTATAGACGCGTTGTAAGTCGTGTTGGATTGCAGCCCTTGATAGGACACGGTTTTGTTCGATGATGAGCCGCTGATCGCCAGGCTGCTGGAAACATCCACCCCGTTCAGGCTGAGGTGAATGCCGCTGCTGTTGATGGTTGAACCGCTCGGCGAGCTGGCATTAAAGCTGAAGCCGTTGCTCGGAGGGAAGAAGATCATGTTCTGCGGGAAGATGTTGTCAATGACAGGCGCTGACAAACCGGAGAGCTGGTTCAACTCGGCATCGTCGAAATAGCAGGAGCCGCCGTAATCAGAGAGACTGCCGTCATTGCCTGACTGCAAGTAGGCAAAACGGTACCGGACCTTCGTTGTCCCCGCTGGCGCGACCAACTGCGACTCCACCCCCGAGACCGCGTAGTTGGTGAAATAGGGATCGCCGGTGGCAATCGGAGACGATAGATCGCACGCATTCGTCACCTGATACTGGAACCAGGCATCCGTTCCCACGCTGGAGGAAAAATCGGCCGATGTGTAAAGGGCGAGGAGATTACTCCGAGCATCGAGGAAAGAAACATCAATCCAGACATAGCAATTGGCCCCAAGGATGTCGCTGCTTTTAGTGTAAAACCATCCGCTAGCTTGATAAACTGAGCCAGGCGAACTGCCGAACTCCTGATAAATGCCGGCCACATTGTTGGTTGGCGCATCTTGGTAAGTGGCGCCCCACTCCTTCCAATAGAGCGTGCCACAATTCGGGACGGCCTCATTGCCTTCAATCCAAAAATCATTAGTGGCACCGGGAGGTATAGAAAACGAGGACAGCGGCGGCAAAAAATACGTCCATCCCGTTGGAACTTGTCGGCCGCTATTTGCATTGAAACAAGGGTTGACCAGAATATTAGTAACGGCTTGAGACGGGCTGCCGGCCAGGACCAGGGCGACGGTCAGGGCCAAGCGTGCGAAGTTTGCAGTTTTGTTCATAGATAATTCCGTGTTTTGGCCGCACTTTTCTTCGCAACAGCCTTGTGATCATGCACCTCATCCAGCGTAATGGGGGACTGAGCTTTTATTGTAACACCCGAGCCTGAGCTGTCAATTTCTTTTATAATTGTCGAGGATACAGTTTGACCTCCGGCGCCACATATGGGGTGTTTACCCCATTGCGTGACGGCCCCGCTTTTCTTAGGTTCATCTAAACCGTGCCGGAATGTGCCGACGCCTTACCGTTTTTTTTTTACACTCTGGCGTCCGGGTCGGATATGGGGTGTTTACCCCATTGTGTGAATTTGGCGTTTTTCTTATGGTTGGACAAATTCGCGTCGTTGGTTTGCACATTATAGAACACGAATGACTCAAATCGTAATCACACTAAAATGCCGTTTATGAATTCAAAAATCACTCAACAGTCACGTTCCCAATCAACGCCAGAACTAGACAATCGCCAAACGGTCCGCCGCCTTTACATTGCCGCCGCCGTCGGCCTCGCCTTCTTGGCAGTCAGCCCGGCGCATGCCCAGGTCAGCTCGATCAATTCAGCCTTCATTCATTCTGAACTTTTTCAGCCCCCCATCCCTGACGCGACGTTTTCGGCCACCAACACCTTTGTCAACCCCAACACTGGGTCCGTCTCGCTTAGTGAAGCCAATGTCACCAATGCGGGTGGGGGCAATAATGCTTTCGCCAACAAGGATGCCTGGTATTTCTCCGCCGATGGAGGCTCAAGCGCCTACCAATTCCAATCCAATGACTACTTCAGTGCTTCCTTCAGCGTGACGCTAACCGGCGGCACTTCGGGCAAGGATATAGAGGCCGGTCTCCTCTTTAGCGATCCTAGCGGCGTTTTCGGCGGCGATCTGGCAATCTACATCGTTGGGTATTCTGGAGTGATCTTCCAAGGCGGAGGGCCCTCGTATTACCCGTTCGACCCCGCTGCCAATGGCTATCCCGGCGCCGGTGGAGGTGTCTCAAATTACGTGTTAGGTGAAACATATACCGTGGGATTGAATTATGTCATCGACCCGAAAACCGGTAACAATGCATTTCAGTATTCCGTGAACGGGCAGTTCGCCGCATCATCGGCAGGCGACCCCTACTTCGACCTAGACCCTGGCGTAGCCATCGGCGGCACAGGCGATTTCCTGGGGGGCTATTTCCAAATTCAAACCGACCCAAGCAGTTCCACCAACTCTGGGACGGTGGTCTTCTCGAACATCAGTATTGTTCCCCAAATGAATGCGAACATTGCTGTGAATGGGAATCAATCCGTCATTTATTATCCTGCTGGAGCGACGAATTTTGTGGTGCAAACCAGCACCAATCTCTCTTCCACGAACTGGACGACGGTGACCAATGGCATACCCATCACCGGGATTGTGGTGACCAACAGTTCGCCCGCGACGTTTTTCCGCCTGCAATTCCAGTAAAACAGAGGCGTTCGGACGCGCACTGTTCAATCTCCCAACGAGGTATTGCAGCGATCCTCGCCAACGTGCGGGCTGACACAATCCCCGATTCGGGGGATTGCGGATAATACCCAGGAGCGATAGCCTTAGCCGGTTTGAATTTCAAGCCAGGGACACGATTGATTTTGGAATGGAGGGGCAATCTTGCTTCGCGAGTATCATGAAGATCCGAAGTTCGTTTGCTTTCTCCGCCTGCCTCGTTGCTATTTCATGGTCATGCATAGCGGTCAGGGCGGGCGCGACGGTCGGAGCGACGACTCCGTTCACGAGCGTCGAAGCGGAAAGCGGGTTTTTGGGAGGCGGCGCGACGGTGGTTTCATTGACCTCCGCTCCCACGAGCCCGTACTCCAGTCCGCAATTGGAGGCTTCCGGCCATGCTTACGTGCAGCTCACCGCCACAGGCCAATACGTGCAATGGACCAATAACACCGGCAAGAACATTACAGCCATCAACCTGCGTTCCTGCATCCCTGATGCTCCCTCGGGCGGCGGAATCATCTCCACCATCGACCTCTACGTCAACGGAAGCTTCCGCCAGGCTTTCAGCGTGAACTCGCAGCAGAATTATTGTTACGAGGGCACCAATTACAACGGCCAGACTGACAAGAATCCCGCCGATGGCGATCCGCGCGGCTTTTGGAACGACACGCATGAGTTTATTTCCGGCTCGGCCGTGGCCCCCGGGCAGACACTTGGTTTCCAAATGGATTCATCCAATACAGCGGCCTTTTATTACATAGATGTAGTTGACTTGGAAGCGCCGCCGCCGCTAAGCCAGCCGACCAACTCCGTGTCCATCCTAGCTTATGGAGCGGTGTCCAATAATTCATCCGTGGACAACACGTCGGCCATAAATAACTGCTTCTCCGCTTGTCGCGTGCTGGGAAGGATGGCCTGGATCCCGCGAGGCACATTCTACATTAGCGCGATCAATGGCGGCCTCAACGCTACGGGGATCACGATTGGTGGCGCGGGACCTTGGTATAGCACCATCTATCGTGTTACGCCTGCGAACAATCAGCAAGGTGTCGCCAACATCATCAACGCCATCTCCTGCACGCTGGCCGATGTTTCCTTGGACTGCAATTCGTCGAGCCGAGCGGGCAACAATAACAACGGCGCGGTGGATTTCAGCGGCGCCAATTGGTTGGTTACCAACGTCTGGATTCAGCATGTGACCTCTTCCTTTTGGTGCGCCGGGGTCAACGGAATGGCCGTCAATTGCCGGACCCTGAGCACGTGGGCGGACGGAGGCAACTTCAACAACGTGCAAAGCGCCGATGGCATTGGAATGAACCTCGTCTATTCCAACAACTTTGTCCGGGGCACTGGGGATGATGCCATGGCGATTAACTCCGTCCATTACAATGTCAATGGCTCGACGACCAATTATTACACGATGATGAGCAATATCACCTATGTCAATAATACCGCGATCGCTCCGTGGGGCGGCAAATGCATGGGCCTTTACGGAGGGGAGAACGACCTGGTGGCCAACAATCTCCTGTGCGACACGCCGCGTTATCTTGGGCTTGGGGTGATGAGGTTTGGCGTGAATGGGTCGGACCTTTTGTCGGCGGTAGTAACCAACAACGTGCTCTTGCGGTGCGGCGGCAACGGCTACAGCCAACAGCAGCAAGGCATGATGATTGGCAACGGCGGCGACAGCCAGGGCGTCGGTACGGTCGAAAATGCTTATATCGCCTCCAATTCGATCATCGATGCTCTGTATGATGGTGTCGGTTTTTCGACCAGCACGAACATCGTTTTTGAATACAACACCATCATCAACCCCGGCCTGGATGGAGTTGCCATTGGGCCGCCGGACTTAGGCTCCGGGGTGGCCGGCTCCGCTATACTTAATTACAACACGGTGACGGGTCTTAATTCAGGACGTTCCGGCTTTGTCAGCAGTGCTGGGAATTTTATTGCCGGCGGTATTTCTAACAGCGGGTTTACGGTGCCAGGCCCGATCCTCACTGCTTGGCAGGGCCAGGATGTCGGTTCGGCGGCGGTGGAGGGCGGCGCCAGTTATAGCAAAGGCGCCTTTAGCATCATTGGTTCCGGCGCGGATATCGGCGGCATCTCAGACGCGTTTCATTATGTCTATCAGGAGTCGGCTGGAAACTGCACCATTTCAGCGCAAGTGGCGGCAGAGGAGATTTTCCACACATCGGCCAAGGCTGGCGTCATGATTCGCAATTCGCTGGATCCCGCCGACCTGGAAGTTTCGGTCCTCGTGACGCCTGAGAACGGGATTCTATTCGAGTCGCGCAATACCTACGGAGGTGACACTTCGACCAACGGCATTATGGCCTTGGGAGCACCCTGTTGGATCAGTCTGGCGCGAAACGGAAACGCCTTCACTGCTTCGTATTCGTCGAATGGCGTAACGTGGACGACGATCGGCACACCTGCGCCCCTTGCCATGGCCACGAACGTCCTCGCAGGGCTGGCGATCACCAGTGACTCCAACGGCTTCCTTTCCTCGGCCATGCTTGAAAACGTCGCCTTGTTCGCGCCCGGGCCGGCGTTTCCTGCCGTGCATTGGCAGGGCGACTTGATCGCCAACCTTCAATCGGCCGACTTAGATGAAGACAGCTCGGTCTGGGTCAACCGGACCAGCAACTCCAACAGCGTCGGCGAATTCTCGACTACCGGCGACAAGCTGCAGGTGGCCACCCTGACGTGGAACTCCAATTCCGTCAAAGCACTTTATGTCGGTCAGACCCTTGGCAACGCGGTGCAATCGGCGTTGGAGGTTCCAGGAGAGATCATCAGTAATAACCCCGTGTCCGCCGAGGCCTGGATCTACGCCACTGCCGTCAATCAACAAAACAGTTGCGTCGTTGGTTATGGAATTCAAGGCGGTCCTTCGTCACCGGAGCAAGATAGGGAGTTCAATTACAGCGATCCCTGTTGCGGCGGAGGCGTGTCGGGCGACTTCGGCAGTTACGATACCCCCTGGGCGACCACGCCCGAAGCAGGCGCATGGCATTATCTGGCCTGGAGCTATGACGGCAGCACGGTGAGGCTTTATCTGGACGGAGTTCTCAATGCCAGCAATAACCCGAGCACTCCGTTGCAAACGCCCGCCACGGTGATGGGCATCGGCGCCGGGCTTTCCAGTGGACCGGGTATCGCCGTCGATGCTTTTCAAGGTTACATTGCTGCCGCCCGAGTTGAGAGTGGCGTGTTAACCGCGGAAGACATCGCCACCAATTTCGCTCTTGGCCTGCTCGCCACCGCCGCGGCCGTGACTCCTTCCGGGTTGACGGCGACGGCGGGAGATGGCGAGGTAGTATTGACTTGGGATTCGCCTGGGAATGCGACCGGTTATAACGTGGAAAGCTCCACCTCGATTTCCGGACCCTACGCAACTATCGCGTCGAACCTAAACGCGCTTAGTTTTACCAACACCGGCCTCACTGACGGGACGACCTATTACTTTGCCGTGGCCGCCGTCAACTCGGCTGGAGTGAGTTCCAACTCCGCTCCCGTC
>DASYNM010000366.1:0-2580 GCA_036008545.1 Verrucomicrobiia bacterium
TGAGCCAGGCGCGGTAAGGCTGCTCGGTGGCAATTTTTAATTTTAACTCCTCGTCCGCCACGATGCGGCCTTCCTCCGTATCAACCAGGAACATGCGTCCAGGCTGGAGGCGGCCTTTTTGCAGGACTCGCTCGGCGGGCACGTCCAGCACGCCAACCTCGGAAGCCATGATGACGAGGTCGTCCTTGGTCACGTAGTAACGCGAGGGGCGCAACCCGTTCCGGTCCAGGACAGCGCCGATCTTGCGGCCATCAGTGAAGGCAATTGACGCTGGGCCGTCCCAAGGTTCCATCAGGCAACTATGATACTCGTAAAATGCCTTTTTCTCGTCGCTCATCGTGGCGTGATTGGCCCACGGTTCGGGAATCATCATCATGATCGCGTGCGGCAGCGACCGACCGGCCAGCACAAGCAATTCCAAGCAATTGTCGAACATGCCCGAATCGCTGCCGTCGGTGTTGATGATCGGCAACAGTTTTTTGAGGTCGTCGCCAAAAAGTTCGCTTTGAAACATCGCCTGACGGGCGTGCATCCAATTGATATTGCCGCGCAAGGTGTTGATCTCGCCATTATGCGCTATGTAACGGTAGGGATGGGCGCGATCCCAACTGGGAAACGTGTTCGTACTGAAACGCGAGTGTACCAGCGCCAGCGCACTCTCCATGGCCAAATGGTTCAGGTCGGGATAAAATTGGTCCATCTGCTCGGTCAGCAGCATTCCTTTATAGACCAACGTGCGGCAGGAGAGGCTGGAAATGTAAAACCAATGCCCACCCTTGACGCCGCTGTAACGGATGGCCCGCTCGGCGCGCTTGCGAATGACGTAGAGCTTGCGCTCGAACGCCATGTCATCCGTCAACTTGGCGTTGCGCCGGATGAAAGCCTGCTGAATAAACGGCTCGCTCTCACGCGCCGTCGCCCCCAGCGTGGAGTTGTTCGTGGGCACGATTCGCCAGCCCAGGAATTTCTGCCCCTCCTCGACGACAATGTTTTCAAACATTTTTTCGCAGGTGCGGCGCTCGTTGGGATCTCGCGGCAGAAAAACCATCGCCACCCCGTAATCGCCCAGCGGCGGCAGCTTGATTTTGTCCTTGCGCGAGACTTCCTTGAAGAAAGTGTGCGGCATCTGCATCAGAATGCCGGCGCCGTCGCCGGTGTTGGCTTCGCAGCCGCAAGCGCCGCGATGATTGAGGTTGAGCAAAATGGTCAGGGCATCGCGAATGATCTTGTGCGATTTTTTGCCTTTGATGTGAACGACGAAACCCACACCGCAGGAGTCGTGCTCAAATTGCGGATCGTAGAGGCCCTGTTTCAACGGCCAGCCGTTCGGACCCTTTGTGATTGTGCTTGTCTTGCTCATCCCGCTTCTGCTAATACTTTTCTATAAAATTTCGCTATTCTGTGCTAAAACGGGGGCGTAGTGCAATAGCGGAGTTGAAAATATTTTGAAACTTATGAAAAATTGCTCGATTCTTCTGGCCCTGGCAACCTTCGCGGCTGCCGCACACGCGGAGATAACCATCGTCACGGGACACATCAACAACGGCAAAGCCACGGGCGCCTTCAATTTTCGCCACGTGCCGCACCCGGCCAAAACTGGCACGGAGGGGACGTTTACCGTCATTGATGGCGAATTTGATGGCAACGGCGGCGGCATCAAAGCGCTTAACGACGGCAAACTGCCGACCGAGGAAGACCAGCCGGGCGAAAACTTTTTCTTTAACGCGGGCACGGAAGGTGGCCGGCTGCGACTGGATTTGAACGAAGTCAAAACCATCCAGCAAATCAACACCTATTCGTGGCATCCTAACACGCGCGGCCCTCAGGTGTACAAAGTTTATGGCGCCACCGGCACGAAGGACGGTTTCAATGCGGAGCCTAAGCACGGCACCGATCCCACGACCTGCGGCTGGACGTTCATCGCTTCCGTGGATACCCGCCCCAAAGACAGCGACCCGGGCGGCCAGTACGGCGTGAGCATCAGCGATTCCGCCGGCGCGGTGGGCGATTATCGTTATCTTCTGTTTGACTGCGCGAGCACGGAATCGGACGACCAATTCGGCAACACTTTTTACAGCGAAATCAACGTGCTCGGGCCGGGGGAAGTCGCTGCCGCTGCTCCTTCTACGGAAGCCAGCGATGCCAATTCACAATCTCAAGGCGCAAACACGTCGGACGGGGAGCATGGAGTCCTCGTCCTCACTGGGCACGTCAGTACCGGAGATGCCACCGAGGCCTTTGATATTCGACGCGTACCGCGTCCTGCCAAAACTGGCACGGCGGGGACTTTCACCATCGTCGACGGCGACGTCGATGGCAACGGCGGCGGCGTGGAAAAGCTTAACGACGGTAAGCTGCCGACACAGCAAGACCAGCCGGCTGAAAACTTTTTCTTTAACGCGGGCACGGAAGGTGGACGGCTGCGGCTGGATTTGAACGAAGTCAAACCCGTCCAGCAAATCAACACCTACTCCTGGCATCCCAGCACACGCGCGCCCCAGGTTTACAAGGTTTATGGCGCGACTGGCACCGAAGCCGGATTCAAATCGGAGCCCAGGCACGGCACGAATCCCACCACCT
>DASYNM010000367.1:0-5275 GCA_036008545.1 Verrucomicrobiia bacterium
AAAACAGCCTGCGCGCCATGGAGGCGCGAACGCAGGAATCCTTGCTGGAGGCCATCGGCCAGGCCCTGGCCGGAATCACCGCCCAAGACGCCCTCAACTGGTTTGGCCACTGCGGCTACAACTTTATTTAAAATGCTCTAGGCAGATTGTGTTGCGGATTGCAGCCATTGGTCCGCCGCTGTTCGGTGCGGTTGGCGCGCTCGCGACGCCGACCATGTCGGTGGGCTCGACCGTCGGCAGGCCGGGCGCAACGGTGCAGGTTCCGGTCAATATCACAGTTGACACAGACGTCGTGGGGTTTCAGTTCAATTTGTGGTATTCGACTAATTATCTCACGCCCGGCACGCCCGTCGGCGGCGATGCGCTCTCAAACCAGCAGATTGCCCCCCGTGTCGTGTCGCCGGGGGATTTGCGTGTGCTGGCCTTTTCGTATCCGCCCATGCAACTGACCACCGGCGTGGCGGTCTATGTGCCTGTTACCATCGCCGCCGACGCGCCCGATCACAATGAATCGCTGCTGATCAGCAATGTGGTGTTGTCCAGTTCGGCCGGGACCTCGGTTTCGGTCACGGTCAATTCCAATGCCGTCCTCAGCGTGGCCGTGCCGCCGGTGTTCACGGGCATTTTTCCAACCAACGCGGGCGCGATGCATCTGGAACTGACCGGGACCGCCGGCCGCACTTATATCATCGAAGCCACCACGAGTCTCGCGCCGCCGCAATGGAGTCCGCTGACGACGAACACCGACGCCCCCGGGATTCTGCCCTTCGACGATGTCTCCGCCGTAGATTTTCCGAGCCGGTTCTATCGCGCCGTGTTTGATTATTGACGGATCGACAGAGGCGCTACTGCGGATTGTTTTGCAGCCAGGTGCTGATGGAGGCGGCCCACTGATCCCAATTGGTGCCGTCGTCCTCCTGGATCAGCAACTCGAGCATATCGCGCGCCTGATCTTTGAGGGGATGATCGCCGTCGCTCGCCACGTCCAGCAGCATGGGCAGCTTGAGGGTGTTGTTGCGGTTGAGCAAATCATTCATCAACACGGTGGAGACGGCGGCGGGCGTGGTGGAGTTTGTCAACAATTGGGCCGCGCCGTCATAATGATCGTCCTGCACCATGTTGACCAGGTGCTGCGTCAACTCCACTTGCGCTTCCTTGCTCGGCGCGGTCGGGATCATGGCCAGGATGCGGTCGGCCTTGGCGTTCGGGTCGATGTCAGCCAGCAGAACATCGTCCAGTTGTCTCTCCCATTCCGCGGACCCGGGCGGGGGCATAGGAGGAGCTGGCTTCGGCCGAGTGATGCGCGGCGGCCTGTTGCTAGGGGGCGGCTCGGCCTCCGTCATGGCGACTGGTGCAATGTTGATGGCAGGCCGATTGGAATCCGCGGGCACCGCAACGGGCTGGATGTCGCCATCACGGCTTTTCATCCAGCCGATAAAGATACCCACGCCTCCGGCCAGGACCAGCACTCCCAAAACCCGCACAACCTTTACCAAATTGCTCATCAGTATCACTCTGCCGGATTAACCCCGCCAGGTCAAATTCGTTGCGGGCTTCGTTCGTTCATGAACCTGGCTCGAGGTTAAGATTAAGGGCGAACACAGTTACCCCCGCAGGCCCTCGGGCACCATCGGCATGGAGCGGAGACGGATGTTTGAGGCGGCGAAGATCGCGTTGCCGACCGCAGGCGCGATGCCGATAATCGGCGTCTCCCCTGCCCCGGCGGAGGCGACATCTTTGCGATCCACCAGCACGACTTCCAGCTTGGGCAGGTCGCTGAATCGGGGAACACGGTAGTCGGCCATGAAAGGATTGGTGATCATGCCATTGGCAAACTCAATAGCCTCGAACAACGCGCCGCCCAGCCCCATGACCATCGCGCCTTCGATCTGGTTCTTGAGGTGGTTCGGATTGACGACCGCGCCGCAATCGAACGCCGTCACCGCGCGCAGGACTTTGACTGTGCCGCTGTCTTTGTCGGCCAAAACTTCGGCGCAGGTCGCCAGGAAGGATCCTTTTTCCGTCCCCACCGCCAAGCCGATTCCATGTCCGTCCGCCAGCTTAGTTTTGTTCCAGCCGAAGGCGTCGGCGGCCGCCTCCAACACGTCGCGCAGGCGCGAGTTCTTCAGGTTCTTGAGACGGAATTCCAAAGGGTCCATTTTGACGGCGTGAGCCAGATCATCGATGTGCGATTCGCGGGCGAAGTTGTTGCCGGTGGCGGCCAGGGCCCGGTAGGAGCCTTGCCGCAATGGAGAACTGGAGCTGTGCGTCTGGCACTTCTGGTTGGCGACATCGTAAGGGCAGGCAAGCGCAGAACCGCCGGAGTTGTAGTTGTGGAATTCCCACGCGGTGATGGTGCCGTCATCACGCACGCCACTGGTGATATCAATGAGGCCGGCCGGCCGGAAATAGGCCCAGGTGAATTCCTCTTGACGAGTCCAAACCAACTTGACCGGTTTGCCGGCGGCCTTGGCCAGTCGGGCTGCTTCGATAGCGGCCTCGCCGGTATGTTTGCCACCGTAGCCAGAGCCAGTGTCCGGAACAATGACGCGGACATTCTCCTCCGCCACGCCAAAGGTGCTGGCGAGGTCCGAGCGCACACCAAAGGGGCGTTGCGTGCCGGTCCAAACGGTCAGCTTCCCATCCTCCCATTGCGCTACGGCTGCGCGCGGCTCCAAAGGCGTGTGCGCGATGTAAGCGATGGTGTAGGTGGCTTGCAATTTGTGCGACGCAGCCGCCAGCCCTTCCTCGATGGAGCCAGAGTTGTTGCCGCCTCCGCCACGACCGCCTCCGCCGCGCCCGCTCTCGCCTCCACCTCCACCGCCGTCACGGGCATTCTTGCGTAGATAATCAAACAACTCGGAGCTGGAAGGCTGCGGTTTGGTGGTCCACTTCGCCCGTATGGCGTTGATGGCATGTTCGGCCGTTAAAGGGTCCGGAGCGGTCACGCCGACGAAATCGCCGTCATGCACGACCGTCACCCTTGGCATTTGCGCGGCTGCGCCCGGATCGAAAGAATCCATCGTCGCCTCAAAAGCCGAGGGCCGGAGGATTTGGCCGTGCAGCATACCTTGAACGACCATGTCGGGTGTGTACTTGTGTTTGCCGGTGACGAAGTCGCGCCCATTGACTTTCGCCAGGGAAGTTCCGGCAATCTTCCAATCCTTGGCCGGTGTTTCCGCGCCATCGCCGCTGACCGATTTGACCAGCTTCTGCCCTTTGGTGAGATCGCCAAACGTGACGGACTCTTTGGAGGCAGGATTGGTGATCTTGCCATCGGCAAACTGAAGGGAAGATCGGTCGGCCTTGAAATGGTCCGCTGCCAAATCCAGCAACGCTTCGCGCGCGGCGGCGGCGGTCTTGTGCAGACGCGAGGCCATTTGCGGCGTGGTCTGGCTGCCGAACGTGCCCATGTCGTAGGGCGTCAATTCCGTATCGGCCATGACCAGTTTGACTGCGGCAGGCAAGACGCGAAGTTCCTCCGCAACCGCCAGCGTGAGCGAGGTGCGAATGTTCTGGCCGACTTCGGTCTTGCCGGTAAAGACAGTAATCGCGCCGTCCTCGCCAATATGCAGCCAGGCATTGATGTCGGCGGGAGCTTGACCGCCGCGGCGCCGGTCCGCAGGCGCAGGCTGGGCGGAAGTATCATCAGCCAGAAAAAGAACGACCAGGCCGCTGCCGAGAATCTTGAAAAATTCGCGCCGGTCCACCGCAAAATGATAACGGCACGGTTCAAATAATTCGTACCGCTCCAGCTCAATCGCCAATTCCTCGGTCCCACTCATGAGCCGCCTCCTGCGATGGTTTTTGCCGCATCCTTGATCGCCGCCACGATGCGTTGATACGCGCCGCAGCGGCAGACGTTGCCTTCCATGAAGCGGAGGATTTCCGCCTCGGCCGGATCCTTGCGTTTGCCCAGCAGGGACACGCCGGACATGATCATGCCGCAAGTGCAGTAGCCGCATTGGAAGGCGTCATGTTTAAGGAAAGCCTCCTGCAACGGATGCAGTTGTCCGTTTGGCGCCAAGCCTTCGATGGTGACGACTTTGCGCTGGCCGAGGCTGCCGATATTGATTTGGCAGGAGCGGACCGCCGCGCCTTCCAGCAAAACGGTGCAGGCGCCGCAACGCCCCTCGCCGCAACCATATTTGGGGCCGGTCAGGTTTAAGTCGTCGCGGAGGACGCTTAGGAGTGTGCGCTCGCCCTCGGCGTCAATCTGGGCATCGTTGCCATTGACATGAAGCTGCGTAATCTTGGCCATACCTGTTCGACCTTGCCGGACGTTCAAAAATCTGGCACCAAGAGCGGAACAAATCCAGTCTTGATTTCGTCTCGCGTGTCTATACTGACACCCCACCGGGCTTTCGACTATGGAGATGCCCAGAATTAACTGAAACTTTCTTGGAAATTAACGAGTTGCATAGGCCGACTTTGAACTTCCAAGAACTGCGCCAAAAATACCATAACCGCGAAGGGACGCCACGAGCACCACTGGAAATAAGTGGAATTATCAGGAAAATCAACGACTTGCATAAGACCTTCCTTGCAAATCAACAAGTTACGCACGAAACCGCGAATGGACTCGAATAAACGCGAATCCTTTGAAATCTGATTGCCTGGGAGCGCGTCTCGCACCCCGCTGCGGCAGGAAAGGAAAAAGCGGGGATGTATTTGGCGAGACGCCAAACACGGCGACCGGGACGGTCGCGCTCCCAAGATTCGCGTCTCTTCGCGTCCATGCGCGGTTGCCGCGGCCCGCTGATGATTTTATAATCGATCATGGAAACGACTCTACGCTGATTCCCAAAAAACAAAAAACCTACCGTAGGCTTTTTGATACGATTTTTTTTGGAGGGTCGGAGCCGATGTTAGATGCTGCCCTGCAACAGCTTGCGACGCGGAAAATCTTAAAAAACCGCCAAAACACGAAAGCAAACTCGTTTTTTCTTTCCCAAAACATCGATTTAGCTGCCAAAACGCCCCAAAAATGGCCCGTTTTTCTGTCAGTACTAATTTTTCGTCAAGCGTTTTGATCGCTAAGCTGCTGCGGCAGAGGAGATTGTGCTGATTCCTGGAACCGCCTTTTTCGCTCGACAATTCGCTCTGGCGCATCTAGGATGCCAGCCGTACTCCAAAAGTAGCTCGGAATGTGGTGGTCATGATTCCGTCGCATCCTGGATTTTGGGCGACACCGTTGGAACGGGTTCCAACGCCCCAAACAACCTTGGCTCCATATTTAGGAACCGAAGTTTGAAATCGACCTCTTTATCTATAT
>DASYNM010000368.1:0-4836 GCA_036008545.1 Verrucomicrobiia bacterium
CGCCCAATCCCGTCGTGACGGGAACGCCGGCGTTTGTTTCAGCGGGAACTTTCCAGTTCAGCTACTCGACAACCATCGGCCTGACCTATTTGGTGCAAGTTTCCACCAACATGCTGAGTTGGACCTCCCTCGCCACCAATACCGCAACGGCCAACCCGGAGACTTTCACGGACAATAACGCGGGCAAAAGCGCCGCCTTTTATCGCGTTGAACTTAAGCAGAATCCTTGAAACCTTTTGCCAATTTTATGCGGCCTCGGCTCCTCACCATTGTCACATTTTTATCCGTTTTATTGGCTTCAACCAGCGCGAATTCCGAGACGTTGCCCAACCCGGCCGTAAGCATCTATTCCGCACACGGCGTGGTCGAGGAAATCAAGTCGGACAGCAAAATTGTGATCATCCGCCACCAGGCCATTTCCAATTACATGGCGGCGATGACCATGCCGTTCAACGTCAAAGACACGAAAGAGCTTGCCGGATTGCAGCGCGGCAGCCTGATTGATTTTAATTTGTACGTGACTACGAACGAAAGCTGGGTCGCCCGACTCGTCAAAACCGGCAGCGTCACCTTGCCGCCCGTTTCGGCCACCGCCGTTGCCCCGGCACCGGAGTCAAACTTCTCCGACCCGAAATACGAACTGCTCTATTTTAAATTCACCAACGAAGTGGGGCACCCCTTCAGCCTCGGCGATTTTCCTGGGCAGGCCCTGGCGATCACCTTTTTTTACACGCGCTGTCCACTGCCGGATTTTTGCCCGCGCCTTTCAAAAAACTTCCAATCTGCTTGCGAAAAACTCGAGGCCCTGCCGGGTGCGCCGACCAATTGGCATTTTCTCTCGATTTCATTCGATCCGGAATTCGACTCGCCGGAAGTGCTCAAGGCCTACGGGCAATTTTATCAATACGATCCCGCGCATTGGAGTTTTGTGACCGGGCCAAAAGACAAAATCCGCGAACTCGCCACGCGGACCGGCGTGACCATGCAAAACCGTGACGGCGCCATCAACCATAATTTCCGCACACTGATCATTGACGCTTCCGGCCGGTTGCAAATGATTTTTCCTACCAGCGGCGATTTGTCCGATGCAATAGTGGCTGAAATCATCAAGGGCGCCGCCGCCACGAACGCGGTCATGGCGCAAAACCAAAAACATTGAAATCAAACCGAACGGGGGCGGCGGAGTTTCTACCGGGGCTTCCGGCCGGCAGATGCTCTTGGAAGAGATTCGGTAAGCGGCGCCATCCAATCGATTCTCGCCTCAATTCCATTTTGACTTCGATTCGAGCGTTGGTCAGAGTGGCCCACGAATTGATCAATACCCAATCATTTTTGAACCAGCAGCTTGGCGGCGCTTTTTTCATTGCTGAAATTGAATTGACAAGCGAGCCGCTTGAGGACGCTCTAGGTCGTGAGGCGGTTGCACAGACGCGAATTGTGGGGCGGGAGTTTCGGCTGGTAATTCGTTCAGGCCTGCCGGATCTGGAGTTGTCGATCACTCTATATCATGAAATCCTGGAGGCCGCCACCGTAGCAAGTCTGCATCCGGCTGAGAGCGTCTGTGAATTGAACGAAGCGGGATTCGAGGCTGCAGCCAGGCAGGCCCAACAAAAGTGGGGTGACGCATCTTTGGAAAACGTGAATCGAATGTTGCAATTCTATGGATTTCGTGAACATTAACTTCAATGGTTGATCATGAAAAAATTCAGTTTGACCTGATCAAATTGCTGAACGGCGAGCGAATCCTTCGCCTCACTGATCCGCAATCAGGGTTGGCATTGGAAAAGAAGCTCAAAGCATCGGAGGCGGTTGTCCGGCAAAAAGACCGGCTTCTTCAAGTATTTGACGCCGCACTTGCCCGCGCTGAACTCATCGGTGCGTAGGAAGCAGGTCGGAAATCGGAAGTTCTCCAAGCGCAATACCGAACCGACGCGAGTTGACGGCCCCGCGCTGAGGCATACAATTAGCTCCATGAAAATGCCGCCTGAAATTCTCACCTTTCTGTTGCGCGGCGGGCATTTAAACGTCCCAGATCGAAAAGCAAAAGGACTGTGGCCTAACGAAAGGCTGCGCTATACGGAAGTGGTGGACCACTTAGTCGGCGTGATTCAATCGGAGGAATGGTTCCCAAAAGTAATGCCGCCTCATAAAGAGGGTGACCTGGTGTACGAAGGAACAGTCATCCAAAGAATCTCACCTTGCCGTTTTGTATGCCACAGTCGGCGGCCATCTGTTTACAACTTGTGCCTCGTTGCAGAAGATAATCGAAAGGAATTTAATGATGCAAGGAAGGCCGCTGAGTTGTATCTCAAGTGGGAATTGCACCTCCCTGGCAGACTCGATAGTTGGATTGTTGAATAGCTGCGAAACGCAACTACCCCCGCAAGCAATTCTTAGGCGGCGCAGCTTGGCGGAGGGCGGATATAAGCACGCATCGTGGCCAGCCTCGGCCTCAGTCTAGGAACACGGCGATTCGTACTGGACTACTCAGGCCAAGTGTCGAAAGGCTGAAGCGAAAACGGCAAACAACACGCACACTCCGGCCAGAATCAGGAGGCGAAGCCACCGCGACGTTGCCCGCTGCATCGAGGCTTGCAGGCCGATCTTCAAATCGGCCCACGCATCCACGGCCACGGCGCGATGGAAGGTGAGCAATTGCCCCTGTTGCGGAATGCTGGCGCGGATGGCGGCGGGGCTGCTCACGGCGGCGTCCTGCTGCTGGATCAGTTTCTCGGCCAGACGCATGAAGGCGGCGTTGTCGTCGGCGCTGTTGATGTCAATTATATCTCTTGCGTCCTGCTGCGTGTAGTTGAGTTCCGGCCGGTTGCGCAAGGCGCGCAACTTCCCGCCCACCGCGCCCGTGTCGCCGCCCGCGCCGGATTGCCGGGCGTTGAAGCCGATGAGCGCCTGCTGCAACTTAATGTTGTGCAGTTGCACGCGGGCGTCTTCGTTGAACGCGGCGTCGTCGGTCGAGAGTCCGAAGGCGGCTTGGAAGGCGCGTCGGGCTTGCTGTGGATCGCCCTTCTCCAGCGAATTATTGCCCAGGGCCAGGAATTGCTGCGCCTCCTGCGTCCGCGCCTGGCGCAGATTTTTCTCGCCGGCGAGGTAGGATTGCGCGTCCGCCGCATCCGTGCGCGAGACCAATTCCTCTCCCTGGAATTGCAGCGCTCCATCGTAATGCTTGACATGCCATTTGTCGCTGAGGGAAATCCGCCATGTGATATTTTCCAGCGGCAGATCGAATTTTGGCGCGACCATTTCCAGGTCCAGCGCGCGCGCTTCGGCCGCGCCTGCCCGGCAACTGTAATAGACCTCCACCGTCGCCGGCTGACTGCCGTTGGCCTGCTGCTCCAAAGGAATGAGCACGTGCCCGGCCTCGCGCCAGGGCCAGACGCCATTATCGTTGACAAAGGCGAACCAGAAATCGGCGTTGGCCGGCAGCGTCAGACTGAGCAGCCGCTTGTCGCCGGGCAGGATTTCCAGGCGCGCTTGCGTGAGCATGACTCCGTCATCGGAAACGACAGAGTTGAACGTAACCATATCAATTCGAGCGGGCAGCAATTTAGCCGCCTCGTGGCGCCGCAATTTCAACGGGAGCTGGAAGGCGGGTTCGACCAGCCGATAGGTCAGGCTGGCGGCGGCGGCGGGCAAATCTTTTTGCAACGTGCGCGGAATGCTCTGCCATTCGGCGGGTTGCAAGGACGTCGGCACGGGGTCCACCGCCACTTCCAAGCGCGGGTCCGATTGCACGGTGACATAGCCGCGCTGCAAATTCACGTCCGCCGCCTGGACGCCGCGCAGAGTAGTCTCGGCGGCCTGTGAAGGGAGCAAGGTTTGATAAGCGACCTGGAGCATATAGGCGCCGATCACTTTGCGGCGCAATTTCACTTCCCACGCCTGCATACCGTTGGTGACGGCGCCCGGCTCCGGCAGAAAATCGCCGACCTGATCGCCCTGAAAGCGGACGCCCTCGGCGTTGGTGGGAATGAGAAGGCGAAACGATTTCAGCCCGGTGTTTTCAATCTCATACTGCAAATTGGCGCTGACCTTCACTTCCGCTTCACTTACCGCCGCATGTTGCAAGCCGGTGACTTGCACCCACGCATCCACCTGCTCGACGTCCAGCGTGAGATGGGCCGGAACTTGCAACGCGCGAAAAGCCAGCACCCCCTTCTGCCGGATGCCCGACTTCTGCGGGTCCAACTGCGTGTAGCCCTCGCGCGCGGCAATTTGCAGGCGCATCCCTTGTTCGGGCACGACCAGCAACGTGCCCTGTTGTTTTTCGGCTTCGCGCAACACGATTTGCGGAACCTGCCAGGTGCGCGCGCTCTTCACGCCGGGACCGGTTAACGTAATTGCGAAAGTTTGCGCGCCTTGTGTTTTGCCGACTAGGTGCAACGTGATCACGCGCCCGGCATCCGTCTTCGATTCCGTCCACTGGCTCAAAGCCGCGCCGCTGATGGCTTCCACGTCGAAGCCGCCGGGAAGCAAGAAGCTCAAGTCGAAAATTCCCGCGCGCGTGATATCTGCGGTGAAATTGTCCGCCAGCACGGTGCGGTCCTCGCCGAGCGACAACGTGTCCGAAGTTTCCACGCGCACATCCGGCTGCACGGCCGAGGCCTTCATCGTGATGACGGCCAGCGTGTTGGAATAGCTTAAGGCGCGACGCAAGGTCAGCCCCGGTATTTCCCCTTGCAGCGCGGCCACAGCGTCGCCGGGGAAATCCTCCAGATTAAGAGGAGAAAACGCCGGCGCACTCACGGAATCCAATTGCACTTCGCTCCCTGTAGCAATGCCGGCCAAACCAACTTGGCCGGCCGCGTTCTCGACCGCGAG
>DASYNM010000369.1:0-25948 GCA_036008545.1 Verrucomicrobiia bacterium
TGGCTGTCCTTGGCTTCGGCTCGCAAGGCCACGCGCACGCGCTCAACCTCAAAGACAGCGGCTGTCACGTGATCATCGGCCTTTACCAAGGGAGCAAATCGGCGCCCGTCGCGGAATCGCACGGCTTCGAGGTCGTCAGCACGGGCGAGGCAGTTCGCCGCGCGGACATCATCTTCGTCGCGATTCCGGACACCAAACAAGCCAAGGCTTACGAGAAAGACATCGCGCCGAATTTGGCGCCGGGCAAGACGCTGCTGTTCTCGCACGGGTTTTCGATTCATTTCAAGACCGTCGTGCCGCCCAAGGACGTCAACGTGATCCTGGTCGCGCCCAAAGGGCCGGGGCACATCGTGCGCCGTCAATACATGGAAGGCAAAGGTGTGCCCGCGCTCATCGGGATTTATCAAGACCCAAGCCGGAACTCGAAGCAGATCGCGCTGGCTTGGGCCAAAGGCATCGGCGCCACTCGCGCCGGCGTCCTCCAGACCACCTTCAAGGAAGAAACCGAAACCGATCTTTTCGGCGAACAAACCGTCCTGTGCGGCGGCGCCTCGGCCTTGATCATGGCTGGCTTCGAGACGTTGGTGGAAGCGGGCTACCAGCCGGAAATGGCTTACTTCGAATGCCTGCACGAATTGAAATTGATTGTCGATTTGATGAATGAAGCCGGCATCAGCGGCATGCGCTTCTCCATTTCAGAAACGGCCAAGTGGGGCGACGTAAGCGTTGGCCCCAAGATCATCGACGCTGGCGTCAAGAAGAGGATGAAGGCGGCGTTGAAGGACATACAATCGGGCAAATTTGCCAAGGGCTGGGTGCGCGAATACAACAGCGGCTACAAGAGATACAACGCCCTGCTCAAGGCCGGCGAGAAACACCCGGTCGAGCGCGTCGGCCAGCGCCTGCGTGCGCTGATGCCGTGGATGAAGAAGCGATCCGTCAAGGGCGTGCAGGCGGCGTATTGAGCGCGCGCAAATGGGTGCTTGCGTTGGCGGCGTGAGGGATGCTATTGGTGGTGAGGACTGCTGAGGGGATTTGAGGGGAAGTCGTGCCCGCGTGGCGGAATTGGCAGACGCGCTAGATTCAGGTTCTAGTGAGTAACATCGTACAGGTTCAAGTCCTGTCGCGGGCACCAAATCCTTGTCAACCAAGCTAATTTGCAAGAAATAACAAACGCGCATGGGCTCTAGCATCAGACCGGCAACCGTGGCGGACGCCCCCCACTGGCTGAATTTGGTTCTCGCGGCCCTTGGCGACAATTACCCCGCCAAGGAGCTCTACGATGTCAACTGGATCGCCCGCATGCTCGACTCCGCCAACGGCGAGGAAACCTGGGTGGCTGAATCCGAGGGCCGCCTTCAGGCCAGCATCTCCTTTCTCAAACCTTGGGGGCCCAATGGCAATCCCGTCGCCAATTTGGGCCGCAATCTCACCAGGCCCGAAAGCGTGACCGATGGCTCGGCGGAAGCTCTCTTGCGCGCTGTCAACGATATCGCAACAAAACGAGGGGAGATGGTGGTTGTGCGCATCGCCGCCACCAATAACGCGCAGCAAATCCTTTTTGAAAACCTGGGTTATGTCTGCGTCGGATTCCAGCCGCTCAAACATTTACTGCAGCAGCGGGTGGGGGTCCTTTTCTATGTCCGCGGCGCCAACTCCGTCCTGGTGACGCGCAACCCTCTCTCGGAGTCACTACCGCAGGTCAGCGAATTGGGAAAGGCCGCCTTGGAGAACTTGCAGATTCCCTGCAACATGGTCGTGCGGGACGGCGCTTGTGGTTACCCGTTGCACTCGGACCTCAAAGTCTGCGACACGACGATTGCTCACTACCAACAATTGCGCGCGCAAGCCGAAAGCGCCAATCCGCCGATGGAGGTCTCGGGGCGTTTTAATTGTGGGTTTGGGTTGATGCGCCTTCCGGTGGAACGGCAGCCGTGGGCCTTCTTGGGCCAGCGCGACGAAAAGATCACTGCTGGGATGAGTGGCTACTTCGACGAGCAGGATCGCTGCGCCCGCATCACTGAGGCTTTTTGCAGCGACGACGATTCCCTGGGCGCCCTGCTGGCCCACGTCCTCAAAGTCATGCAACAACAGATCAACGCCGTATATACCGAAGTCGATATTCTGGCCAGTGCGCCGCGCCTGCTCAAGAGCGCGGAGCAACTGGGCTTTGTTCCGGTGGCTTATTTGCCGGCCTTCTGCTGCCGCAACGACCGCTACGCCGATGTCGTGAAGGTTGTCAAGTTGAACGTGACCTACTCGCTGGAAAACGGCGAATTCACCAGCCATGCCAAGAACATCGTGCAGATTATCGACCGGAATTTTGAGGACCAGAAGCTGGGGCTGGCCATCATTAACTTGCTGCGTCCGCTCTCCATGTTCGCCGGGCTGGGCGACGGCGAGCTGCGCAAGATCGCCCGCCTCTTTGTGCAGAAGCTTTACCGGCCCGGCGACCAGGTCTTTGCCAAAGGCGCGAGTGGCGACGAGGCCTACGTCGTCCTGCGCGGCAAGATCAGCATCCAATTGGAGGAGAACGCGCCGGCGATTGCACATATGGCCGACGGCAAAATCTTCGGCGAACTGGCCTTTCTGGACGGCGCGCCGCGAGCCGCTTTCGCCGTGGCCACCCAACCCAGTATTCTGCTGGTCATGAAGCGCGATGCTTTCTCCGACTTGGTCCGGCACGAACCTAATTTGGGCATGATGGTCATGCGCAATCTGGCCCAGGACCTAGCGGTCAAGCTGCGCGGCGTCAACGAGGCCCTCTCCCCCGCCAGGAAACCGCCGGCGAAAAGTTAAGCCGACCACGCCACTGGCACGGACAGTTTCTTGCCGAAACGGTTGTGATAATGCAGTTGCTTGTGCGACACGCCATACTCGTGGATTAGCCGGGTGATCTTCACGTCGTAACAGCAATACTCGGCGATCTCCAACAACTTGCCCTCTTTGAACCAGCGGATCGCCTGCAATCCTTCGCCTGTCTTTTCCACGCCCAGAGTCGCCGAAGCGATGGAGTCCAGCGAGAGGCGGTGCTGCAACGTTTTCTGCAAATCCACCAGCATGTCCCGCGTCGGCACCTGCTCGACATCGAAGAATGCGTTGTGCCCGGCCAGCACTTCGTAATCGAAGCGCAAGTTGTTGAAACCCACCACCAGGTCGGCCCGGCGCAATTCGTCGATCAAGGCGTTCACCTCCGATTCGGGATAAATCCGGTAACCGCCGCGCGCCGTGCTGTAGGTTACGCCCACGCTCATGCGCATGTCGCGGATTTTGTCCCAGCCGCCGACTTCATCAGCCGACTTCTGCGTCTCCAGGTCGAAATAAACAATGTTCTTGGTCACGGTGTATAAAGCACTGGCTTTATATCCAACCATCAAAGAATTGGAAGAAGCAAATGGTCTGAGCCTCGCGGAGCTGGCCGGGGATTGCAATTCGCGCGTCGCGCCCCTAGCCTCGTGCGATGATCCGGTTGGTTCTGTTCGATATCGATGGCACGCTGCTTCATACGGGCGGCGCGGGCATCAAGGCTTTCGCGCGCGCGTTTGCCACGGAATTCGGCGTCGCTGAGGGGACCGAACGGCTCAAATTTTCCGGGCGAACGGATGTCTCGCTGGTGCGCGAGCTTTTCACCAACGAACGCATTGAACCCTCTGCGGCCAACTTCGATCGCTTCTTCGCCTCCTATCTGCGCTGGCTGCGCGAGATCATCGTGGATTGCAAAGGCGGCGCCTGCACCGGTGTGCTGGAGTTTTACCAGTCGTTGTGCGCTCTGCCCGAGCCACCGCTGACCGGCCTGCTCACCGGCAATATCAAAGCCGGCGCGCGCATCAAACTGGAACGCTTCAACTTGTGGGAATGCTTTCCCTTCGGCGCTTTCGCCGATGACCACGAAGAGCGCGACCATATTGCCGCCGCCGCCTTGCGCCGCGGCAGCGAGCATCACGGAAGCGAACTGCGCGGCGAGGAAGTGCTGGTCATTGGCGACACGCCGCTGGACATCCGTTGCGGCCGCGCCATCGGGGCGAAAGTTCTGGCGGTGGCCACCGGCGGGGCGTCGCTGGAAGAATTGGAGCGCCACAACCCGGACTGGCTCGTGCCGGATTTGAGCCACCTTCCAGTGACGCGCGTTTTGGGAAGAGACTGATGGGCGGCACTTTAGCCATGCACTTACGGTCAGGAATTTGACAGAATGGACAGGATGGAAGAATAACTTCGCAAGAGAAAGAGAAGTTCACGATCTGCAGCCCATCTTGTTCATTCTGTTAATCCTGTCTCAAGCTCTTCTTGGCTGGGATCTACCAAATGGTTACGGCTCAGTGCGAATGGGGCCGGCCGGTTCCGCAGAGGCCGCAGGAACTGGGCGTGCCGGTGCAGGACGCGGCCTCGGAGGAGTCCTCACTGCCGGCGGAAGCAAAGCGCGACATTTTCTTGGCTAACCGTTTGGAACCGCATTTCGGACAGGCGGTCCCTTCCCAATGACTGGAGCGGACCAGGACTTCGGAATCGGCCCCGCATTTCCCGCAATGAAACTCGTAAATCGGCATGGTGGGAAGATACGGGATTGCACGCGGGGCGTCAAAGGCAACATAGTTGGTTTCCAAAGAAAGCGGAAAGAAAAGGACCATGCCGCCCGGCCAATTGGCGGACTTGATTGCGCTTTCCGATGACTACTTTTCTGTTGCAGACGATGAAATCAACAATATAGTATACTTGCATACGGTGGCCGGTGGGAAGCTTGTCCACGCAACCAATAGGCTCGCGCCTAGCGTTCATCCCCCATCCCATTGGCCCCGAGCGGGTGTCGCTTGCACGGATGCGCTCACAACCTTGCGTCAAGTCTTGGGTGTCGCAGGAACAGCTCGAATTCGGGTTGACGAATTTTGGGGAATGGGCTGTGATTGACTCGCTTTTTGAAAAACTGAATGAAAGGGACATGATTGCATGAAAAAATCGACTAATAAGACCGAGCCGGAATCCACCCTGTATGAAACCGAGAACGACATCGCCCAAGTGAGCCGATCAGCGCTCATTGGTCTGATGAACCAGCGTCTGGCGGACGCGGTGGATCTCCAGACGCAGATGAAGCAGGCCCACTGGAACGTGAAGGGTCCTCACTTTATCGGACTGCACGAACTCTTCGACCAGATAGATGAAGCGGTGGAATCATACGTGGATTTAATCGCCGAACGAATCGTTCAACTCGGAGGCATCGCTGAAGGCACGGCGCGTTCGGCCGCAGCCCGTTCCCGTCTTGAGGAGTATCCGCTGAACATCGCGGATGGTCATGCACACGTTGAAGCAGTGGCCAAGGCGTTGTCCACCTTCGGAGAAGCGGCCCGCACTACCATTGATGAAGCGGATGGACTGGGCGATGCCGACACGGCGGATATTTTCACCGAGGTCTCGCGCGGCATCGACAAATGGCTTTGGTTTGTCGAAGCCCATTCCCAAGCGGCCAACTAGCCGTAAACGGGGAGCCCAATGAGCTTATTCAGCAAGGCAAGCGCAGAAATACTATTGGTCGCCGCTACACTTCTTTGCTTCGCGGGATGCAAGGAGAAGCCGCACGCAACGCCCCCGGTTCCGACCGTGGAAGTTGCCGCCGTCACACAGGGCGATGTACCGATCTATCACGAGTGGATTGGCACGCTGGATGGTTTGGTCAACGCCACCATTCGCGCACAGGTGACCGGTTACTTGTGGACCCAAGATTACCGGGAAGGCGACACCATCAAAAAGGGCGACCTGTTGTTTCAAATCGACCCGCGTCCGTTTCAGGCCGTGCTCGACCAGGCCAAGGGCCAACTGGCCCAAGCCGAAGCGCGTCTCGGCAAAACCGAATTGGATGTCAAACGCTACGGCCCGCTGGTCAAAGACAAAGCCATCAGCCAGGAAGAGTACGACGACGCCGTTCAAGCTGACCTGGAAGCCAAGGCCGCGGTTTTGTCTGCGCAAGCCCAAGTCGAACAGGCCCAATTAAATCTGGGCTTCACCAGGATTGTTTCGCCCATTGACGGAATCGCCAGCATCGCCAAAGGACAGATTGGCGACCTGGTTGGGCCTGGCACGGGCGAATTGACCACGGTGTCCACCATCGACCCGATTAAGGCCTACTACAATGTCACCGAACAGGCCTACATCAACTTTGCCAGACTGTTCTTGAAGGAAATTGACCGCGCGGACCGCCTGAAGCAATTGGGCATTCAATTGATCCTGGGCGACGGCACCGTCTATCCCCAAGCCGGCGCCATTTTCGCGCCAGATCGGGAGATCGGACCAACCACTGGAGCGCTCAGATTGGAGGCGCGCTTTCCGAATCCGGACGGCGTGCTTCGTCCCGGCGAATTCGTGCGCGTGCGAGTGAAGTTCGATACCTTGCACGGCGCTTTACTGGTGCCGCAACGTGCTGTTTCGGAACTGCAAGGGTCCTTTCAGGTTGACGTCGTGGATGCCGAAAACAAAGTCCACATCCAGCCAGTGAGCGTTGGCGAACGAAGCGGCAGCCTCTGGATCATTGAGAAAGGCCTCGAGCCTGGGCAGCGCATCGTGGTCGAAGGCCTTCAACGAATTCGTGACGGGATGACCGTGAACACGACTAATTTTGTGGCAGCATCCGTCCAGTCGCCCGAGACCACGCCAAACCGCTAGGTCATGTCGAAATTTTTTATCAACCGCCCCATCGTTGCCATGGTGATCTCCATCGTCATGGTCATCGTCGGGCTGGTCACGATGCTTTCACTGCCCATTGCGCAATTTCCCAAAGTGGTGCCCCCTGAAATCTTCATTCAGGCGGACTACGTCGGCGCCGACGCGCAGACTATCGAGCAATCCGTCGCCACTCCGATTGAGCAACAGATGAGCGGCGTGGACAACATGAATTACATGTACTCGGTCAACGCGAACAACGGTTTGATGCGGTTGTTTGTCAACTTCGATCTCGCGACCGACCCGAATATCGACCAGGTTCTAACCCAGTTGCGCTACGCCCAAGCGCAATCCCAGTTGCCCCCTGACGTGCAAAACTACGGGGTCACGGTGCAAAAATCCCTCTCCGCCCCTTTCATGATCCTCTCGCTCAATTCGCCCAAAGGCACGCGCGGCGCTGAGTTTCTGGCCAACTACGCCTATATCAATTTGAGCGACCCTCTGAGTCGCGTGGTGGGCGTTTCCTCGGTGACAATTTTCGGCGCCGGGCAGTACGCCATGAGGATTTGGGTGAAGCCAGACCAACTGGCCAAACTCAATATCACCGTCCCGGAGATCATTAGCGCCGTCAACAGCCAGAATTCCGTCAATCCGGCCGGCAAAATCGGCGGGCGTCCCACACCTCCCGGACAAGAATTCACTTACACAGTGCTCGCGCAAGGCCGGCTTACGACGGAAGAACAATTTGGCAGCATCGTTCTCCGCGCCACGCCGGATGGGGCCGTGGTGCGATTGAGGGACGTGGCTCGCATAGAATTAAGCGCGGCGGACTATGACATTGTGGGCCGTTACAATGGAAAACCCTCTGCCATTATGGCCTTGTTTCAACTTCCCAACTCCAACGCCATCGAAGCCGCCAAAGGCGTCAAAAAGCTCATGGAAGAATTGAAGACCCGCTTCCCCTCCGACGTGGACTTCCAAGTGCCGATTGACACCACCAAGTCGGTGACCGAAGGGATTAGCGAAATTGCCAAGACTTTTTGGGAAGCGCTGGCGCTGGTGATGCTGGTGGTTTTTATTTTCCTACAGGGATGGCGGACGGCCTTGATACCGCTGGCGGCGGTTCCGGTCTCGCTCATCGGGACTTTCGCGCTGTTCCCGTTGCTGGGTTTCTCCATCAACACGCTTTCGCTTTTCGGCCTGGTCCTCGCCATAGGATTGGTGGTGGATGATGCCATCGTGGTCGTGGAAGCGGTCGAACACCACATTGGCGAGGGGATGTCGCCCAAAGATGCGACATTGAAAGCGATGGAGGAAGTTTCGGGTCCGGTGGCAGCAATCGCGCTCATTCTGTCGGCGGTATTTCTGCCCACTGTGTTCATTCCCGGCATCACGGGCCGGCTCTATCAGCAATTCGCCGTGACCATTGCCATTTCCGTGCTCATCTCGGCCTTCAACGCGCTGACGCTCAGTCCCGCATTGTCCGCGTTGCTTCTGCGTCCGGCCAAAAAGGCCAGTGGACCACTCGGACTATTCTTTGGTGGGTTTAATCGCGCTTATGGCCGACTTACGGATGGCTACGTTGGCCTTTGCCGCGGGTTGATTCGGAAATCCGCATTCAGCCTATTATTCCTCGGGGTCGTAGCGCTCGGCGCCGGTTGGTTTGGCAAAACGCTCCCGACCGGCTTCCTGCCGGAAGAAGATCAAGGATTTCTTTACGTCAACGTCCAACTCCCCTTCGCCGCTTCGATGGACCGCACTTTGGCCGTTTGTCACCAGGTAGAAGACCTGGTCATGTCCACGCCGGGAGTTGAGAGTTGCACGACGGTGGCCGGCTTCACCCTGTTGAGCTTTACGCGGAACACCTATAGCGCTACTTTTTGGGTGAGCCTAAAAGATTGGGACAAGCGCACCAAAACGGAGGAGAGCTATCCAGCCATTAAGGCAAACTTGGCGCGGAAGCTTTCCGGCGTGTCGGCGGCTATTGCGTTCGCGTTCCCGCCGCCCGCCATCGCGGGTGTCGGAACGGCTGGCGGGTTCACGATGGTTCTGGAGGACCGAAGCGGGAAAGACATTGGGTTTCTCGCCGGCAACGTGGCCAAGTTTATCGAGGCGGCCAAGAAGCGGCCCGAAATCGCCAGCATCAACACCACATTCTTGCCTAGCGTACCTCAACTTTACGTTAATGTGGATCGCGATCGAGTCTTTAAGCAAGGAGTGGACCTGGCGGAGGTTTACAAGACGCTGCAAACGTTTATGGGCGGGTATTTCGTCAACTATTTCAATCGGTTTGGGCGGCAATGGCAGGTTTATGTTGAAGCCGAAGGCGACTACCGGACTCGCGCCGAAAACCTGGGATTGTTTTACGTGCGCAACCATAATGGCGAATCCATCCCCATGTCAGCCCTTACCTCCACCAAGTCCATTTCCGGGCCGGAATTTACGATGCGCTATAATCTCTATCGTTCGGCGCAGCTCAATGGCACCTCGGCGCTCGGATACAGTTCCGCCCAAGCCACGAAAGCCCTGGAGGAAGTATTCGCCGAGACCATGCCCGCGGAGATGGGGTACGACTACATCGGCATGTCGTTTCAGGAGCAGAAGGCGGCCCAGGGCGTTTCGCCGGCGGCGATTTTCGCTCTCTCATTCCTTTTCGTCTTCTTGATTCTGGCCGCCCTTTACGAAAGTTGGTCGCTGCCGTTCAGCGTTTTGCTGGGAACTCCCATCGCCGTCTTCGGCGCCTTCGCCGCTCTCCTGTCGCGGCAAATGGTCAATAATGTTTTTGCGCAGATAGGACTGGTCATGCTCATCGGACTGGCGGCCAAAAATGCCATTCTGATCGTGGAGTTCGCCCGCCTCGAATACGAGAAAGGAAAACCGCTAATCGAGGCAACCTTGACCGGTGCCCGCCTTCGCCTGCGGCCGATTCTGATGACTTCGTTCGCATTCATTTTCGGCTCCTTGCCATTGTGGTTCGCCAGCGGGGCGGGGGCTGTTTCACGACGTATTCTTGGCACCGTGGTCATTGGCGGCATGTTGGCCGCGACCTGCGTTGCCGTCTGCCTGATTCCAGTCACATTTTATGTGGTCGAAAAGCTGGCCAGCCGCAGCCGGAAAAAGGAGCCACAATCCGCTGCGAATTCAGGTGGCGCAATTGTCGGAGAAGAACTGTCATGAGCTTGAGGCCGACTATGAGCCGCAGTTACGCCTGTATCGTCCTGGCGGTTTCGGGGGTTGTGCTTGCCGGTTGCGCGGTCGGTCCCAACTACAAACGCCCCGCGGTCGATTCGCCTTCGAGCTTTCGTAGTGACAATTCGCCCACCAATGCGTCATTCGCCGACTTGAATTGGTGGCAAGTCTATCGGGACAACACGTTACAAACGTTGGTCCGGGAAGCCTTTACCAATAACTACGATCTGCGCATTGCTGTCACTCGCGTGCAACAGGCTAGTGCGGTCGCCATGCAAGCCAGATCCCAGTTTTTTCCCAATGCGGAATACAACGGCGTTGTCAGCCAGGGGCGCAATGATTTGTTTGGCGGAGTCTTCCCCAACAACGGAACCACGGTCGGCTCCGCTTCGGCAACTCTGAACGCCTTTTGGGAAGTGGATCTGTGGGGCCGCATTCGCCGGTTGAATGAATCGGCTCGCGCCCAACTGCTTGCCTCAGAGGAGGCCCGTCATGGCGTCCGACTGAGCCTGTTGAGCGAAGTGGCCGGTGATTACTTTCAATTGCAGGAGCTGGATCAGGAGATGGAAATTGCCGAGCGCACCACCAATTCATTTGGCGAGAGTTTGAAAATCTTTACGCAGCGGCTGGTGGGCGGCACGGCCTCGGACTTGGAAGCCTCGCGCGCTGAAGCCGCCGAAGCCGATGCAGCCGCCGCGATACCGGCCATCGAGGAACAGATTTCCATCACTGAGAATGAGCTGTGCATATTGTTGGGGCGCAATCCCGGACCGATCCTGCGCGCCGGCCCCTCGTTGGTGGCGCTGCCGCCCGAGGTCCCGGCGGGATTGACCTCCGCCTTGTTGGAACGGCGGCCGGACGTGCGCGAGTCAGAACAATTATTGCGCTCGGCGAACGCGCTGATTGGCGAGACGGTGGCCGAGTTTTTTCCGAAGATAGGCTTGACGGCGCTTCTGGGAAAAATCAGTCCGGAATTGTCCGCGTTTACCCTGGGTGGCGCCAACGCGTGGGGCATCGCCGCCGAGGGCACCGGTCCGATTTTTGAGGGAGGCCGGCTGGTTGGGCAATATCGACAGGCCAAAGCCGCCCGCGACGAAGCCCGGTTGCGTTTCCAACACACAGCGCTCGCCGCTTTGGGCGACGTGTCCGACGCTTTGGTCTTGCGCGAAAAGCTTGGGGAGATTCGGCAGCAACAGGCGCGCGAAGTGAAGGCGCTCGACACAGCGGTCAGAGTTTCGACGGAACGATACCTCGCTGGCAAAGCCAGTTATTACGAGGTCCTGGAAGCTCAACAACAACTGTTTCCGGCCGAGATCAGTCTCGCCCGAACCGAACGAGATCAACAACTTGCGGTCGTTTCCCTTTACAAGGCGCTTGGTGGCGGTTGGAAAGATGAGGCGCTTTCCAATCCATCTGCGCTCAATAGGACTGGCAATCCTTAGCAATTACCCTTATCTTTTTCGAGTCGAGTCGATGGCGCAACCCCAACGAGATTCAGGATGAACGAAACTTTTGCATTTCTGGTTCGGCATGGTACGGCCGTGTTGATCGCCGCAGTCTTCGTCGAGCAGATGGGTGCTCCGCTACCTGCCGCGCCCTGGCTCTTCGCCGCGGGAGCTTTGGTCGGTGCTGGTAAAATGAACGGCCTCGTGGCGCTCGGCGCCGCTGCGGTCGGCTCGCTGCTGGCCGACGGGATTTGGTTCTATCTGGGGCGCATTTACGGCAACCGTTTGCTGGGTCTGCTCTGTCGCATCTCGTTGACGCCGGACACGTGCGTGCGCCGGACCCAGGATGTGTTCACTCGTTACGGAATGCGAGGGGTGGTGGGTGCGAAGTTCATTCCTGGTTTGAGCACCTTGGCGCCGCCGTTGGCGGGAAGTTCTGGCATCAGCGTTCATCGATTTCTCTTCTTTGATGGGATCGGTTCGGTGCTCTACGTGGGGTCTTTTCTGCTGGTCGGAGTTCTGTTCAGCCGACAATTGGAACAGATCGTCAATGCCTTCTCCAATCTTGGCAGCAGTGCGCTCGCTCTGGTCGTCGGGTTGGTTGCTCTTTACATCGGTTACAAGTACTTCCAGCGCCGCCGTTTGCTGCACGAGTTGCGGGGGTCGAGAATCACCGTGGACGAACTGCATCAGAAGCAGGAGGCCGGTGAGAACCCGATGATTCTGGATCTGCGGCCACTTTCAGAGCTCGACGGTGACCCTTCCCAAATCAGGGGCGCGCTGCACATGGCGATGGACGAAGTGGAAAGTCGCGAGCAGGAAATTCCTCGCGACCGCGACATCGTTCTCTACTGTTCCTGCCCTAACGAGGTGAGCAGCGCGCGGGTGGCGTTGCTGCTGCACCGTAAAGGCATCACGCGCGTCCGGCCTTTGCTGGGAGGGATCGACGCCTGGCGGGAGCGCAATTACCCGGTGGAACCGCGCGTAATGGGAGTGAAGGGCGAGCTCAGCGCCCGCCCCGCAACGTAATAGCTGATACATTTTTATGCCTAAACCCGTGATCTGGACAGTGGACGATGATCCGGACGTATTGCGCGCTGTGGAACGTGATCTGCGCCGCCAATATGGGGATCGTTACAAAGTCATCTCCGCGGATTCCGGCGGTTCCGCCCTCGAAGCCGTGAAGCAGTTGAAGCTTCGCAACGACCCGGTGGCTCTCTTCCTGGTGGACCAAAGGATGCCGCACATGTCCGGCGTGGAGTTTTTGGAAAAAGCGATTGTGCTTTACCCGGAGGCCAAGCGCGCTTTGCTGACAGCCTACGCGGACACGGATGCGGCCATTCGCGCCATCAACAGCGTCCAGATCGATCATTATCTGATGAAACCCTGGGACCCGCCGGAAGAACGGCTTTATGGAGTGGTGGATGATTTGCTCGATGATTGGCAGGCTTCCTATCATCCGGCCTTTGAAGGCGTGCGCGTGGTGGGGCATCGGTGGTCGCCCCATTCCAATGAAATCCGCGATTTTCTGGGGCGCAATTTTGTGCCGCACCAGTGGCTCAACGTCGAAACGGACGAGACGGCGAAGCAGCTACTCAACACGACTGGAGCTGGAGTTTCGTCGTTGCCCTTGGTTGTTTTTGCCGATGGATCATTTCTGCCAAATCCTCCTATCCCGGATGTCGCCCGCAAGCTGGGCTTGAAAACCAAAGCGGAATTTCCCTTTTACGACCTTGTTGTCGTAGGCGCGGGTCCCGCGGGATTGGCCGCTGCCGTTTATGGCGCCGCGGACGGACTGCACACGCTGCTCGTCGAACGGGAGGCCCCCGGCGGACAGGCTGGACGAAGTTCGCGCATCGAAAACTATCTCGGCTTTCCCGTGGGGCTGAGCGGCTCGGATCTGGCCCGGCGCGCCGTGGCGCAAGCACGCCGGTTTGGTGTCGAAATTCTCGCGCCACAAGAGGTCAAACGCGTGCGAATCGAAGGGCCCGCGCGCGTGCTGACGTTGGAGGATGGCGCGGAAGTTGGCTGCCGTGCCCTCCTGATCGCCACGGGAATCGCTTTTAGGAAATTGGAAGTTCCGGGGTTGGATAAACTTGCTGGCGCGGGCGTGTATTATTATGCGCCCATGTCCGACGCTTTTTCTTACCGGGATGGCGATATCTACATCGTTGGCGGCGCAAACTCGGCGGGCCAGGCCGCCATGTATTTTTCCAAATTCGCCCGCCAGGTCACGATGCTGATTCGGGGCGCTTGCCTTTCGGCCACCATGTCGCAATACTTGGAGAACCAAATCGCCGCCACGAAAAATATTGCCTTGAGATTCAACTCCAATGTCGTCGCTGTGGAAGGCGAGAATCGATGCGAAAAAATCACCATTATTGACACTAAAACATGTTTGCAGGAAACAGTGCCGGCCAGCGCGTTGCTGATCTACGCCGGCGCCATTCCCCGCACCGATTGGCTCGCCGGTGTGGTCGAGCGGGATGAGCAAGGCTACCTGATTTCCGGCCAGCACTTGATTCGCGAAGGACGGCGGCCGGCTGGATGGACGGCGAATCGTGATCCATTTTACTTAGAGACCAGCGTGCCGGGCATTTTCGTGGCTGGTGACGTCCGCCATCGCTCCGCCAAAGGTGTCACCTCGGGCGTCGGCGAAGGCGCCATGGCCGTGAAACTCGTGCACGAATACTTGGACCTCTTATAGCCATGGACCAAGCCACTCTCCAACAAGTTCGCGCCACGCCGCTGTTTGCCAGCTTGACCGATGCGCAACTGGAGTGCATCGAGCAGGGCGAAGTCATCGACCTGCCAGCCGGAACGGTGCTGGTGGAGGACGGCGAGCGCTACCCGTATTTTTTTGTGGTGCTTGAGGGCGAAGTTCGAATCGTGCGCGACTATGATAAGCAGACAATCCTGATGGCGGTTCTCAAGCCTGGAACTTTCACAGGTGAAATTACCTTGTTGTTGGACATCCCCTGGATCTCCACCGTCCGGGCGGCGAAGCCGGTTCGACTCTTCCGCCTCGACCAGGACAAGTTCTGGCGGATGTTGAGCTTGTGCCGTTCCGTGGCAAAGGAAGTATTTCAATCCGCAGCCAGCAAGATGCGCAACCTGGAGGGCTACTCACAGCAACGGGAAAAGCTGGCCTCCCTCGGCACCATGGCGGCAGGTCTAGCCCACGAGCTGAATAATCCGGCCTCGGCGGCCCGCCGGGCGGCGGCACATTTGCGTGAGACTTCGGACAGAGCGCAATGCCTGCTCTGTGAGCTTTCCGACATGCTCAAGAATGACCAGTGGCACGATCTTGCGCACGCCTCGCAAGAGGGCGAGGAACGACTCGCACGCGCCCCAGTGCTAGATCACCTTGAGCGCAGTGATCGTGAAGACAAAATCGCGACCTGGCTCCAGGCCCGCGGTGTGGCGACGGCCTGGGAGCTCGCGCCGACTTTTGTCAGCGCCGACGTGGACATTTCATGGTTGGAAGCATCGGTGGCCAAATTGCCGGCCGAAAGCCATGCGGATGCTCTCGGCTGGCTGGAATCACGCTTGAATTTAAAGTTGCTGCTGAGCCAGATCGACCAGAGCACCGGACGCGTTGCCGAATTGGTCAAAGCCATGAAGGACTACTCTTACATGGGGCAATCGCCGATGCAGGAGGTGGACATTCACGACGGCATCGAGAGCACGCTGACGATGCTCGGCCACAAATTGAAAAACGTGACGGTCAACCGAGCCTACGATCGTTCTATTCCGCGCATCACGGCGTATGGCAGCGAACTTAACCAGGTTTGGACTAATCTGATTGACAACGCCATCGATGCTGTTAATGGCACCGGCAAGATCTGCATCGGCACTTGCCACGAGGACGATCAATTGGTCGTGGAGATCGTCGATAACGGGGCCGGCATTCCGCCGGAAGTTCAGTCGCACATGTTCGAACCTTTTTTCACCACCAAACCCATCGGTTCGGGCACCGGGCTTGGTCTTATCATCAGCAACCGCATCGTGGCCGACCGGCACGGTGGTGAAATTGAATTCGAGTCCAAGGCCGGCGAAACCCGGTTCAAAGTCAGGCTCCCCATCAACCACAAGGAATTACATGGCAAGCTTGCCCCCAGCCCCGCAGACGGAATGTGAAGCGAGCGTGCAGCTCGGGCCTGATGGTCTCGCGCGCGTCGTGCTGAAAGGGCGCCTGAGTTCACGCACGGTTGTGGATTGCTGGCGCGACTTGGAGCAAAGCCTGCGCGGCGCGTCTGTCAAAACCCTCGAAGTGGATGTGAGCGGCGTTGATTTCTGCGGCGGCGCGGGCTTCGCGCTCCTCCGGTATTTGAACATGGGGCGAATGACACTGGGAGCCAAAGTTTCCGTGGTTGGGTTGGCCGCGGGATTTCAAACACTATTTGAAGGCTTCACCGCTCAGGACTACGATAAGTTCCATCCGCAGCCTCAAAAGAGCAGCCATCCTCTGGTGGAGGAAGCGGGCCATGCGACCAGCCAAATGCTCGACGACTTGCGCGGCCAGGTGGATTTTCTGGGAGGCCTCGCCGCGAACTTTCCTCCTTCGCTCGTTAATCCAAAGCGAATGCGATGGCCGGAAGTGCGCCATGTTTTCGAGCTCGCGGGCGCCAATGCCGTGCCTATCGTATCGCTTGTCAGTCTGCTGCTCGGCTTCATCATTGCCTTCGAGTCGGCCCAGCGACTGGCTGATTTTGGCGCGCAGATTTATGTGGCGAACACCATCACAGTGGTCATGGTTCGGGAGATGGGGCCGCTGATGACGGCCATCCTGCTCGCGGGCCGGTCGGCTTCAGCGTTCGCGGCCGAGATTGGCACCATGAAGGTGAACGAGGAACTGAATGCGCTGGAAACTTTGGGCCTCAATCCGATCCGCTTTCTAGTAGTGCCACGCCTGATGGCCGGAGTGATGGTGGCGCCGCTGTTGACCTGTTACTCCATACTCATGGGCGTGGTGGGTGGAGCCCTGGTGATGCTGGGCCTCGGCTTTTCGCTGAGGCTTATCCTCCATCAAATGGCTATAAGCGTCCACTTGAGCGATCTGTGGGTGGGAATGGAGAAGGCTGTGGTGTTCGGCATCATCGTCTCCGGCGTGGGTTGCTGGCGCGGACTGCAAACAGAACAAGGGCCTAGCGCTGTTGGCTTGTCAACTACCCGGGCGGTCGTGACCAGCCTCCTTCTCATCATTGTGGCCGATGCGTGTTTCTCCACGATTTCTTACTTCTTAAAGTGATGAACAAGTCGGATGAAATCGTAGTTGCCGTCAAAGACCCGACATGTAGTCAAACTATGAACGAGTCGGATGACATCGTAATTTCCGTCAAAGACCTGAGCATAGGTTACGGCGAGAGGGTTATTCTCGAGAAGATTAACTTCCAGGTTAAGCGCGGTGAAGTTTTCGTCATCCTTGGTGAATCTGGTTGCGGCAAAAGCACACTGATGAAGACGATGATCGGGCTTTATCCACCTCAATCGGGCGAAGTGTGGATCGAGGGCGGAAATCTAGTCGCCGCAGAGGGCGACGATAGGTTGCGGTTGCTGCGCAAGTTTGGCGTCATGTATCAAAGTGGCGCGCTCTTTGGCTCGATGAATGTGCTCGAAAATGTGCGGCTGCCGCTCGATGAATTTACGGAACTACCCGAGCCATTAAAAGAATTGGTGTGCCTGGCGAAGCTGAAATTAGTGGGCCTTGGCAATGCGGCCAATAAAATGCCGTCCGAGTTGAGCGGCGGCATGCAGAAGCGGGCGGCCATTGCTCGCGCCATGGTCATGGATCCTGGGATTTTGTTCCTGGACGAACCTTCCGCCGGCTTGGACCCGATCACGTCGGCCGGGATCGACCTCCTGGTTTCTGGTTTGTCGCACCATTTTGGCATTACTTTCGTGATCGTGTCCCATGAATTGGCGAGCATCTATGCGGTCGCGGATCGCGTCATCATGGTTGACTGTCAGACCCGGGGGATTGTCGCACAAGGAAAACCCGCCGATCTTCGTGATGGGGCGACCGATCCCTGGGTGCATCGCTTCTTCAATCGCGAAGCCGATGCCAGTCATTCGGTTCAACCTACTTAGAATTCAATGAGCGCTAAAACGAACAACTTCAAACTCGGTCTGTTTACTCTTTTTGGGCTTGGACTGCTTGCCACGGGCGTTCTTGCTTTCGGCACCTGGAGCTCATTCGAAAAGAAAAGTTTGTTTGAATCCTACGTGCCGGGCGATGTCAGCGGCCTGTCGGTCGGTGCGGCCGTCGAATTCCGCGGCGTCCGCGTGGGCAAAGTCACGCACATCGGCTTCTCCTGGAACGAATACCCGGACAGCCAGCCGGGCTGCGTAGTGGTGGTCTTCGAAATGAAGGATGATGCTTTCGTGACGCCCATGGGAAAGGAGTGGCACGAGCAACTTCAGGCCGCGGTGGATCGTGGTTTGCGTGCCCGCATCAAAGCACAGGGCGTCACCGGCACTTGCATCATCTCGCTGGAATACTTGGATCCGGCCGAAAATCCAATTATGAAATATTCGTGGACGCCCAAGCGCACTTTTATTCCTTCGGCGCCCGGTCTGTTCGGAGAATTGCTCGTTTCGTTGCAGAGAGCTTTGCGTCGCTTGGATCGTCTCGATGTCACCGCCCTGAATGAAATGGCTCAAACGGATTTAAAGGACCTCAACCGCGTATTGCAAAAGGTCGAGCGGGTGGACTTTGAAAACCTTAGCACCAATGCCACGGTGCTCCTCACCAATGCCACCGCGCTCCTGCAAGACATTCGGCGCAGCACCTCAAAACTTGACAATTTCATCGACGACACAGATGGCACCGTGAAAAAAATGCAGTTGGAAAAATTGACGAAGGACGCCGATGCACTCGTGGCGCAATTGCAGGATACGCTCAGCAAACTTGAACCCGGCTTGACGAGCGTGGATTTCGATTCCTTGAACCAAACTCTGGTCAGAGCGCGCCAAGCCATCCAGAATGTGAACGACGTCCTCGACGAGTTGAAACAATATCCTTCGGGCTTTATTTTCGGGCAACCGCCGCCTCGGCTCAAAGAAGTTCAACCGACCAACCCCTAATGATCCATGATTATCCGTACCACCATTAAGGCTACCCTTTTTGCCGCCGTTTGTTTGCTGACCGGATGTCTGGGGCGACCGCATTTGGACCGGCAAACGTTCCTTTTTGCGCCGCCGCCTTCGGCGCCCAAAGGTGCCCCAGGCAGTCGCGTGCTTGGCATTCGCACTCTGCAAGTCGCGGCGCCGTTCGAGAGCCGGGAGTTTCTTTATCGCACAGGAGATTACTCCTACGAGCATGATCCCTACGCGGAATTCATGGTGCCACCGGCAGATGGTCTCATCTCCCCCGTGTGCAGTTGGATTCGAGCAGCCGGCGTTTTCCGTGAAGTGGAGGAACCCGGCAGCGCGCTCAAGCCGGACACGCTGGTGGAGATCCATGTAAGCGAACTTTATGGCGATTTCCGCCCGGCGACAAACGCCACTGCGGTCCTGGCCATGCGCTTCGATTTTTTTGAGGCCCCCCACGGCATTCCCGGCAAAGCCATTCTTCAGCGAGAGTATTCTCGCGAAATCCCGCTGAAAGCGCGGACGGCCGCTGCTCTCGTCGATGGCTGGAATCAAGGGCTGGCCCAGATTCTCGATTCTGCCATGCTCGACTTTGGTCGAAGCGACGAGAACACTTCCAAGCCATGATTTAACAATTGGCGCGGAGCGCAGTTTAGGCCCGGCGGGATGCGCCACTATCGCACATCCCGCCATGACCTACTCGCGCAGGGCCGCGTCAGAGTTTCAGGCTGGAACGAATTTTGGCCAAGGTTTTGGCGCCAAGGCCCTTGACGTGGAGAAGATCATCGAGCGATGCGAAGGGACGTTTTTCGACAATGCCCTTGGCCAACTTCCTGGAAAGGCCCTTCACAGCGGCCAATTCCTCGACACCTGCAGTATTGACGGCGATGCACTTTGAGGTGGCATCGCCAGATTTCCTGGCAGGCAAGGCGGGCGCGACAGCTTTTGTAGCTTCCGCTGCGGACGCTTTGGCCGGTGCGGGCGCAATGACCGGAGCCGGCGTTCTGTCGCCGACCGCTGGGGGGATGTTTGCTGCGACGGTAACCGGAGTTTTCGCCGCCACAGGCGCGATGGACTTCGCAGGAACCACCGCGACCGAGGGCTTATCGATCGCCTGCGCTGAGACGAACGGAGTCGCGAAGTTGGTGAAGTCGCGGGTCACAAAACCTGCAGCGGTCCATTCGCGGAGCATGAGGACAATTTGCCACGTCCCAGCCGGCGGCTGAGTGAAGGCCAGGTCAATCGCCTGCAAAGCCATTTCGTTCTGGCCGCTAATGGACCCGATTTCCACGCCTGCAAGGTGATGACCCAGGAAATTTCCGCCAGCGAACGACGCAGGCAACGCCCACAGTTCCAGCGACAATGTTCCACTGCGGTTTGTGCCAACGCGCGGATTTTCGACGCGATCCACCGAGATTTGCACGCGTGCGCCGTCGATGCGGTATCCGACGTTGCCGTTCATGCGCGGCTGCACAAATTGCTGACGGTGCAAGAATATGGCGAAGTCGTGAACGTCATTAAATTGGCCGGGACGGCCCGCCGCCAGCACTAGCACCATGACGTGTTCACCACCGCCAGCAGGCGGACGCGCGAAGGCGCTGACTTCGAAGTGTTCGATTTCGTCGGCCAGTTCGCCTATCGGCGGCAGCGCCACCTCAGCAACAATGCGCCCGACGAGGTCTTGAGCGGAAACGGGCGCGCAAGGACAGGCCCAGAGTTGCAGCGCCCAAGAGCGTTCGTGAGCAGCGGGATCGAGCAGCGCGAACATCGCGTTGAGATGCACCGTGTCGCCATCAAAGCGGTAGCCGTGCGGGCCGGGGAGTCGGGCCAGACGGACGGATGGAGTTTGAACTGACATGTTTTCCAAAAACGACGATTTCATTTATAATTCTATCCTTACTTTATTTTCGTTGATATTCACTTCCTTAAATTGGTGGTAGGTGATGGATTCGAACCATCGAAGGCGTAAGCCAGCAGATTTACAGTCTGCCCCCGTTGGCCACTTGGGTAACCTACCTCACCTACGGCTTCCAGCCGAAGGAACGGCGATTTAGCCAAAAGGCGCGCCCAAGCTCAAGTTCAAAGTTGCGGTTTGGTGGAGGGACTCTAAATTGCTGGGATGTTCGACGGCTTGAGCCAGAAACTGCAAAAGGCCTTCCGCAATCTGCGCGGCCTGGGGAAAATCTCGGAGTCCAACGTCGGCGACGCCTTGCGCGAAGTGCGCATGGCGCTCCTGGACGCGGACGTCAACTTCAAGGTGGCCCGGGATTTCATCGAGGAGGTCAAGACCAAGTCGTTGGGCCAAGAGGTCGTGCAAAGCATCCAGCCGGGCCAGCAAATCATCAAAATCATTCACGACGAATTGGTCAAGCTGCTCGGCTCGACCAACGCCGGTCTGGCCCTGAGCGGCAACCCGAGTTGCATCATGATGGTGGGGTTGCATGGCTCAGGTAAAACCACTTCCAGCGGCAAACTAGCCCGTTTGCTGCACAAACAGGCGCGCACGCCCTTGCTGGTGGCGGCGGACGTGTACCGGCCTGCCGCGATGGAGCAGTTGGAGACTTTGGGTCGGCAGCTCAATCTGCCGGTTTTTGTCCGCAAAGGAGAGACGGATGTTTTAAAAATTGCGCGCGAGGCGCTGGAGTTCGCCAAGCAGAACAACTGCAACACGCTGATCTTCGACACCGCCGGCCGGTTGCAGATCGATGAACCGCTGGTGCGCGAGTTGGTGCGACTGCGCGACCTGACCAAGCCGCAAGAGATCCTTCTCGTGCTAGACGCCGCGACCGGCCAGGAAGCGGTCAACGTGGCCACGCATTTCGATCAGGCTCTCAATATCACCGGAGCCATCTTGACCAAATTGGACGGCGACGCGCGCGGCGGAGCAGCGTTGAGTTTGAAGGCCGTCACCGGCAAGCCGATCAAGTTCGCGGGCGTGGGGGAGAAACTGGAAGATTTCGAACCTTTCCATCCGGAACGCGTGGCCTCGCGCATTCTAGGAATGGGCGACGTAGTCAGCCTGGTCGAAAAAGCAGCGGAGGCCGTGGACATGGACGAGGCCAAGCGCATGGAGGAAAAGATGCGCAAAGGGCAGTTCACGCTGGAGGATTTTCTCGATCAGTTGCGGCAGATGAAAAAGCTAGGCTCATTGGAAAGTCTGGTTGGAATGTTGCCGGGCGGCGCCGAGGCCCTCAAAACTGCGGACCTGCCGAAGCAGGAGAAAGAGTTCAAGCGGATGGAAGGGATCATCTGCGCCATGACGCCCCAGGAGCGGCGCGGTCCGCAGATTCTCAATGCCAAGCGCCGCATCCGCATCGCCAAGGGCAGCGGCGTGCAGGTGTCGGAAGTCAACCAATTGCTCAACAAATTCAGCCAGATGCAGCAGATGATGAAGAAGATGGGAAAGTTCCAGAAAATGATGGCACGCATGGGCGGAATGCCGGGAACACTGCGGTAAGAAAATAAAGTCTGTAGGCGGATAATATAGTTTGTAAGTAACAAATATAGTTTGTAAGTGCGGCTGGTGTAGACGCCAGGTAACATCGGAAACCGAAAACAAGCTTAAGTCGTTGATAATCAATGAGCAATAAACCGGTACAAGAATAATAAAGTTCAAAACTAACGCCGCCGCCTGCTCTGAAAAGCCCCTGCCTGCCTAAAAAAAAATACAGATTTGTCCGGCGGCAGGAGGGAGCGCTTCCCAAGCCTGAGACGGTTCGATTTCCTTCACCCGCTCCACTGTTCTGGCTCAATGGTTTACGTAAAAAAGAACGAACAATTAACAACAACAGTAACAAAAATCCGATCTTCGTGACGGGTGTTCGCCGAGGTGAAAACGCTGGTTTTTGTCTGTCAAGACTTTGTTTGGCGCACTGCCAGAAGGAGCCTTCTGGATGATGACGACAAACTCGACGACTGGTCTGGCACTCAATGGCGAGAAAGCGTTCCCTTGAGTTGTGGCATGACCCACGCGGCGTTCTCCACGCGAAAACAGTCATGAACCCCAACGCATTATTGATGGTGGCCTTTTTGACGGGACTCAGTGCCTGACCGGCCATATAGATTTGCTCAGATGCGCGGAAGGCAGGATCGAAATTTGGGATTACAAGCCGAGGGCGGCGCAGGAGACGGAGGCGGGGCTGCAGGTGCTGCTTTATGCCGTGGCCACCTCGATCAGAACCGAGTTGCCGCTAGCATTGTTTCGGTGTGGCTATTTTGATGGGCAGGAAGCGTTTGTTTTCGAGCCGGCAACCGTGAGGTTAACGCGTGAGGAGGGAGCATGAAATCGAGCGTACCGAACCGAGTGCGAGTGGGTGCAAGACTATTTTACGATGACGGGCGGCCGAGCCATGGGGGGCTCGATTGCCAGGGTCACCAATGAATGGGGCTGATCCTCAGATGCTCACCGTAAACGAACATGGCGCGCTCGTGAGGATCATGTACGCGACGCAAGCACATGTCGCGCAGCGGTATGATTGAAGGCAGGACCTGGCACCGCACTTAAATAATCTTCACGCGCGATTCAATTTCCACATTAGATTTGAGGACGACCAAAGAGTAATGATCGATTACCGTCACCCATTTTTGACAGCCCGCTCCCTTGCTTGAGATACCCGCACGCTCCCCACGAGACAAGAAGTGGATGGTTTCCTTAAATTTCTGGTTGAACAACCTCTGGCTGGCAATTATTTTACTTTTTTCGTTCCATACGGGGGAAGCCAAACACAAGTCCGATAGCAATTTCGACCAGGACTCGGTAGCAAGGAGGAGTCAGTAGATCGAGGAAATCAGTATTTGACCTGTCTTTAGGCATGCAAGCGAGCAGTAATCTCGTTGGATCATCGAGCACTCCATCGGCGCCCATAATCTTCCATGTTATCCTATTCCCTGGAGCGTAAAGTCTTATATTCGAAGGATATCCAGATGGAGGTGAACCACGCCTATAATCCAACGACACATCCTTGAAGCCTCGGTCAACATCTGAAACCGTGATTTTGCCGGTGTGGTGCGTAGTTTCATCCAGCAATTTAGCAGCTAACTCTTTTGCATCCAATCCGTGTTTAATCAAGGTTTTGGCGTCCGCAATAATCCCGGCTGCAATTTCCGCCTTCTCGATGCGGAATATCACTTTAGAACTCAGGTTCCGTGCCTTAGCTTTGACATGAAACAGCATTGATCGATCAACTTCCAAATCCTCGGCGATTTGCTTCCACGTCTTGCCAGTCACGACACGAAGACGCTCGAGCCTCTCGAAATGAGAAAGCCTTCTCTTGCCTCTTCGACGTGTGTAGTCGGCCTCATCCATAGTATGGCGTTCAATTCTGCGATGAAACTCCGCGGAATCAAACTCCAAAAACGTCGGCACCCCGATTCGGAAAATCCTCTTCGGGCCGAGACAATAAAACGAATTTTTCATGGAATTTGTTGGTAAAAACAAAGGAGGTACGCGACCAGACGCGTAAGTCCGTTCCACAGTAGCGACCTGCTGCAAGGCGCTCAAGAGACGCGAGACGGATCACCGCCGCTCGCCCGCTCGCTCCCGTTTCAGTGCTTGCAGCCGCCAACGATTCGCACGTCGATCGACCCGATTTAAGGTTATTGCGCAATAGCCTAACTCGCAGTCGCTTGCGCTATCTGTTGATGTTGCTTTTGCCCACGAATTTATTGGCGGAAGCAATTTTTTGAAATATCTCCTTGACGAATGTCATCTATTGTCATATTTTGTCATAGTCGCAATGGAATGCCGTGCGCCAAGGCTGGCCGCGAGCTAATCCAAGTTGAGTCAATAAGAAACTTGAAGATTATGGAAACACAAAAGAGCGAAGAAAAGCAAAGAAAAGTCGTAGTCAAACAATGGGCCATCCGCGCTTACATCGAAGGCAAGTTGCGGTTGCGCGAAATAGCACAAGAGGCGAAGGTCTCTATTGCCACAGTGAGTTTATGGGCGAAAGCTGCCGAAATTCCGCGTCGGTGCCGGGGGCGACGGGAACTAGCAAAACCAAGCCGTCTACACGACCAAATCCTCGAAGCCTTGAAAACAACCTCCTACGCGGCGGTTGGACGGAAGTTTGCCATGGCCAAATCGCAGGTCTGGGCTATCGCCAAAAGGTGGGAGCGTGTTGACGAAATTCGCGTTGCGCGCGGCGCTGAAAGCTCCGCTGCCCCAACCAAAAAACCGCGAATAACGAAAAACCAGGAGTCGCGGGGAAATGTTTTCGTGTTCCGTTTGACCGATGCCGATGTGGCCCATCTCAGGGGCACCATGCGTTCACTTGGGTTGAGCGCGTTACCGTCTCTTCATCTTGTCGCTCGAGCCGTGTTGCTGCAGGCGTGCTCGCGGTTTGATCCAGTTTTCAATCCGGTCGGGCACCTGCCCGGCAAATTGAAGGTCGCGCCGTAAAGCTCGCCACCACCTTGAACGCAGCGTGATCGATTGAAACATATGGGTCGAAGATGCGAAAAATTAGACATCGAAAAGCGATTGAAAGAAGGTCGCGGGCAAGGTCGTGGCGCTGACTATAAGCCATGGTTGTTAGTCCAAAGCTTCTCTTCGCTTGGCTACAGCAGTCGTGCGTTGAGCCGGAAGACCGGGCGCGAACATCACTTGATGAGCAATCTGGAACTTGATTTCTTCCTCATCCTGGACTTGTCACCGCGCGTCGTCGACATTAGGGAGCAGTTCCCACTTTTGCCCGTGGCAGAGACCATGGCGATAGCGCAAGCCCTTGGAATTCGCCATCCGATGGACACGAGAACGAAGAAGCCGTTTGTTCTAACCACCGACTTTTTAGTCACAGTGCGGTGCGATCCGCGCAACGACGAGGAGGCTAGGACCCTCAAACCAGCCAATGAGCTGGCTTCATCCCGCACCCTAGAGAAACTCGAGATCGAGCGCCATTACTGGCGCGCGCGCAACGTGGATTGGGCGATTGTAACGGATGCAGACATCTCCCAAATTGTGGTGCGCAACCTGCGATGGCTGCATCCTTGCGTTCAGATTCCGCAAACCGCGCCGCTGCCAGAGAACTCCCTTGAAAAAGTAGATCGAATGCTCCGCGAATTCTTGCACAGCGGCTTGGGCTTGGCTTCCGCGGCACACGCGTGCGATGACAAGCTTGGGCTTGAACCAGGCACGAGCCTTTCCTTCGCGCGCCACTTCATGGCAAGTCGGCGGTGGAGAGTGAACCTAAACGAAATAATTAATCCAGCTTCGCCGCTAAAAATTCTCAACGGCGCAGGGTAGGTAATCCATGGAAATCTGCATCAACATGCTGTTCGATTGGGTCACCGCGGATGGAACCCGGAAAACGGAGCGGGTCCTTTGGATTGAACCCGCCAAAGAGCGCGCAGTGCTTGTTGACATCTTCGACCAGGACCTGATGCCGTACGAAATCTCAATACCTAATCTGCTTAGCGCAGGGGAGAATGGCGACTTCCGTGTGCTCAAGGACGATCCGTACGCTCTCACCGGGATGGAATCCGCGATTCCTGAAAAGCATCGTCGGCGCCGGGATCGCGCGTGGGCGCTAATCTGTCCCGTTGTGGAATTGTCGAATGGCGGTTCGTTTGATCCGAGC
>DASYNM010000370.1:0-3176 GCA_036008545.1 Verrucomicrobiia bacterium
ACTGCCGCAATGGCCGGTTTGCTCGCCGGCACCTTGGGCACCACCGGCTGCAGCACTTCGAGCGACTCAGGCGCGTCGGTCACGAGTCCCACGGTGGACAAACATGACTGCAAAGGCCTGAATAGTTGCAAAGGCAAGGGCGGCTGCAATACCGGCGATATGGGCTGCAAAGGCAAGAACAGTTGCAAGGGCAAAGGCGGCTGCAAAGTGGCCTGACCGCTCGTTGGAATGAAGGCCCTCGGCCCTCGTTCTGAGTTAGTTTCACAGTGGGAGGCGGACGAGTGTCCGTCCTCCCTCTGCAATATCGTCCCCCGCATTCCTCATGCCTGCCAACGCCTTTAACGGCTTCACCGATTACGGAATCGGCATCGGGCTGCGCGTCCCGCACTACAACCACATCCTGTCCGAAAAACCGACGGTCGATTGGTTTGAAATCATTTCCGAAAACTTCATGTGCGACGGCGGACGTCCGTTGAAGGTGTTGGACCAAATCCTGGAACAATACCGCGTCGTGCAGCATGGTGTATCTGCCTATTTTGGCTCCGCTCAGCCGCTGGATCGCGAGCATCTCAAGAAACTCAAGCGCCTGGTCAAACGGACCAATACCCCTTGGCTCTCCGACCACCTTTGTTGGGGCAGCGTGGATGGCCGTTACACGCACGATCTGCTGCCCATGCCTTACACTTTTGCGGCTGCCAAAGTCACCGCCGAAAAAATCCGCCACGCGCGCGACTTTTTGGAAGTGCCCATCGCGGTGGAAAACGTCAGCAGCTACGCCGAGTTCCACGTTTCAGAAATGACCGAATGGGAGTTTTTGAGCGAGGTGGTGGAACGGGCCGATTGCGGCATTCTGCTCGACGTAAACAATATCTACGTCTCCTCCCGCAATCATAGCTTCAATCCTTTGGATTATATCGACCATGTCCCTGCCGAGCGCGTGGCCCAGTTCCATATCGCGGGCCACACCCGCTATCGGAAGTACATTCTCGACACGCACGACCATCCTGTCATCGATCCGGTCTGGCAACTTTATGAGCACGCCCTGCGCCGCACCGGCCCGACGGCTACGCTTCTGGAATGGGACGCCCGCATTCCTTCCTTCGAGGAGGTTCACAACGAGGCGCTGAAGGCCCGGCGATTCATTGAAAACGTCGAAGTCCACGCCTGATGCAATGTCGGTACCGAAGCGTCAGAGCCGCCAGGAGTATCTGCAATTGCAGCGGCTGATGGCGCGCGCGGTCATGCGGCCTCTATCGGCCCGCGGCCGTCTCCAGTCTGTCTGGCGTGATGGGCGGCCTATGAAAAAAGTGGCTGCCGGTTTCATCAAGCCCAACGACCGATTGACTTCGTTCGAGCGCCTCGAGATCTACAACCGCCAGTATTGGTTCCGGTTGCTGGATTGCTTTTACGATGATTATCCCGGCCTGCGCGCCGTCTTGGGCGATCGCCGTTTTTCGAAGCTGGCGGAAGCTTATTTGACACAGAATCCCTCCGCCTCCTTCAGCTTGCGAAACCTGGGCCGGAGTTTGATCGAGTTTTTGACCGCCGAACCGAGTTGGATCGCGCCGCAGGGGATGTTGGCGCTGGACATGGCGCGTCTGGAATGGGCGCAGATCGTGGCCTTCGATAACGAGGCCAAGCCGCCACTAATGATGGACGCGCTGCTGGAAATCGATCCGGCGCGCACGCGCTTGCAATTGCAGCCGCACCTCACGTTGCTGGAACTGAGCCATCCGGTGGATGAGTTTCTGATTCAAATCAAACGCGCCGAACGCCTGCGCGACGAGGCGAGCAACGCTATGGAAGCGCGTCCGGCCCATTTGCGCCGGCAGCTCAAGCGGCGTTTGAAGCCCGCCAGGGTTTTCCTGGCCGTGCATCGCCACAACGATACGGTCTTTTACAAGCGACTGGAGCCGGGGGCGTTTCGCGTGCTGTCGGCCTTTCGCGCAAAGGCCGCCATCGCGGAAGCTTGTCAACAACTAGGCGCCGAAGAAGGCGGTTCGCCCGATGCGGGCGCCAAAGTCAAAGCCTGGTTTGAATCCTGGGCCTCCCTCGGCTGGCTTTGCCGCTAAATCAGAACTGACCGGCGTCCCGCAATACTTTCTCCGGATCCCAGACCACGTCGGCAGCATCAAGACCGGGGTGGGTCGTCATGAATGCGTCAAGAATGGAATCCGCCAGGACGGCGCAGCCGCGCTGGCTCGGATGCAACCGGTCGGGCTGCAAGAGCGAGCGCGTTGTCCCGCTGGCGAAGGCGCAGCCATGCACGGTCAACGCTTTGTTGGCACTGACCAGGCGCATGAACTCGGCCAAGGGCACGACGGTCACCTGTTTGCGTTGGGCTGCCCATTCCTTGAGACGGCGATTGGCGGCCGCCCTTGCTTTGGAGCTGGGCATTTCGCGAGGGCTTAACATGCGATACACGGCCGCAGAAGCGTCCGGAATGTCGCCGACGATGAGAGGGCAGTCCACGGATTCCAATAATTTCAGGCCCTTCTCGAAATGATCCAGCCGGTCGTGGTCAGTTTCACCGTGGCCGTAGCAAAACCAAAAAAGAAAATCGATGCCGACAACCAGCGTCGGATTATTCGTCAGGGCCTGGCGGATTTGCGTGTGCCCCATGTCGTCGGGCAGCATGAAAAACATCGCGTTAGCCAGATTGCGCGCCGGTTCGTGCGGTGCGAGCAGGGCGGCGTCCAGATAACGGTCCAAGGCGAGCTTTTTCGACTCCGGTCCGCCGAAAGTTTCGGAGGCAGTAAAGCCGTGCGACACGCTGGCGCCAATGATGACAATGCGCGCCCACGGGGCTTTTTCCTGAGCGTGGAGAGGACTTGTGCAGGCGGCGCTGAGGAGAAAAACGAAAAGGAGTGAGAGATGCGTCCTGCTGCGTGACCGGGTCGAATCCATCAGGAGGCCGCGCGCAGTTTGTCCTTTTTTTCTTCCAACTCCGCATGCAGCGATTTGCGTTCGCTGCTCAGTTGCTTTTCCAACTGCGCCATGGCTTCATAATCTCCCTTGGCTCGGGCGGCGGTGAGATTGTCTTTGAGGAAAATTTCGCGCTCGGCAATCTTGGCGGCGTACTTGGAGTCCAATTCGGCCAGTTGCTTCTTCTTCTCGGCGCTCAATTTCACTGTGGGCGCTGTTTTGCTCAGACGCTCCATGGCTAATTCGTAGGC
>DASYNM010000371.1:0-3761 GCA_036008545.1 Verrucomicrobiia bacterium
TTGCAAGCGGCGACTGCCGGCCTGGAGCAGGCGCTGCACCATCGGCACCAGAACGGGGCCTTCGCCCAAGCTGGACCAATCGGCTTGTGGGAGCGACGCACAAAAATAGACCTCGCCCTTGCCGACGTTTTGCCGCGCCAAAAAGGGCGCGCCATCCTCGAAGGCGGCGAGGATATTCTTCGGCCCGACCATTTGCTGGCGTCGCGCAAAACTGGTTTGCGCCAGGGGCAGGCTCTGGTGCTCGTCGCTCTTGGCCAGCGGCCCTTCGTCTTCGTCCCAGCGCAAGATGCGAAACCCATCTTGCGAAGTGGCAGTTTGCGCATCACCCCAACTCAGGCCGGCGAATTGCCGCGGGCTGGCTTGCCCCGGAGGAAAGAAAAACACCACGCCGCCCTCAGCAGCGAAAGATTGCAGCCGGTCGGCCTCCGCTCCGTCCGGCAACGGCGCCTGCCAGAGCAAAAGCGAGCAGTTTTCCAGGTTGGCGTTGGCGATGTCCGCCGCCGCGATCACTTGAGCGGCCTCGGCGTTGTGGGAGGCGGCGGCCAATTGCAAATCGCGCGCCACTTCGCTCTGCGCGCTGACGACGGCGGCGCGCAAAGGCGTATCGGCGCCATACACAAACCAAGTCGTGTTGTCGCGTTGGTTAGCGTCGGCCGGAAGGGAAAAACCACCCCACCCTCCTTCGCGGCGCGCGCCTAGATCTATCTTGCGCCGCCAGCGGAACGATTGGCCTTCCAAGGCGGCGTCCATCTGCGACCGCTGGCCGTCGAGCGTCATGACGACGGGCACGGTGGAATTGGCGGCGCGGTTGCGCTGAATATCCAGGACGACATCCAATTCCGATTTGGCGCCGCGCAGACGGCGCACGAGTTCCCGGATCGCGATGGAGGCGTTGGCTTCCGGCGCGTGGGTCAATTCCAAAAGCCGGATGCGAACCTTTTGCGACAAGCCGCGAAGCTGCGCGATGACGCTCTTCCAGCGCGGATCGTCCGGCCGCCAATTGCTGCGCTGGCTGTCGGAGGCAATCCAAATTTCCGCCGTGCCGGCGTGGTTGTCCACCAGCCAGTCGAAAGCAGCGCGCAACATGGCCGGGACGTCGGCGGCGGTATCCGTCGGGCGCGTGACGGATAATTGCACCAAGCTGTCCGCCTTGGCGATTTCCTGGGCGGTGCGCGTGGCGCTGTCAATGAGAATAAGATGACTGGCACCTTCGTAGGGGCGGGCCGCTTGCGCGAGCAACTTGAGCGCCTGCTCCCGCTTGGCGCTCCCAGCGGTTTGTGTCTCCATGCTGGCCGAGCGGTCGAGCAAAAGGACAATCGCGTCCGGCGCGGGCGAGAGCGCCCAGCCGAGCCAGCCTCCGGCCAGCGGCCGGGCCATGAACAAGAGCAGCATGGCCACCGCCAGCACGCGGCAGAGCAGGATCAGGAATTGACGAAGCTTGCTGTGACTCGTTGAACTGCGCGTGGCCGACAACAAGAACCGCATGGCTGCCCACGGCTTGGGGCGGTGGCGGAGCCGGTTGAGCAGGTGGATGATGATCGGCACCAGCACCAGCGGCAATCCCAGCAGGACGAAAGGTTGGAGAAAAGTCATGGGCGGCTCGCGACGGGACCGGGCGCTCCTTCCTTACGGCGAAGCTGCTGCCCAATGAGCGCGTTCAATGAGAAAATCAGCCAAGACCCTTTCATAATCCTGATCGGTCACCACCTGCCGGTAATCTACCCCGAATTCATTGCAGCCGCCACGCAAACGTTCCAGGAACAGGCCGAGTTGCCGCAGATACTCGTCGCGAATGCTCGAAGGCTCGCTGACGATGCTCATGGAGCTTTCCAAATCCACAAAGCGTAGCGGGCGGTCGAATTGGAAATCCAACTCCGCGCGATCGAGCAATTGAAACACTGTCAAGTCATGTTTTTGGAAGCGCAGATGTTGAAAGCAATCCAGCAGCGGTTCCAAGTCGCAGAAAAAATCCGACACCACCACCACCATCGCGCGGCGCCGCACGCGTTCAGCCAAATCGTGAAGAGCCGTAATCAGGCCCGTTTCACCTTTCGCTTCCGCTTTGTCCAGGGTTTCAAAGAGGACTTTCAAATGCGCGGGATTGCGCCGCGGCGGAATCTCGACCACCGTTTTGCCTTTTGTGCAAATCAGACCGGAGGCATCCCCTTGATGCGCGGTAATGTACGCCAGGGTGGCGATCATGCGCTTTGCGTAGGCAAGCTTGCCGCCGGGGGTCTGGCCGAAACGCATCGAGCCGCTGGCGTCAAGCACGAAGTAGCAACGCAAATTGGTTTCCGCTTCGTATTCTTTGAGGAAAAATCGGTCGGTGCGCGCGAAGACACGCCAATCCAGGCGGCGGATGTCGTCGCCAGGGACGTAGTTGCGATATTCGGCGAACTCGACGCTGGAGCCGCGATGGGGGCTTTTGTGCAGGCCGGAAACGGAGCCTTCCATGGGCGAGCGCGACATCAGCGTCAGGTGCATCAAGCGATTGAGCACCTGGGAATCCAGCCATGCGGCGGTCTCAGCCACGTTGCTCTTCTCCCATTTCCGCCAGCAACCGGGTGATGATCTCGGCGCTGCCCACGCCTTCGGATTGGGCCTGGAAGTTGGTCAGGATGCGATGCGTTAGAACGGGGCCGGCGACTGATTCCAAGTCCTCCTTGCGCACGAGATAGCTGCCTTGCAATACGGCGCGCGCCTTGGCGCCGCGAATCAAGTATTGCACCGCGCGCGGACCCGCCCCCCAGGTCACCCATTTCTTGATCCAATCCGGCGCTTGCTCCGTGCGCGGGCGCGTGCGACGCACCAACGTCACCGCCATATCGTAAATGTGGTCCGGCACCGGGACGCGTTGCACAACCTCCTGAAAGGCGATGATCTGCTGGCCGTCGATGAGTTTGGACAACTGGGCCGGCGCCGCGCCTGTCGTTTCGCGCGCGATGCGTCCCTCCTCGGCGCTGCTGGGGTAATCGACGTGGATGAAAAACATGAAGCGGTCCAATTGCGCCTCCGGCAGCGGGTAAGTTCCCTCTTGCTCGATCGGATTCTGAGTGGCCAGCACAAAAAACGGCGCGGGCAGTGGGAAGAAACGCCCCGCTACCGTCACGCGGTGCTCTTGCATCGCTTCGAGAAGCGCCGATTGCGTCTTGGGCGGCGTGCGGTTGATTTCATCGGCCAGAATGATGTTGGCGAAGAGCGGCCCCTTGACGAAGACGAAAGCGCGCCGGCCCGGTTGGTCGGTCTCCTGCAAAATATCCGTGCCGGTAATGTCGGAGGGCATTAGGTCAGGCGTGAATTGGATGCGGTTGAAGCCCAGCGACATGGCCTGGGCGAGGGCATTGACAATGGTGGTTTTGGCCAGACCGGGCACGCCCATCAACAAGCCGTGGCCGCGCGCGAGTATGCAAATCAACAACCGCTCGATCACGACATCTTGACCGATGATGACCTTGGCCAGTTCCGCCCGGAGATTTTTATAATTAGCCCGCAAATCATCAATGGCCGAAACATCGTCCCGCGACAAAGCAGCGGATGGAGCGGAGGCGGAGGCGGTGCGAGGTTGATTGGCCAGCGATGCGTCAGTCATAAATGGCTAATAGTGAACCCGCGCAGGGCCGTTGCGTCAATTCCCGATTGAAGAATTTGCGAGGTTGGAGAAGGAAAAGAATTCTGGTCCAGGCAGAGTCGATTTCGGGAGGGGCGAGCGCCTGCAAGCCCCTGAAAAGGTCAAATTATTTTTTTGTCTCCAAAGCGACAAA
>DASYNM010000372.1:0-3245 GCA_036008545.1 Verrucomicrobiia bacterium
AGCTCGATAAGCTTACTCGTGGCAAGTTTTAGCCGCTCGACCTGGCCCGGCTTTGTCGCTTCTCCGCTGGTGTCCCACAGCTCGACCGGGAATACTGCCGTCGCGCGGGGCTCGGCTGCCAGCGCTGCCGCGCCTGGCGCAACTATCGCAACGAAAGACGCCATCAGGACTAACGCCGCGACTTTTCGCATAACATGGACTTGTGCACCAACGCGCCCCGCCTTGAAGAAGACCAAAATGTTCATCGCCATGAACTAGTTCAAAGTCGTTGCGGAAGAACGCAAAGCCTTCGAGGACGTCTGGCTCACGCCAGACAGCCGGCTCGGCAAGGTCAAGGGTTTCGTCGCATTTCACTTGCTGCGTGGTCCCGAACGCGAGGACCACGTGCTTTATTCATCGCACACCACGTGGGCGACGCAAGAAGATTTCGGCGCCTGGTCCAAGTCCGGGCAATTCCATGCTGCCCACCAGCAGGCTAGCGAGCGAAAGCCGCGCACGCTCGGGCATCCCGACTTTGAAGGGTTCGAAGTCATCCAGACCATCGAAGACACGCACCCGCCCCGGTAGCAGGCCCTGGATAGGTGGCAGCGGTTTCGCGGCGTCTGGCGACACTATGACCGGGGGCGCGAGGCTGCGGGCTTCGTGGCTTTCCGGGCTGTTCCGACCATGTCCCAACGAGTCTTAAAAATCGTGTCGCAAATGCCCGGAGAGCCGAAACCATCGCTGAAGCTGACATTGCTTCGGCGATGATGCTCGCCATGCGCTTTGCTAGTCACCAGATAGGCGAGCCAAGCCAGCGGTTGCAGCCTGGAACCGGACCGATTGGGGCGCCGCAAGCGAACCGCGAAATCATATCCCGAATGTTCGTAGAGGCCCCCGACCGCGCCGAGACTTGCGATGGTAATGTGAAACAAAACATCGGCTCCCGCTCCAATGAGCGCCAGCGGCACAAGATAAGGCAGGACGATCTCAAGAAAGAAATCCGCCGGACTCATGTAGCAGGCGCTGATCGCCTTGCTCGCGCCGGTCGAGTGATGCACGCCGTGTCCGAGCTTACGGATCAGGCCAGGCCGATGCAGCAAAAAGCGGTGGAAAACATATTGGACTATGTCGTGTCCAATAACTATGAGCGCCATTACGGCAAGAAAATGCCACCCGCTTACATGCGGCGCGCCGTTGAATGCCAGCCCTGTGTACTGGAACGCAACCATGGTTGGAAGCAGGACAAGAATTTGATTGAAAAGCACGCGCGGCAACAGCTCGAAATAGCCAAGCCGGTCGATGTCGCGTACCTTGAGGGACGCGAGCATTCTCGTCCGGTCGCACCATTCGAAAAACAGCCCGGCGCCATGAAAGACGGCCATCTGGACTGCCCACACGAGAACCGAAAGCGGCAGCCACCAGGGAAGAATGGAATTCACGTCGAGCATGTTCTTTCGCGCCCTGAGACGATTCCCGATCCTAGCTTGCCAAGCGGGCCGCGGCAAACGTTCGCAAATGTTCCTCCGCTAAGCGGATCCCGTGCCCCGCGCGCCTGGGATAATCAGCGCAAGATTTGGCGACGCAACTCAATTATTCTGACAAAAGATGACGGAAGGTTCCTGATCCCTGGAGTAAGCCAGCGCTGACCCGCCTTCGAATTCAGCTGATCCTTCGCCTGACAAACGGACTGGCCGAAAGTGGAGGGCCGGGCGGCGGTATTCAAGCCGGCGGGGAAAGCTTCCCCGCAGGATTTTTCCCAAGGCTCGAAATCACCTTCGACGGCACGAAGTGCAAAGCCAGCCAAGCCTTGATCGGCCATTCTCCGAGAAGCGGCGCGATGGATTCGTAATTTCTTACGAGCGCGGCTGCGATGCGCGACCGGCGCGCCCAACGCGCCGCGCCAGGATCGGGGTTTTCGCAGTCAATTCGCCAAAGTAGCCAAAGAAAATCGCGCCAAAACCAGCCGCGCCCGGCGAAACGATCGGCCCGTTCGATCAAATGATCGGCCAAGATCGCTCTCGCGCTCGCATTGCTGTCGCCGGCGCCGCCCGGCTCATAGCAAAGAACGTGGTTCAGTTGGGGCCTTTGCGAATAAATATTGCTGCCGTGCAGGCGATAGACGGCGACCGGCGCGTCGATCAATACGCTGCCGCTAACAGCGTTGATTCCAAGGCAAAAATAGAGGTCCGTGCCGGTCTTCAGACTTTGCAGCGCCGGATTGTCGGCAAACAGGCAAAGCGCGTCGCGGCGAAAGCAATTGCCGGACGTCGGCGACCAGACCCATTGATTGGTCAGGCCCACAAAGCGAATTGTTTTCAGCACGCGACAGTCGAATTTTTCCGGCGGCCAAGTCTCGCCGAATGGGTGCCGGTAGGGACGCACCGCGCGAGGCCTGGTACCGCGGCCAGTTTGCATCACCTTGTTGAAAGCGTGCTCCGTTCCCAAGACCACCTGATCGCCCGAAACCTGGAGCATGTCGCCGGAGGTGAACCCCACGTGAACGCGCAAAGAAAGATGGACAAAGACGTGCGTTTCGACGCATTTGGGAAGCAGAAGATCGTCGGCGTCGAGAAAGACGACATACGGCCCGGCGGATGCGGCAAACCCCTCGAGCGCGGCCCGCGTTTGCCCGCCATTGTCCGTGCGGCGGATAATCTTGACACTGGCGTAACGCGCCTCGATCGCACGCAACACCGCGCCGCTCTCGTCGGTGGACGCATTATCAACGACGATACATTCGATATTTGGATAGGTCTGACCAAATACGGAGTCAACGGCGGCATGCAAAAAACGTCCGTAATTGAAATTGATGACGATGACGCTGACCAGCGGAAGGCGAAGAAATTTTTTCCCGCCGCCAGATTCGCTATGAGAAAAGCTCCGAGAGGGCTCCATCGCGCTGTCGCGCAAACGAAACTCATCGCCCGTTCCCTTCTCCAAATGAACGCCTCCGCTTTGCGGATCCCGGCCAAGATTTGACCTCTCCGTACGGTAACAGACATTTGACAAACTCCATATCGCCTTGGCAAGAGGGCAGGCGGTCTTGGCAAATCTCCTTGGATTTGCTTGAGTCGCTGGAGGCAGAGGGCATGGCAAGGAGTTTAGTCTGGCTGTCGGATGAGGCATGGAAGACGTTGGAGCCTTATCTGCCTCACCGCAAGCCGGGAAAACCGCGTGTGGACGATCGGACTGTCATTTCCGGCATCCTGCATGTGTTGAAAACAGGATGCCGCTGGCGCGACGTTCCGCCAGCCTATGGGCCA
>DASYNM010000373.1:0-29762 GCA_036008545.1 Verrucomicrobiia bacterium
ATGAATACAGATGAACGCAGATTTGAAAAGGGTCGCAAGCGGAATGGGTTTCGTACAACGGTTGAAACACGCTTCTCTAAGAAGTCTGTGTCCATCTGTGTTAATCTGTGGCTTCAATCACTCGACTTTGCCGCCCGCTCATGGCAAATTGAGGCGTGGCCTTGAACAAACTGGAACAGTTGCAGGTCCTGCTGCGCTCCTATGGTTCGTGTCTGGTGGCGTATTCAGGAGGGGTGGACTCCGTCTTTCTTGCCTTCGTGGCGCGCCAGGTTCTGGGCGACCAATGTCTGGCCGCTTTGGCCGATTCCCCCAGCCTGCCCCGGCGCGAATTGGATGAGGCGGTGGCCATTGCCAGCCGCTTCTCCATCCCGTTGCAAATCATTCGCACGGAAGAATTTGAGAATCCTGCCTACGTCTCCAATCCCAACAATCGCTGTTATTTCTGCAAACACGAACTTTTTACGCAATTGACCCCGCTGGCGCGCGACAGGAATTTCGCGGTCATTGCCTACGGCGAGAATGCCAGCGACGTCGGAGACCATCGCCCGGGCGCGCAGGCCGCCGGGCAATTCCAAGTGCGCGCCCCGCTCAAGGAAGCTGGTCTTACCAAGAGTGAAATCCGCGCCTTGTCCGCGGAGATGGGCTTGCCCACCGCCGACAAACCGCAAATGGCTTGTCTGAGTTCGCGCGTCCCCTACGGCGAGGCGGTCACGCCTGAGAAGTTGCGCATGATCGAGGAGGCGGAATACGTGCTGCGCGACTTGGGGTTCTACAATGTGCGCGTGCGCCATCATGAAGGCGCAGGCGGGGGCAAGTCGGCTGCTCTAGCGCGCATCGAGGTCGGCGCGGATGAGATACCCAAGCTGCTGGTAAACGAAACGTTCGCGCGAGTGGCGGAAGCGTTGCGCAAGATCGGCTACGCCCATGTCACGCTCGATTTGCAAGGCTACCGCCGAGGAAGTCTGAACGCCATCTCAACGCTGGGGTGAGACTCCGTCGAACCCTAATTCGATTTCATGGGAGAAAGTCACGGCTCGTCTCGCCCCACCAATAATTCAATTTAGAATGCTAGTAGAAGGCGCCTAGCGCTGCACAAAATAACTCAGGTTCTCCAGTTCGATAGCCAGGTTGACGTTGTTGACCACGACGCTTTCCGGGACCTCCAGCACCAGCGGGGCCAGATTCAAAATGCCGGTGATGCCGCACTTCACCAGGAGGTTGGTTACCTCCTGGGCGGCTGCGGCCGGCACCGTTAGAATGGCCATTTTCACGTTTCGTTCACGAATGAGAGGCTCCAGCTTGTCCATGCCGTAAATGGCGACCGAACTGCTTTTCGTGCGGCGCCGGGTGGCATCGATATCGAACGCGGCAATAATCTCAAATCCTTCCTTTTCAAAACCGCGATAGGAAAGCAAGGCCAGACCCAGGTTGCCCACTCCAACCAGCACAACCGGTTGCAGGCTGGTCGTGCCCAGAACGTCGGAAATCATGTCCGCCAATTGTTCCACATCGTAACCCAAGCCGCGCGTGCCGAACTGGCCGAAGTAGGTGAGGTCTTTGCGCAACTGCGTCGATTTGACTCCGGCTGCCTTGGCCAGCGCCTCGCTCGCGACAGTGTGGATTCCGTTGGCCTTGAGCCGTTGCAAGCCGCGGAAGTACACCGAAAGCCGGTAAACGGCTTTGCGTGGAATCTCGGGTCGGTCACTATTTTTCAAGCGAGGGAAGATAGGCGAAAGCGGCACGCCAAGCAACTCTGCTCCTTCCGCAACCCGTGGAGCAGCGTCACTTTAAAAATGCTTTTGCCGGCCATGAATTAGTTTGCGCTTTCCAAATGCGCGTGAATAATTTCCCTCTGATTTTTGCGCACGGCAAAAGGATGTTTTGAAACTATGAGCACGACCGCGTTATCGCCTGAAGAATTGACCAAGTTGATTGCAGACCTGAACCGTCTCGCCCATAATATCTGGTGGACCTGGAATCAGGGCGCCCAGGAAATCTTTCTCGACCTCTCGCCCCGCTGTTGGCAAAACCTCTACCACAATGCGGTCGCGGTCCTGCACGAAGTCTCGGACTACGAGTTGCGCGTCCGATTGCAGGATAAGGAGTTTGCCCGCCGCGTGCGCCAGGTCCTGCAAGACTTCGAGGCCTACATGTCGGACAAGGAGACCTGGGGCAGGCAAAACGCTCCCAATCTTATCCAAAATCCGGTCGCCTATTTTTCGGCCGAATTCGGCTTCCACGAGACCCTGCCCATTGCCGCCGGCGGCTTGGGTATCCTCGCGGGCGATCATGCCAAATCGGCCAGCGATCTGGATATCGGCTTCGTCGGCATCAGCCTCTTTTATCGCGAAGGCTATTTCCAGCAGCAGATCAACCAAGACAACTGGCAGGTCGAGTACTACACGCTGCTCATTCCGCAGAACCTGCCCTTGGAAGCGGTGCTGGACGCCAAAGGCAAGCCGCTGGTGTGCGCGGTGGAAATCGAATTGACGGATGTTTATTTTCAGGTTTGGCGGGTCAACGTCGGCCGCAATCCAGTCTATCTTCTGGACGCCGATCGCCCCGAGAACCCACCCCACCTGCGTGATTTGACGCGCCGGGTCTATGGCGGCGACAACACCATGCGCATTATGCAGGAGGTGTTGCTGGGCATCGGCGGAGTGCGACTCTTGCGCGCGCTGGGAGTGCAGCCCTCGGTCTTTCACATGAACGAAGGCCACGCTGCCTTCCTGACCTTGGAGCTGCTGCGCGAAAAGCTCGCCGCCGGGCAACCCCTCTCCGAAGCCATGGCCAAAACCAAGGCGCAGTGTATTTTCACGACCCACACACCCGTCGAAGCCGGACACGACCGCTTCAACCGCGACCTCATTGGCTATGCCATGCGAAAAGTCGCGGGGCACTTAAACATGTCCATCGACGACTTGATGGGTCTGGGGCGGATCGATCCCAAAAACGACGCCGAATCTTTCTGCATGACAGTCCTGGGGCTGAAACTTTCCCGCGCCGCCAATGCCGTCAGTGAATTGCACGGGCAGGTCAGCCGCCAGATGTGGCACGCCCTCTGGCCCGACAAACCGGTGGATCAAGTCCCCATTGGCTACATCACCAACGGCATCCACCTGACCGGCTGGATGAAAGGCCCCGTGCGCAAATACTGGCAGCGAAAACTTACCAGCGCCGCCGTGCCGCCGCAGCGGTCCGGGAGCGAGACCACCGCCTTTTGGAAACCTGGTCCGCCGATGGCGCTGGAAAGGGAACTCAACTCAACGGAGTTCTGGCAAAAAATGGCCGACCCGGAGTTCATTTCCGACGAGGAACTCTGGGCCTTGCGCTACAAATTGCGACGCGAACTCATAGAATTCGCCCGTCGCCGGCTGGGCCTGCGCCAATCGCAGTCGGACTTCATTGCTTACGACCAATTGCTGGATCCCGACGCGCTGACCATTGGCTTTGCCCGGCGTTTTGCTACTTACAAGCGCGCCCCGTTGATCTTCGATCAATTCGAGAACGTGGTCAAATTGATCAACGACAAACGCAGACCGGTGCAATTCATCTTCGCCGGCAAGGCCCACCCGCGCGACGACGACGGCAAACGCTACATCCAGCGCATTGTTCACTTGAGCAAATACAGCGAACTCAAGGGCCATTTGGTGTTCATCGAAAACTACGACATTCACGTGGCTCGGCAAATGGTTTCCGGCTGCGACATCTGGCTCAACAACCCGCGTCGTCCCTTGGAGGCTTCCGGCACCAGCGGACAAAAGGCGGGATGCCACGGATGTTTGAACCTTAGCATCATGGACGGTTGGTGGCGCGAAGGTTTCGACGGCACGAACGGCTTCGCCATCGGCGACGACAATCATCCCGCCTCCATCGAGCAGCAGGACCGGCAAGACAGCGCCAACTTGTACAAGTCGTTGACGGAGCAAGTGTTGCCGGCTTTTTTCAACCGCGACGAGCAAGGCATTCCGCGGCAATGGCTGAAAATGGTGCGCCGGGCCATGGTCACGCTGGTGCCGAAATACAACACCTGGCGCATGGTGCAGGAATACACCAATAAATACTACTTGACGGGCAAATCGGCTCCATGAGCTACGAAGCCGTCATCGGGCTGGAAACGCACGAGTGGCGGTCTTTTGCATGCGGTGAATCTCGTGTCGAGCAGAATTAAACCAGCTCCAACTGTCCGTCGGTTTCAGGGAACAGGCAGCAGAGGCCTGAATCCAGCCTGATCAAAGTGACGGTCATTGGTCAACGCCTCCACAATCTTCTCGTCGGCCATCACAACGAAGGAGACGCAGTCCACCAAACCCCACTGTTTGTCTGCCCGCGCCAGATACAAGTCGAGGGCGAGGCGCAACAAGGCGCCTGTGATGAACACGACACGGCAGCGAGGATCTTTCAAAACTCCATCAACAACTCGGGAAAAACGGTCGCGCGCCCGCGTGCGAGCCAGCCCATTGCCCGTTTCAGCGATGATCCAATCAGTCAGTACTATCGAATATCCTCGCCGTCCTAAATCATGCCACACATCGTCGGCCCGCTGGTGAAGCTGGTCGGAGGCGTTCATCAAGGCGAGAGCCAACCGTTGGTGTCGAGAAAAACGGCGTTACCCGGCATGGATCACTTTGGGATGTCCGTACAGATAATGGTCCGCATTGGTGGCCAGATCGGGAATGCCGGTTTCGACCGCCTGCTCGCCCATCCGGAAAGGATCGGATTCACCAGCCAATGAGCCGTTCTCGCCCGGCTCCGCCGTTTCGACGTGGACGGGTGTGCCATCCGGGATTTCCGCTCCCGCTTCCAGTACCACGATGTTTCCTTTGGCTGTTCCGTTGTAGATCATGATTCAACTTCGTCTTCAACCAGGCAACCAATAAGTAGCACATTTCCCGTGATTTGAAAAGCGCTATTCGGAGTCGGGACACACTCGCAGGCTCGATCCGCCGAACCGGTTTGCCCATGAGGGCAAACGCACGATACAATTAGTTTGCTGACTACCGGTGAACGATTTACCGTCCGATTGCTGTGAACTACGAAGCCGTCATCGGGCTGGAAACGCACGTCCAGCTCAAGACCAAATCCAAAATGTGGTGCGGCTGCGCTAATGAATTCGGCGCGCCGCCCAATACGCACGTTTGCCCCATTTGCCTCGGCCTGCCCGGCACCTTGCCGATGGCCAACGAGGAGGCCCTGCGGTTGACGGCCCTGACCGGCCTGCTGCTCCAAGGCAACTTGCCGCCTTACGCCAAATTCGACCGGAAGAATTATTTTTATCCGGACATGCCCAAAAATTTCCAGATCACTCAATACGACAAACCTTCCACCGTCGGTGGCTTCGTGGAATTTGAATTCAACGGCGGTCTCGCCAAAGTCAACGTCACGCGCGCCCATTTGGAGGAGGATGTCGGCAAGAATTTTCATTTCGATCGCAACAGCGGCGTCGATTTCAATCGCGCCGGCGTGCCGCTGCTGGAAATTGTTTCCGAACCGGAAATCACCGGCGCGCAGATGGCCTACGAATACCTCAACGCCCTGGTCGAGATCCTGCGCTACGGCGGCATCAGCGATTGCGATATGGAAAAGGGCGAGGTTCGTTGCGATGTCAACGTCAGTGTCCGCCTGCAAGGCGCGAAGGAATTGGGCAAGAAGATCGAGATCAAAAACATGAACAGTTTCAGCGGCGTACGCCGGGCGCTGGAGCATGAGATTCCACGTCAAATAGAAGTTCTGCAAAAGGCAGGCGTGCTGACGCAGGAAACCCGCCGCTGGGACGACGCCGGCGGCATCACTGAAACCATGCGCAGCAAGGAAATGGCGCACGATTACCGCTACTTTCCCGAGCCGGACTTGATGCCCTTGGCGCCGACAGACCCGTGGAGGGCTGAAGTTGAAAAACGCAAAGTCGAATTGCCCTTGGCCAAGAAGAATCGCCTCATGCGCGAATATCAACTGCCCGCCTCGGATGCACAGACCTTCGTCTGGGACCGCCCCCTTTGCGATTATTTCGAGCAGATCGCCCGCCGCTCAAAAAATCCCAAGGCCGCCGCCAACTGGATCATCAACAATCTGCGCTCCAAGCTGGCCGCGACCGGCGGGACGCTGGCTGAATTGAAATTCAAGTCCGAATACATTCTTGACTTGATGGAGTTGGTGGAAAGCCGCCAGATCAGCAGCACCATCGGTCAGCAAGTGTTCGCGGAAATGTTCGATAGCGGTGAGGCGCCTCGCGCGATTGTCGAGAAGAAAGGTTGGGCGCAAGTCAGCGACGCCGGGGCCATCGAGGCCTTCTGCGATCAGGCCATCGCGGCCCATGCAGGGCCGGTAGCGGATTACAAAGCCGGCAAGGTGGCCGCGCTGAATTTCCTCAAAGGCCAGGTCATGAAGTTGAGCAAGGGCAAAGCCAACCCGAATCTCGCCGGTGAAATCCTGGAGAGGAAGTTGAAATAATGGAGACCCCCACCAACCGCCTCGCGCGAGAAAAATCGCCTTACCTGCTGCAACATCAGCATAACCCGGTCGATTGGTTTCCGTGGGGCGAGGAGGCTTTCACCAAGGCGCGCAAGGAAAACAAACCGATTTTCCTGAGCATCGGCTACTCGACCTGTCATTGGTGCCACGTCATGGAACGCGAATCGTTCGAGAATCGCGCCACGGCCGATTTCCTCAACGCCCATTTCGTCAGCATCAAGGTGGATCGCGAGGAGCGGCCGGACGTGGATAAAATATACATGACCGCCGTGCAGGCCATGACTGGCCAGGGCGGCTGGCCGTTGAATTGTTTCTTGACGCCGGATTTAAAGCCGTTTTACGGCGGAACCTATTTTCCGCCGGAAAAAATGCCCGGGCGCGCCAGCTTCATGCAGGTGCTGCAACAGATCGCCAACCTTTGGGAAACGCGCCGCGAGCACATTCTGGAAACAGCGGCCGATTTTCACCAGAAGCTGGAGGCCTACGCCGCGCGCGAGGCAGGCGATCTGCCCCTGACCGCGGACCTGCTGGCCCAAGCCTCCATCTTGTTCAAGCGCGAGTATGACCCGCATTTCGGCGGCTTTGGCGGCGCGCCCAAGTTTCCACGTCCCAGTCAGCCGGCTTTTCTCCTGCGCTATGGGACGCGCACCGGCGACCGTGAAGCGGTCAAAATGGTCCTTTTCACCTGCGAACGCATGGCCGCGGGTGGCATCTATGACCATCTCGGAGGCGGGTTCGCCCGCTACTCGGTCGATGAACATTGGCTGGTGCCGCACTTCGAGAAAATGCTCTACGACAACGCGCAATTGACCAACCTTTACCTGGACGCGTTCCTCGTCAGCGGCGACCCGCGCCATGCCGCGACCGCGCGCGGCATTATTCAATACGTCTTGCGCGACATGACCGACGCCGGCGGCGGATTCTACTCCGCCGAAGACGCCGACAGCGAAGGCAAGGAAGGCAAATTTTATTGCTGGACGATGGCCGAGCTTTCCCAATTGTTGACGCCGGAGGAATACAAAACAGCAGTCCGTTATTTCGGCGTGACCGAGGCGGGCAACTTTGTCGATCACAGCGATCCGCATCCCCTAAAAAAGCAAAACGTTTTGAGTGTGGTTGATGCAAGCCTCGCGCCCGCCGAAGAAAAACTGCTGGCCTCCGCCAAAGAGAAAATGTTCCTGGCCCGCAGCAAGCGCATCCGTCCACACTTGGACGACAAAGTGCTCGCGTCGTGGAATGGAATGATGCTCGGCGCGTTGGCCCGCGCTTACGCCGTGCTGGGCGACGAAAGTTACCGCGCCGCTGCCGAGAAAAATCTCGCCTTCCTGCGCGGCAAACTGTGGGACGAGAAAAGCAAGACGTTGTACCATCGCTGGCGCCAGGGCGAGCGCGACTCGGTCCAGCTTCTCTCCGGCTACGCCAATTTATGCGCGGGCGCGCTCGACCTTTACGAAGCCACCCTCGAACCATCCCACCTGGAATTCGCGGTGTCCCTGGCGGACGCGATGCTGGCGAAGTTTTACGACGCAACCAACGGCGGCTTTTACGACAGCGCCGCCGACTCGCGCGAATTAATCCTGCGTTGCAAGGATGATTATGACGGCGCGGAGCCGTCGGGCAATTCCGTCGCCGTGCTGGCGTTGCTGCGCCTGGCGGCGATCACAGACCGGAAGGAATATGCCTCCGCCGCCGAGAAGACCTTGCGTCTCTTGGCGCCGCGCCTGCACGAACTGCCGCAAGCGGTGCCGCATCTGTTGCTGGGACTGGATTCTTATCTGGAGCAACCGAAGCGTGCCGTTGTGGCCGGCGCACCGGAGCAGGCCGAAACACGAGTCTTATTGCGCGCGATACATTCGGTCTACCAGCCCAACAAAGTTGTCATGGGCGTTGCCGGAGCGGTCGATCCGTTTGCCCGCACATTGCCCGCCAAAGACGGCCCGGTCGTTTATCTTTGCACGGGCACCGCCTGCCAGCCGCCGTCTCAAGACCCGGAGACGATCAAGAAATTCCTCGCGGCGCGGCCGCCCACCAAACCCTGAGTGGCGTTTTGCCGGGCGGACTTACGATGAAACGGCGAATGATTTGGGCTTCGCGTCAACTGGCGCGGCCGCTTCGGCCAACGGTCCGGGCACGGCACCTTTCATTTCTCACTTCCCATCCAATCACCTTCAATTCTGGAAGGCAGTTGTCTGCCTACTCCGGAAATAATGCGTTGGATCATCTGAGCCGCTCCGACATCTTTGCAGACCAAGAATGAAAGCTTCCAAGTCGGCTCGTTTGTTGGCGGTGGAATTTTGAAGCTGCCGGATGCGCCTCCGTCGAGCGTCGAATGCCACTGACCCACGTAGATCGACTGAGGGTAAACGCCTCGCGTCTGTGCAGATATTTCGATTCTGGGTTGGTAAAGATAGATTGGAAAGGCGCTCAGATTGGTGACTGAAATCATTGCGAGCCGCGTTCCGAAGTTGTCGTTTGTGTAGCCAAGAAGGTTGACCGAAATACTAGGGCGGCCGGGAGGTGGCTGGAAGGCCTGGAATGCAAGCCAAGCCAAAAATGCAACAAAGATCAGAGCAGATATTCTCAACAATGACCTTGTCTTGGGAACGTGCATACGCGACGCCTCATAGCATAACTGCCGATTCGTTTATTGCAACACAAAAAGTCAATCGCCCCGTGACTCGCCTTGATGAGTGCAGTCTTTCAATCGCCGCAGCGCGTGGCATAATTTTTTCGGATGACTGCGAATAACGGAACAGCGGGGCCGATGCCCTCGGGCAAACTGCGGGCGCGGCGGCTCAGAATTATTGCGGCCATCGTATTGCTGCTGGGAATTTTCGGCGCGGACGGAGTTTATTGGCTGGGGACGCGTTCGGCGGAAGATTCGGTTGACCCATCGATGATGGGTAATGAGAAGGCGCAGGTGCGCAAGGAGCAAATGCTTTACGGCAACCAGTCTATTCTAATTGACAGATGGACCGAGGACCTCAAGCGCCCCGGCACCCAGGCCGCGATTGTCGTCTTGACAGCAGTGCTGGTGGCGGGCGGCTGCTTTTATTTCGCGCATTTGCTTCACCACGCAGACGATTAGGGAGGCAAGAGTTTGAAGATGGCAAAAAGTATCGCGATGCCTATAGGAACAACACCGAAGATGGCACCTAACTGAAGACCACGCTTAAGCACTGCCATCTCCGGGTGCTCAGGGTCATAATAAACCGAAACCTTCGTTCCAATTACGCAAGCCGCTTCTGTTTTGTCTAACCAAGCACCAAAACAGTAGGTGCTGGAATTAAAAGTACGACCATCAACCACATACTCATAAACATGAGCTATTTCTATAAATCGCTCGGAGTCTGAGGCAGCCCGGAATGATTTGTCAAAGCGATCGACAATCTTGCCTTCCGTTATCGCCCACCGATAACTCGACAATGCGAGCCGGTTGACTGCTCGCGTTGTGTAAAGAAGCCACAGTCCGAAACAGGTAAGTGCCGCGAAAATAGTGATGCCCATACGCGTGAATCCGCTTACATCATCACTTCTGTCCCTGGGCTTGCAGCCAGCGCTCGAAGGCGTCGGGGCCGAGCAGTTGTTGCAGGGTTTGCTGGGCCTGAACTTGCGTCTGCCCTAGCGCCTCAATTTTGTCGTCGCTGCTCAAAGTGTCGTCTTTGCGGATGCGATCCATTTCGGCTTCAGTGGCGCGATTGATTTGATACATGGGCAGAACCATGCTGGCCGGCAAGCTCAGTTGCTGCGCCAAAGTCTGAGATGACCGGTAAACGGGGTCCTGATTCAATTGGTAAGTGGCATAGAGGCCAGCCCCCAAGGTGGTTTTGATGACCGCATCGCTTTGGGTGGCCAATTGCTGCTGCTGCTTGATCAACGCAGGATCGGTGCCGGCGTAGAAGAAGACCGGCTGCCCGATGATCCCGCTCAAGGCCGCGAACAGGTCGCGAAATTGCTCCGGAGCCAGATCCATCGTCCGCATCATCTCGCGCAATTGCTGGGCCGCCGGAGAATAGCGAAGGACAAACTCCTCGTAGGCCTCCGGCTCCAGCACCGATGCCAATGGCACCAGCGGCTCTTCGCGCAGACGCACCATTTGCATCGGATCGATGGCCTTGCCTTGCAGACGCTGCTCCTCCTGGTAGGCCTCGATCTTGAGCTGCGCGGCGGCGACGATGTCGAGGACGGCCTGTTTGTTCGTAGCGGGCAAATCACCCAGGATGGGCCCGGTCAGAGTGATGCCGGCGCGCGCCGCGATCAATTCCTTGCCTTCAGCGTCCCAACCCGCGCCCAGGAGCCCTGTCAACAAATCGCGTCGCTCCGTTTCCAGGCTCCGGATTTTCGCTTCGGCCGCCTCGGCCAGGGCTGGGTCGGGAGTGGATTTCCACCATTGATAATTGGGGTAATCGACCTCCGTGACCCGCCGCCGGGCATAGACTCGATTGACCTCGGAGGTGACGATGTCGCGGATGGTTTGCTCGGGGCATCCGATGGCGCGCAGGTTGTTGATCAAGATCGTGTAATTGGTGGACTGCACAAGTTCCCAGGTAAAATTGAGGCGGCGCACCTGAACATTCGTTTTGACAACGACGGAATCGAGCGCAGGAGGGACGGGGACGGGCGGCTCCCTCAGCGGTTCGTTGGCGACATAGAGACTGGCCGCCAGGAACAAATTGACGCCGAGCGAAAGGATCAACCAGTAGCGCGCTCGCATGGCGGTATATTCCCCCAAAAGCAGGCCGATGCAACAACCGTTTTGCCCGTCGTCTTTGGCGTCGCAAATGGAACGGATGGCCGATGATTGGCCACGCTTTCGAACCAAGGCATGCGAGAAATATCTGAAACTATCCGGGAAATCAACGACTTGCATAAGGCAAATCCGCTTGCAACCGCGAATGGACGCGAAGAGACGCGAATGTTCGGAAATCTGATTCATGGGGAGCGCGGTCGTCTCAACCGCCGTGTTTGGCGTCTCGCCAAACGCATCCCTGTTTGTTTCGTTCATTCCGAAGCGCGGCGCGAGACGCACCCCGCGGCGACCGGGACGGTCGCGCTCCCCAGGCATCAAGACATGCTGGAAATATCGACAAATATCGTGAAAATCAACGACTTGCGTAAGGCCTTTTCCGCAAATCAACGACTTAGAGATGGACGATACTCGCTGGGACGCGTGACACGTTGCCCTGTAGCCGCCGACGTGAGTCGGCGGATTTTGGATGACGATGCTCGCCTGGTGGGCTGTCCACAGCGGGCCTCGGCGGACACTGTTTGCGCGACTGCGCTCGGACCGCCGACTTACGTCGGCGGCTACGAGTTGGCTTAACCTTGCATTGTCGCACTCCCCCACAAGTTTCCGCATCCCACTGATGATTTTATAATTCATCATGGCCACGATTTTACGCTAGTTCCCGAAAACCAAAAAACCTACCGTAGGCTTTTTGGTATGATTTTTTTTGGAGGGTCTGAGTCGATGGTAGCCGCTGCCCTGCAACAGCTTGCGACGCGGAAAATCTTAGAAAACCGCCAAAACTCAAAAGCAAACTCGTTTTTTGTTTCGTGAAACATCGATTTAGCTGCCAAAACACCCCTAAAACGGCCTGTTTTTTCTGTCAGTACTAAACTAGTGCGAGGTGTTTTGATCGTTAAGATGCTGCGGCAGAGTAAATTGCGTTGGTTCCTTGCGACCGTGTTTTTGGGCAAAAATCTACGTGTTGAACCGGAGTCGAAGATGATTCATGGAGATGCCTTGTTTTGACCGATCCTGAAGGGATCGAATCATTCAGCCCAGGGTTGCGAGGGCACGAGCTACCCTGGGTAAGAAGAAAAGAAACAACAAATCTGAAGGGAGTTGAATCAAATCCGCAATCAGGGCATCGTGACGTCGTGCCGCAATCGTTGGCGAAAATTTTGGTTTACGCGGTCTTTTACACCAAGGACCGACACGCCGATACGAAATTGAATTGGACGCATGGTATGTTTGGGATTGATACAACTCCTTCGGAGTAGAAGATTTTAAATGACGCGACCCAGGGTAGGCCCTCACCGAATCGGGCCAACCGTGGGCTGAATGATTCAAACCTTTCAGGTTTGGTGAGAGCATGGGGCGGAGGCCCAAAGGTCAACGCGGATTCTACATGTTGCTGAACGGATTTTTGATTCCAGTTCATGACGTGGTAAACCGCATCGCGATATTCCACTCTGAGCTTGCGCGCCATCGAGCAGCTCTTGCGTATCGACACCAATATGTCAATATCAAGAACCGACCCCTTTGTCACCTTTAGACCCCTTTACTTTATACGACGCCTTCGAACTCAATTTGCAGGCCCGGCAAATAGAATGAGGTTGCCGTCAGGGTCTTTCACGACAAAGGTTTTGGCTTGCCATGGTTCAGTCCTCAGGGACTGAGCGAGAGGCGCTCCCGCGCCTTGGTAGGCAAGGAAGAGTTGCTTGATCTCGTCCGCGCTGGCCACCGTGATGGAGGCGGAGAGCAAGCCCTCCCGTTGACGGATGTCTTCGGCAAAAAAAGACTCGTCCATGGAACGCAGCGCGAGCTTGGCGTTGTCGCGGCTCACCTGTCCATAGAAGGGTGGATCACCATAGATAAAGTCGATGGCGAAGCCGAGCTTCGTTGTGAAGAAGTCGGTGGATGCTTTGAGGTCGCGAACATACAAGTGCGCGGCCACGGAGTTGAGAATCGGCTGGGATTGTTTGTGTGACTCTGGCATGGCGGTAGAAACTCCTGCTTTTACCTATGAATATACGGACTGCGGTTTGTATATTGAAACTGTGCAGGTTTCAGTCCTCACTTTTTGTACTTTTGTTTTTCGTAAAATGTTCGATCTGTTGTTGCAACCGGCGATAAGAATCCTGGGTGGCACTATGCGAAACTGCCACTCCGGATTTGGCCGGGTCAAGGAAAACGTGCAAAAAGTGAGGACAGACACCTGCGGATGCATGGGATTACATCACGGCTCGACGGAGTCTCTCCCCACCGTGTCGTAGCCGCCGCCGTAAGGCGGCGGATCGTCGGGAATTGACGCTCCTTGGTTCTTCGTCCGCCGACTTACGTCGGCGGTCACGAGGAACGGCAAGATGTGTCCGGCATCCCCGAAATAATATCTTGTCAGAGCCGGGCGAATCAGACACCATTATGCTACGAAATTCTTACTGAAACCGGCTGCCGCAGCCAAAATCCGCCTGTTCGCGGCTTTGCTGGCATCTTGCGCCTCCGTAACTGCGGCTGGACCTCCTCCCGGTCCTCCCAGTCCACCCGCGCCGGGACCGCCGCCGGCCTCTGCTACCAATACGGCGCCTAAGACCTTCAGTGGGGCCAGGCAGGGACTGAAGTCAACCAATGCCCCCGCTGCGCCCGCGAAACCTCCCAAAGGCACCGCGTCCGCGCCCGTGCCGAAGCCGGCTCCTGCTGTTGCGGCGGCACCTAAGCCGCCCGGCTGTCCGAAGGATTGGAAGGCGGAAGTGATTGCGGAAAGCCCGCTTATCTACGCTCCATCGGTGGTCTGTTGTTCGCCCGATGGCCGCGTTTTTATGGGAGAAGACCCGGCGGACATGGGGTCGCCTTCGGACTCGACGGCGGACAGGATTGTGTCGATATATCCCGACGGCCAGGTGTTGACCTTTGCCACCAACCTTCATGCCGTCTTCGGGCTTCAATACCTCGATGGCAAGCTCTATGTGCATCACACCCCCAAGTTCAGCGTTCTTGATGATTTTCACGGCATAGGAATCAACCGCGTCGATATCATCACGAACGACAATCCGCATCCTTGGGCGCCCACTTTTAACGATCATATTCCTTCGGGCTTTACTCTGGCGATGGATGGCTACCTCTACTTCACCACCGGGGACAAAGGCATCAAGGGCGCGATGGGCTTGGATGGCCGCAAGATTGAAATTCACGGAGGCGGCATGTATCGCATGCGTCCGAACGGAACCGGGCTGGAGGTCTATTGCACCGGCACGCGCAATCATCTTCAGGCCGCCATCAATTCCGAGGACGAGATGTTCACCTTCGACAACACGGACGACGGCGCCGGCTGGTGGAAGCGCGTGACGCACATGGTCGATGGCGGTTATTACGGTTATCCTTACGATTACAAACCGCAACGGCCCTATACGTTGTGGCGCATGGACGAATACGGCGGTGGAGCGCCGACCTGCGCCTGCGCCTACGATGAAGATGCGCTGCCGGACGAATACAAGGGCAACCTGTTCCTGTGCGACTGGGAAGGCGAAATCTTCAGGCTGAAAGTCAGTCGCTCCGGAAGCACTTACAAGATTGACGAAAAGACAGTCTTCATGACCAAAGGCGACTCAAGCGATTTCAAACCCGTCGGCATCTGTGTCAGCCCCGATGGCAAGAGTCTTTACGTGACGGACTGGGGCCACAGTTATTGGAAGCGCGATGAAAAAATGGGCCGCCTCATCAAAGTGACCTACATCGGCAAGACCCAGGAAACTCCCAAACCGGCGTGGTTTGTGCCCGCCGGCACGGGTGAACATTTTGAAGCCACCACGGCCGAGTTGGTGAGCGGGCTGATGCATCCAGCCGAAAGCGTCCGGCAGGTCGCCCAACGCCGCCTGGCTGAACGTGGCCACGCTGCCGCCCGCGCGGTGCTCAAGCTGTTGAAGGACAACAAAGCGCCGTCTTATGCCCGTTGGTTCGCCATCTGGACGCTGGACGCCATCGATGGAGGCCAGAAAGAGCGCAAGGCGATCATAGCCGCGCTAAAAGACAAAGATGTTACCGTAGAGATGCAGGCCGCGAGGGAATTGGGCACCCGCTCCGTGCGTCAAGCCACGAGCGCCTTGACCGCTTTGCTCCATAGCACCAACTCCGCGTTGCGCTTTCAGGCCAGCACGGCGTTGGGCCGCATCGGCGATCCCGCCGCTGTGCCGGCGTTGATGAATGAACTCGACCAGAAGGAACTATTCGCGCGATACGCGGCGTTCCTTGCGCTGCGGCGCATCGGCCTGGCCGAGCCGAAGGCATGGCCCGAAATTGTGCAAGGTTTCGCCAGCACCAATGCGGCTATTCGTCAAGGCGTGGAGTTTGCGGTTCGCGAGACTTATGATCCCGCGTTGGCCAAGGCACTGGCCGATTTCCAGACTCGCGCGAACATTCCCCTGGCCACGCGCACCAACGTTCTAAGCTTGCTCTCCAGCGTGTCCATGGAACAGCCGGCGTGGAACGGGGACTGGTGGAACATCCAGCCAGTCAAAGGTTCACCCGCCGCCAAGACCGTCGATTGGAGCGGCACTCCCATTGTTGCTTCCGCCCTGCATGAGGCCATCAAGGATCGCGATGCTACGATTCGTAAAATTGCCATCGAATGGATGCATACCTCTCACGACACCAACGCGGCCGCCGAACTGGCGGGGATGTTTCAGCGTGAAACCGACTTGTCCGCTCGCGTTGGCATCGTGCATGACATCGCGGTCATGCCCAGCAAGCCTGGCCAGGCGGTCATCTCATCCGTTCTGCAAGATCCGCACGCACCCGTCGAGCTTCTGCTCGCGGCCATTGAATCGGCCGGCAAAATGGCCGGCAACCAGTGGAATGATGATCTGATCGCGCTGGGTCAAAAAACCAAAGATGATCGCGTTCTGGGCGCCCTGTTCGATTTTTATGGGAACAAGAAGCTGGCCGCGACGATTCCGATCCTCACGACCAATCTTGCCAAGTCGAGCGCGGACTTGCGGTCGCACGCAATGGATGCCCTTAAAGCCATCGGCGGCCAGCCCGCCATCGACGGGCTCGTGGCCAATCTGAGCAGCCCCGACGCCGACCTTCGCCACCGCGTCATCATTGCCTTGGGCGAGATGAAGGCCAAGTCCGCCGTGCCCATCTTGATTAAGCTGGCCACCGCGTCCGATACGCATGACGCGGCATTGGAAGCTTTGACCAAAATTCCCGATATCGCCGCGCTGGATGTCTATTTGGACGGATTGGCCTCCAAGAACGCCAGCTCGCGCAATCAATGCGAGACCGCGATCCGCGCCCTGCAGAAACAAGCGCTGCCGTTGCTCGAAGCCCGGTTGGGCACCAACGACTTTCCCGCCACGGCGGTCACCTCGCTGAAACAAATCTACCAAAACGATCCCGAGGCCAAGAAAAGTTCGCTTTTCCGCAGCAAGATTCTGGAGACTCCGATAGCGCAATATCAGGAATTTGCCCTGGTGCATAGCGGCGACCCGAAACGCGGAAGAACGCTCTTTCACGATCTCAAGGGCGTCGGCTGCATCCGCTGCCATCGCATCAACGACGAGGGCGGCGACATCGGGCCGGATTTGACGGGCATCCGCTCCAAGTACCCGCGCGTTTTCATCATCGAGTCCGTGCTTTATCCGTCCAAAGTGATTCTCGACGGCTATCAGCAGGTTTTCTTCAAGACCAAGGATGACGACGACGTGAGCGGCCTGGTGCGGAATGAGACGCCGGATGAAGTCACCGTCATCGACAGCGCTGGGGCCAAGCACGTGTTGAAAAAAGCGAACATCGTCAGCCGCAAGGTTAGCCAGATTTCGCTTATGCCCGAAGGCTTGCAGAGCGGATTGTCGGTGACTGAATTCTCCGATCTGATCAGTTACCTGGAGAACCCGGTGCTGGCGCCGGCACCCAAACCGCCAGCCATGGCCTTTCAATCGGCGCCTACGCAGGCTCCCAGCAACGCGGCTCCAGCGCCGACGCCGGAGCCGGGGGCTGATTTGTTTTCCTTCCTGGATATCGGGCCTATGCAAGAGGCGCCGGACCGCTTCGCGCCCAATTTAATTCCGTCGCCTCGCCCTGGGCGACCGACGCCTGCGCCTCCACAGACTGTGCAGGAGCACCCGTGGGTGCCCCATGATCGGCCGATGCCACCGCGACCACCGCCCTCACCGCCGCCGACAACGGATGATTCAGCGCAGACTCAGGATAACCCACCTCTCCCGCCGAGTCCGCCCGGGTGGAAGCCCCCGCCATCACCACCGCACGAATAGCGTGCTGTGCCAGGAGCGCCGGGGGGAGGAGCCCGCTTTTTATGGTTGCAAGACAGCCAATAATAGCCCCAACATTCCGCCATGGATTGGATGGTCAACTCAAACTGCGTCAACTTTCATGGATGCCCCGGTTTTTGGCCGGTTCTGGAACATGAAAATTAGGACTTTCCAGTTGGCATCATCCATTGTATGACAAGGAGTATGGAATACTCCATGAACTGTGATCGGAATCAGGCGACCTAATAATTATGTCGCGTAAGGACGAGTTTACTCATCACAAGCACAGGCGGTTTTCTTTGACAGGCTGGGCCGGGACAGGCAGCCTGAGTGGCATGCTTTTGCAGCCAGTGTCCAGTTGCGTTTATACAGTCAATTTTGATTGATTCCTCAGAGCAATATATGAGCACACAATCCCTGCAATTCAAAGTCGCGTCGAAAGACTGGGAATTTGAACAGATTCACCAGCTCAATTACCGGACATTTGTGGAGGAGATCCCCCAGCATCAGCCTTCCGGCACCCCCCGCTTGGTCGATAAGTTCCACAATGAGAACACCTATCTTATCTGCCTGAGCAACAACAGGATCGTCGGCATGATCGCCGCCCGGGGACGCCGCCCCTTTTCCCTCGACCAAAAGCTGCCCAATCTGGATTCCTTCCTTCCTCCTGGCCGGCGCACGTGCGAAATCCGCCTGCTCTCGGTGGAAAAGGCATTTCGCAACGGCCAGGTCTTCCGCGGATTGACGGCGCTGATGTGGCAGTACGGCCTGGAGCATGGCTACGATTTGGCTGTCATTTCCGGCACCACCCGTCAGCAGAAGCTTTACAGGCACCTTGGCTTTGTCCCCTTTGGCCCTGAACTGGGGTCGGGCGACGCTGTCTTCCAGCCGATGTACCTGACCTTGGAGAATTTTGAAAAGCAGGCGGAGGAGTTCCTGCGCGGGCCAATCCGCCGCCGCGGGCCGGCCAGTTTTCTGCCGGGTCCCGTCTCGATTCACCCCTTGGTGCGCCGCGCCTTCGAGCGTCCGGCTGAATCGCATCGGTCGGACCAGTTCATCACCGAGTTTCAGAAAATCCGCCAGCGCCTGTGCCAAATGGTCAGCGCGCGCCAGGTTCAGATTCTTCTGGGCTCGGGCACCCTGGCTAACGACGCCGTCGTTGCGCAACTTTCGTTGGAGGACAAACCGGGGCTGATTCTGAGCAATGGCGAATTTGGCGAAAGACTGATCGATCAGGCCCGGCGCTTCGGCCTGACTTTTGACACTTTGAAATTCCAATGGGGTGAACCTTTCAATCTGGCGGTGGTCGAGCAGTTTCTTTCGCGTTCGTCGTCCGTCGGCTGGCTTTGGGCTGTTCACGCGGAGACTTCCACCGGCATGTTGAATCCGCTCTCGACTTTGCAGGCGTTGTGCGCCAAATCGCGGGTCAAGTTGTGCGCTGATTGCATCAGCTCCATTGGCATGGTGCCAGTCAACCTTGAAGGCATTTACCTGGCCTCCTGCGCCAGCGGCAAGGGATTGGCCGGTTATCCGGGTTTGTGCATGGTTTTCCACAATCATCCCATTGCCTCCTCCACAGAACTGCCGCGCTACCTGGACCTCGGCTGGTACGACGAGCATCAGGGTATCGCTTTCACGCATTCTTCTAATTTAGTGCAGGCGTTGGACGCCGCCGTGCGGCAACCTGATTGGCCCGCCAAAATGGCCGGTGTGGCCGCTGTTTCCGCTCACCTGCGCCACCGCTTGCGCGACTTGGGCTTCAACTTGGTTGCGCCGGATTCCGACGCCACGCCGGGCGTGGTCACAATCGCGCTGCCGCCCAACCAGAGTTCAGCCCAACTGGGCCAGCTCTCGCACCGCGCCGGTTTTCTGCTTAGTTACAACAGCGATTATCTGCGTAAGCGCAATTGGATTCAAATCTGCCTGATGGGCGATTATTGCCAGGATAAACTGGAAACCTTGACCACGTGGTTGGGCAAAAACGCCGCCGCGGCCACACCCCCCGCGCCGACGCGAGCCACCCACGCCGCCCGGCCCGGCGACACTCAGACAGTTTGAGAAGGATTGGCCGGCGAGTCCGGCTGACAGACTCAGTGGAAGTGGAATCGCACCGTAAAGTAGTGTCGGTGTGACGTTGATCTCTGCGATTATTGCAAGCCCGTTTCGGGGCGGCCATTGCGCGCCCGATTTATGGTTGCACGAAATCACAAATGGCTCGTCGGCTTGATCCTTTTGTTGCTGGTCGCGACACTTCTTGTCGTCATTTTTGACCGGCCTCCCGCCCTTCCGACGGTGATGATCCTCCCTCCCTCTCCGTTGGCAGTGAAGACCGGCCGGGCGCCGGATCGGTGGATTCCGGCCAAATGGGTTTGGCTGCGGCGAGCTTGCCTCTCTCTTTTTGGGCAGCCAAGACAGGTCGGCTTTAACGAGCATTTTATCGAGTTTTCTGGAACAGTGGCCTCGATTGTTGCGCAGAATTCTCTCGGTCCGCCGCAGGCCCAAAGCAATGGCTTGGCAATTTGGATTCTATCTGCCGGCACACGGAAGCGCCTTAACGGCGTGTTATCCTTAGGCTCGCCAAGCATTATGACAACGGAGAGAACGCAGGCGCAATTGTGGTTTTTAGGCTACAGCGCAGAATTATTTCCGCGATTGGAAAAGGAGACGGTCGATCTTTCGATGAACGTCTTCGCCACTTCGACGGCACAGACTAATTCCGTCGCGACCGTCTGCGTCCAACTCCCTTACGGCAAGGCCTTGTTTTTTCTCGATGCCCAGCAGAGCGAGACGGATCGTCATCGTATGGGATTCCTGATCACGGCCGATGAATACGACGCCAAGGGAAACATCATTTCTCATGGTCAGGCATCCGGAAAGTGAACCGCCCACTTTATTCACCGCCTTCTTACGATCACTCCCTGGCCTCACAAAACGATCTGTACTTTTTGGCGATCGAGTTGCACAAGCGAGTTCTTGATTCCTCGCTGTTCTCGATGGAATAGAACGGGGCAAACGAATGCTAGCCAGGAGATTCCTCGAACTTCGAATTGCCCTACGCTTTACAAACCCTTGCCCGACTCGCCATGATCGCGCGATGAAGATGGTCTCCCCGGAACCCGAAGGGTTCGGAGCGATTAGCCGGTGGTCGAGCGCAGCGATACCACCGGAAATCAAGCGAAGAGAATGTTGCATCCTGGAAGGATGCCAGTCCTGACGTCATGCCTTCCACCTATCTGAGCCTCCATTTCCATCTCGTGTTCTCGACGAAGAGCCGCGAGGCAACCATCGCGCCGGAGTGGCGGTCGCGGCTGCACGACTACCTCGGTGGCACGGTTCGAGGATTGGGCGGTTATTCCGACCGCGTGGGCGGCGTGGCGGACCATGTCCATTTGCTGGTGGGCTTGAAAGCCACGCACCGCCTGGCCGATTTCATGCGGGAATTGAAGAAGGCATCCTCTGCGTGGGTGCATGAAGAGCTTGGGTTGCGCTCGTTTGCATGGCAAGAAGGCTATGCGGCCTTCACCGTCAGTGCCACATCGCGCAAGTCGGTGCAACATTACATCGACAGTCAAGAGGAACATCATCGGGTAAAGTCGTTCCGCGAGGAATTGATCGAGATGCTCGCCAAAGCTGGATTGGAATATGATCCGCGATATCTCGATTGAAACGGCTGCGACCCCGGACCGGGGTCGGGATACTTCCGTTTGGTATCCGGGGGTAGCGCTCTCGCGCAACCCCCGGCTAATGGCTAGCATCCCTCCGGGATGGCATGAAGACACCCTATTCCACTGGAAACTTGATTCACTTTTCGCGGCGCTGAGAACTTTTTTGAAAGTCCGATTTGCCGGCAGGATTCAAGAAATCTCCCACTCCTTATTTCGGCGCCAGCGCCAGCGCCACGAAGACGCCCACGCCGGCGAGGATGCGATACCAGCCGAAGGCGTTGAACGTGTGCGTCTGCACGTAACGCAGCAGCCATTTGACGGCGATGAACGACACCACCGCCGCAATCACTGTGGACAGAATGACCATGTGCCAATTCTCGGGCGCGGCACCGGGCTTCGCATGATGAAAGGCCTCGAAAATCTTGTAGCCGCCGGCGGCGAGCATGGTCGGGATGCTTACTAGAAATGAATATTCCGTGGCCAGCGGACGGCCCAACCCCAGTGCCAGCGAAAAAATAATAGTTGTGCCTGATCGAGAAGAGCCGGGGAACGCCGCGGCGATTAATTGCCCGATGCCAACAGCCACAGCCACGGTCCAGGTCACGTTGCGCAAATCGCCGCGATCCTTTTCCTGTCCGCCGCCGCGCCCGGCCAGCCAACGTTCGACAATGAGAAAGAGCACGCCGCCCACCAGCAACGCAACGGCGATGGGCAACACTTGCTCGGGCAGCTTAAACCCTTTTTTTTCCATGACGTATCCGCCGACGCCTGTGATGAAGAAAGCGACGACAATTTTCAGGAAATAATCGCGCACTGCTTTGTCCCGCCAGTTGAAGATGAATTGATGGAATCGCTGGTGAAAGAGCGGGATGACGGCCAGCACCGCGCCGGTTTGGATGACGATATTGAACAAATCGTCCAGCCAGTCCGGCTTCTGCGCGCTGTGGAACAAAATGCGCTCAGTGATCAGAAGGTGGCCGGTGGAGGAGACGGGCAGGAATTCCGTGATGCCTTCGACGACTCCGAGGATGGCTGCGACGAGAGGGTCGGTCATGCGAGTTTGAAACCAGGCATGACGTCAATCACTTCTTCTTTTTCGCGAACATGGACAGGACCGATTGATTCTCAATCGTGCGCTGCTGGACCTTGAGTTGCCCCAGGATGGCTTGAAAACCGACATAGACCTTGTGCCAATGGTTTTCCAGGCCGCGCAGATTTCCCTCATTGCTGTCGCTCATGTAACGGATGGATGGGGCGGAACTGATCAAAGCATGGACCTCCTCGCGCGATGGTGAAGAGCACTCAACGGCCGCGGTGATGACCTCCAATTCCTGGACGATGATGGACTTGACCTCCAGAAACTGGTTCTCATCCTCGTCGTCGAACTTCTTGGTTCGGGCCAGGTTGATGAAGGCGTAGAATTGCTTCCAGCACTCCAGGTAATTCTCCAGTTGCACGATGAGTTGATCTAATTTTTTGTTGTGCATATCTCGACAGGTTAAGTAGGTGACACCCATTTGGGAGCCTTGGGCGACAGAAAAATAATGGCTCCCCCGCGCATCTCACGAGCGGTGATCTTGAAGGTTGCGTATTGCGCGACCAATTCCGAAAAAGCCAGGTTGGCCTTGCGCGCCCCTTGGAAAACGTTCACCACGCACTCGCCGATTTCCCGCACCAGCGGCGCCGGCACCCATTGCGGCACGGTCGAACTGACCACGCGCCCCTGGGCATCGACGGTAAAGGCGCCTTTCGGAAGGCGCGTCAACTCGCCCGTGGGTTTCTTCTTCTTCTTTACGATGTCCATTTGGTGAAAATGTGCTTCATGGTTTGATCCACTTTTTCCTTCGGCAGCGTGCGCCGGAAGCCCGCGCACAAAAGCCCTTTCCGGTCGTCGCCGGACAAGGCCCAGTGCCAATGCACTCCGAAACCGGTTGCCTGCGCCAGCGCGCCGGCGCCCATCTTCTCGCCCAATTGACGCAATCGCTTGTGTGAATCTCGCGCCCAGGCGGCGACGTCCTTCGCATTCTCCAAGCCCCAGGATTCGGAGGCGGCCTTCTCGTCTGCTGGCATGGTACACAAAAATTCAACCCCTTCAAATTTCGCCAGCGGCGCCAGGGCGGCATTGGTCGGAGCAGTGCTGGTTCCGCCCGCGGCGGCCGCGGCATCCGCCTCGGTTTGCTGGCCGCGCCACTCGTCCATGGCCTGCGCTGAATCCAGCAGCAGTCCTTGGGCCGAATGATGGATGGTGCGCGGACGTTCCGGTTCTGCCGGCAGGAGTTCAAAATGGCCGCTCTTCCAGGAAAGAATTTCCTTGAAGGCCTCTTCCCCCGTAAAACTTGCCGCGGCAGCGTCGATGATCTCGCCGTCCTGCACCCAAATCTTGCCTGAAACCGCGCCCTGGGTGATGTGCAACACGGCGGAACTTTGCGACAGGCATTCCAGTTGGATCAAATCGACCAGGCTCTTGCTTTGCATGCCGCGGAAGCCGCCTTCGCTGTGGACTTCGCGGTCCAGGAACGACTCGACGCAATCCCGGAGCAATTGAAATTCCTCGGCGCTGCCGGCCTTTTGCCAGAACATGTCCACGCCCTCGGCATAGGCGCGCGAGCGGTATTCTTCATCAAGCACGCCTGTCAAGACGATGATGCGCAGATGGGGATACTTGCGCCGGACGATGGCCAGCACCTGGAGGCCGTCCATCTTGGGCATGCGCAGATCGGTGATCAGCAGGGTGAAAGGTTCCGATTCCAGCAAGGCAATGGCGCGCGCGCCTGAATTGGAGACATGCACCTCCGGCTGGCTCGGCAATTGCCGGAGCAATTCCTGGTATATCTCCAGCATTTGCTCATCGTCATCCAGCAACAATATTTTATGTTTCTTTGACATCAGCCTGTTGGAACTTATAGTCAGGGCCGTTCCGATGCAAGCAGTCTCGCGTAACCAAAATATTCCAGCGCGCTTCTTACTCTCCTACACAGTTTCCCGGTAGGGACACCACAACCCGCCAGGCGGGCCGCCCGATTTTTACTATTATTGCGTTTCCGCGGCGTTCAAGTCGGCCTAGCTGCCCGCAAAGTGGACAGCTCGTGTCACATTCTAACTCGCCAACTCGACCAAAAACCGAAGTGCGCCCAATGTGCCTCGCCGCCGCATCCGGTCATAAAGTCAGCATCAAATGTGCCGCAAGAATGTATATCGGCAACTTTTGTCATGACTACACCTTACTGCGCTGGCCGGAAGGCGGCCGCGACGCGCGAGGGCGCGGGGCTGCGTTGGGCATAAAGAAGAATGCCCTTAAGCACATCCATCGCGCGGTCCAATTGCCGATCGCGCACGGCGGCCACTTGCTCGCGCTCTTTGGGATCGAGGGCTTGCATGGCGCCCGGGTAGTGCTTGTAACGCCAATTCTCTTCATCTTCCGCGGACATGGGGACGACAATATCCGGGGTGATGCCGTGTTGATGGATGACTTTGTGGCTGGGGGTGTAATATTTGGCCGTAGTCAAACGTATGGCGGAGCCGTCGGTAAGCGGCAGGATGCTTTGCACGGAACCTTTGCCAAACGTTTGTTCGCCGATAATAATGGCGTGCGTGATGGGTTGGAGGTCCTGCAGGCAGCCGGCCACGATCTCGGAGGCGCTGGCGCTATTGCCGTTGACTAGGACGACCATCGGCAAGTCAATCCGCTTGCCGTGCCCGTTGGCCCGGTATTCCGAACGCGCCACCGGCCCGCGCCCTTCGGTGGAAACGATCAACTCCCCGCGCGGCAGAAACTTTTCGCAGACCTGCCCAGCCTGTTCCAGCAACCCGCCCGGGTTCTCGCGCAAATCGAGTATGAGCGCTTTCAATCCTTGCTCGCTGAGTTTCTTGAGCGCCACGTCCAGTTCGTCGGAGGTTTTCTCGCCGAACTGTGTCAGGCGTACGTAGCCGATGCCGTCCGGCCCCACTGGAAATTGCTCCTCGTCATCGATGTCCTTAACGGTATCGACCTTGATGACGGCGCGTTGCAGGGCAAACTCCTTGACCACTCCGGTGGAGGGGCGGCGAATGGTGAGGCGAACGGTAGTGCCTGGTTCACCGTGCAACTCTTTGACTGCGTCATCAAAATCGTAATGAGAAGCGCTCTTGCCGTCGATCTTGATAATCTGGTCCTGCGGCATGATGCCAGCCCGATAGCCCGGGCTATCTTCCATCGGCGTGAGGACGGTGAGCACTTTGTCTTTCATCTCCACCACGATGCCCACGCCGCCGAATTCGCCCTCGGTTTCCTTTTTCAATTCGTCGAATTTTTCCGGGTCCATGAATTCGCTGTGCGGGTCCAGGCTGTTGAGCATGCCTTTGAGGGCGCCGTGGATGAGGTCCTGGTAAGTCAGCTTATCGCCATCCACATATTCCTGGCGCACCTTTTCCAGAACATCGGCCAGGAGCTTGTAGTTTTCGTAAGGATCGTCCTTTTGCGAAGCGTGAGCGGAATAGAAATAGATTTGCGCTCCAAAGAATAGATTGACACCCAGCGCAGTCACCAAAAACCCATAGAAGATGCGGCGATTCATAATGCTCTATAACAACTGGTTGGAAATATAATTCGCGTCGGCGCAATTGGCAAGGGCGTCCCTTGTGACAAGTGTGCGTTTCGCCTGCAGGCCTCTCTTAATCTTAATCGTAATCCTAATCTCAATCTCTTTCCCAAACAGGGCGGCGGATTAAGATTAGGATCAAGATTACGATTAGGAAAAATCGCGAACAGGCCCGACCACTATTCTCCCTGGCTCTTGATCTTGAGCAACATTTCCACGTAAGCCACGTCTTCTGGCAGAGTGACTTTGGGATTTGGTCCCGGCACATGCACCAATTTGACGGGCTGGCCGATGATCTCGCACGCGGCGGTGTCGTCGGTCACTTCCAGTCCTTGTTCCCGCACCGCTTGCAAGGCGCGGCGAATAATCTCGACACGAAAGCTCTGCGGCGTTTGCACGGCCCACAACCGCGACCTGTCCAAGTGCCGTGCAACGGACAGTCCGTCGTCAGACCACTTGATCGTGTCCGAAACCGGCTGGGCGGCCACGGCCGCGCCAACCTCCCGAGCCGCCGTGATCGTGGCCTCAATCAAGGTCAGGCTGGTGCAGGGTCGGGCCGCATCCTGGATGGCGACGATTTGAGCCGCCGGCGAGAGCGCTGCCAACCCGTTCCAGACGGAGTCCTGCCTTTGCTTGCCACCTACAACAAAGCGAAACGTCTTGGTGAATTCGCTCGTGTCGGCGATTTCCGCCAACGCGCCTTGCATGCCGTCGCGCACCACCAGAACGATCTCATCGATGCACAACGCGCTGTCGAAGCGTTCCCAGGTGTGGGCCAGCAACGGGCGCCCAGCCACCGGCAGAAACAGCTTGTCCGTATTCGGCCCCATGCGCGTGCTTTGGCCGGCGGCCACGATGATGGCGGAGGTCACGACAACTGGGGTTTGCCCCCTTGCCGGGCCAGTTGTTTGGCCAGGCGAATAGCGGCGCGCATACTGGAGGGATTGGCCAGCCGCTTACCGGCGATATCGTAAGCTGTGCCGTGATCGGGCGAGGTGCGAATGAAGGGCAAGCCGAGAGTCCAATTGACGCCATTCTCGAAGGCGACAATTTTCAGCGGCCCCAAGCCCTGGTCATGATACATCGCGACCACTGCGTCATAATCGCCTCGGTGAGCGTGATAGAAGAGCGTGTCGGCCGGCAGCGGCCCCAGAACGTCCAGACCTTTTTTTTTCATCGACGCGACCACCGGCTGGATGAGGTCGATTTCCTCACGGCCAAATTCACCACCTTCGCCGGCGTGGGGATTAAGACCGCAAACGCCCACGCGGCTTCGGGACAAGCCGAGGTCCTCACAGGCCTTGGCGGCCAGTTCGATGGCCAGCGCGATTTTGGCCGCGCTCAATTGCTCTACGACCAGCTTAAGCGGCAGATGGGTCGTGGCCAGCGCGACTCGGAGCCAGCGTCCGCGCTCGTCGTCACCCAGCAGCATCATGATGGTGCGATCCGTCCCGGCCAACGCGGAAAGAAACTCGGTTTGCCCTATGAACGGCTGGCCGCTATGAACGATGGCGGCCTTGTTCAATGGCGCCGTGACCAAAGCGTCAGTCTCGTGGCTCAGGCAGCGTTGGGCGCCATCGGTCAGCCAGGCCACGGCGGCGCGGGCGGCGGCGGGCGATCCCGGCTCCAACCCGGGCGGCAGCGGTTCGTGCAGCGGATTATGCACAAAGAAACGGCCGGCCGCGCTGAATTCCGAGAACGGCTGCAAAGGCAACTGCAATCCAAGCTCTTCGTAGAGGGCCGCTGTGTAGCCGCTATCGCCGATCAACAAATAGCGTGTATCGTCCTGTTCCGCCTCCGCCGCCAGCGCCTTGAGCGTGACTTCAGGCCCGATGCCTGTGACATCTCCCAGCGAAATGGCGATCCACCCAGTCATCAATAAAAACTGACGAACGATTTGCGTCTGAGCCGTTGAATCCAAAGGTTTTTCAAGCGGTTATTCTCGTCGGTGCGGAGCGTGCGCTCGATGTCAAAGCGGACTTCGCTCAAAGGCTTGATGTGGGCCAGCCTGACGTCATCGACCTTCAGCAGGAAGCAGGCATCGGGCGTTTCGATGACGCCGCTGTGCTCTCCAGGCTTGAGGGCAAAAGCGACGTTGGCCAATTCCCGCCTGAGGCCAGAGTCACTGCGATCGACCCAATCGCGATCGCCGCCCTTCGCGCGTTCCGCGCCGGCGGAATAAACCTGCGCCATCTCGGAAAAGGGGACGCCGGAGTCAATTTTCGCCAAAATCTCCTCTGCGAGTCTCTTGGCCGTGCCGGGGGGGCTGTCAGGAGACTGAGGCAGAACGATCATGCGCATTTTGACCTGGTCATCCATCTTGAATTCGTCCTTGTGCGACTGGTAGTACTGATCGACCTTGAGCGGGGAGATGAGAATCTTGCGGCTGGAACTATTCATGTTGATCATCAGGCCGATGATGAATTCGTCCCGCTGCTCACGCTGGAACGCTTCATACGTCTTCCCTTCGGCGTGGAGGGTGCGAATGAGAACGGCGCGGTCGCCGTAATCATTCCTCACAATGTAATCGTTGATCCGGTCGTTAACATACGCCTCAAGCAGATTGGTGAGGTAGCCGGAGCTGATGAAATCATGCAGGATCAGCTTCTCTTCGATCATTCGCTCGATTTCCTGGTCGGTCAACTTATGCACTTCCTGTTCGTAAGTCTTCGGATCATTGCGGTACCTGTTGTAGTAGTTCTCGGCGGAGGGCCCCACCCTGGCCTCGACCTCTCCCTTGGTGATGACGGCATTATTCACCACCACTTCAATGCCAGTGGTGTATTGAGCATGCGCGGCTTCAGCGCTTAGCAAAAGCGTTCCAGCAACGAAAAAACTTAGAAATGTTTTCACTGAGGCGAAATGCTACGGAAGGCGAGTCCGGACGGCAAGGGTCAAAGTACGAGAATCGGTGGCGGAGGTACGGTTGAATTGTCGCGCTTGCGGCCGGAAATGTTCTGCTTTTTTTGCCGGCGTTTTGCTGGCAAATTGGACCAATGGAGCAAACGGATGCGGAGTTGGTTGCCGCGGCGCGCCACGGCGACCCCGCCAGTTTTGAGCCGCTGGTCAAGAAATATCAGGGCCGCATTTTTGCCACCGCCCGGCGCTACGCCCGGCGGGAAAGCGAGGTCGAGGACATCGTGCAGGAAGTCTTCATCAAAGCCTTTCAAAAGCTGGATGGTTTTCGCGGTGAGGCGCCCTTCGAGCATTGGCTCATGCGGCTGGCGGTGCGGACCTGCTACGATTTCCTCCGCGCCCATCAGCGTAATCGCGAAACGTCCTTCACCGAATTGAGCGAATCGGAAAGCGATTGGTTGGATCGTTTCGTAGTCGAGCCTGACCGCGCGAGCGAGAACGCGGATGCGGCGCGTGAATTGGTTGAAAAGGTGTTGTCGCACCTTTCGCCGCCGGCGCGACTCATCATCACGCTTCTGGAAATAGAGGACAAGTCCGTGAAGGAAATTGCCGTGCTCATGGGGTGGTCCGTGGCGTTGGTCAAGGTGCGGGCGTTTCGAGCACGGGCGGAAATGAAGAAGGTTTTGACCTGGATAACCAAAGACAAGTATTTGTAACCCCATGACAGCCATGGGCGTCTGAATTATTGCGTTATGAACGTGAATGAGTTGCAGGCTAAATTGATCGCCGCCGCGCGGAAACATCCTCCCGGCGAACAAGTTCCGTACGCTTTTGAGAAGCGGATTCTGAGCCATCTCGTCAGGCGTCCCGCCGTCGATATTTGGGACTTGTGGTGCCGTCCCCTCTGGCAGGCAGCCTTGTCCTGTATTGCCATCACGGTTGTATGCGGGTTTTGGGCCTATAGCAGCCGTCCGAATCCGGACAATGCCGACAATTTTTCCCAGGAATTTGAAGCCGCTGTTTTCGCCCCGATGAGCGATCACATCGAGGATTCCTGGTGAGCCCTTGGAAAGTCATCCTGGCGACGATGGTCATTTTTGCCTGCGGCGTCATCACGGGGGCGATGGTGACCAGGACGGTGGCCATCAAGACCGAGGAGCATCCAATGGCTGCCAGCAACGCTCCGACGCGCATGGCT
>DASYNM010000374.1:0-15190 GCA_036008545.1 Verrucomicrobiia bacterium
GGTTCGTTGGTGACCTCGATGACATAGGCCAGCGGGTCCTGCCGCCACCCGGATGGCACGGGCATTTTGGATCCCATGGAAAGCGCCTGCATCAACCGGTTCAGATCACGTCCCACCATCCACTCCGGTTTGCCGACGAAAAAGTCCGGCATGACCGTGCCGTGCAGGATGCGGCTGGGCTGGATCAAAAAGCGGAAGGCCCAATCCGTCCGAACCTGGTCGTCGATTTCCGTCAGATCCGGCCCGCGCGTCTCGGCGCCGGCGGGCACGCCTCGAAAGTCGTGGCAGGTGATGCACGACAACCCGCCGGTGTCGGTGCCGATCAAGTCCATCCCATCGCTAACCATATCGACGCGCAAGTTAGTCAGGCGCACGCCTTCGCCCAATTCCGCTCCGGATTGCTGGGCAAATCCATCGAAGAAAAAGGCGATGTTGTCGCGTCCGTAATCAGGCATGCGGGCGGCGAGCCAGGGACGTCCGCGCTTGCCGGTCATGACCGCCTCGATCCAACTGCGGCGCAGTTTGTTTCCGGCGTCCACCAATGAAGGAGGCGCTTGGTTGGGCGGAAAACTCAACTCAGAGGGACCGTGCAGCGCGTGGCAGGCGATGCAATTGAACTGGTCGATCTTCCGCTGGAAATCCTGTATTGGCGCCTCGCTCACGTCGGGACTTTGCAAAAAGGCGCGCAAGCTCTCCCGCTGCGCTGGAGTCAAGTCGAAATGAGGAACGTTGGCGCCCGGATTGTCCGCCAGGCAGCCGCCGCCGTGCAGCGCGGCCAGCGGCGGTGCGGTCAATTTTGATTCCATCCTGCCCCCGGCCTCCTCCAGAGCGTGACAGTTCAGGCAGCCGCGGGTCGTAATCAACTCCTTACCGTGCGCGGCATCGCCGGACGGGGGTGCAGTCTGGAACGCGGTATTCTTTGAGGCAGTGAGGTAAACCGCCAGGCTGGCCGCCTCGTTGTTCGTCATGAATTGGCCGGGCATCCTTCCACTGGGATCGATCGCCAGCGGATTTTGCAAATACTCCGCCAACGCCGCCGGGTCCATTTTGGAACCGAGGGCGGCCAGGGGCGCTTTCTCGTCGCTGTGGCAGCCCGCACACGCGAATTTTGCGAACAACTCCTTGCCCTCGCGCTCGGACGCTGCCGACGGCAACGCTGCGCTGACGGCGCTCGATTTTTGTGCCGTCAAGTAGGCGGTGAGATCGGCGCGATCCTGCTCGGTGAGCGACCATGACGGCATGACGGCCGTGGCGCGGAAATGTTGCGGGTTTTCCAGCCATTTGAAAATCCACGCCGGCTTGAGGCGCGAGCCGACACCAGTCAAAATCGGCGCCGTGCGGCCGCGCACAAACGCCTTGTCCGTTTTGTGGCAGGCGACGCAATTGAGATTCTCGACCAACTCCCGGCCACGGGTGATCTTGTTGGCACTGTCTGCATCGGCGGGAGTTTCACGATGGACGCAAGCGTCCCAGGGAATGGGTTCCTCACGAAAGAATTCCGATTGCCACCACAACTGCTGTTGCGCCTGGCCCGGTTTGCGCTCGAAACTGAAGTGGACCGGCATCAAGCCGGCATCGACCTTGACCTGTTGATGCCCAGTGACTTTTTTCCCATCGGTCAAGAACAAGGAATACTGGCCCGGGCGGTCGATGGTCAGGAAGCCGTCCCATTCCGCTTTGAACGACGGCTTCAATTGAGGATGAATAGACTGGTCCGGCTGGAGGGTGAAATTTCCAGTCGGCATGACAAATGTGACCGTCCGTTCGCCGTCGGTGGCCTTGCAGACAAAACCGGGGCTGGTGGGTTGCACGGCGTTTTGGGCCAGGGTCGAGGCCAGGTTCGCTTCCAGCAGCAACGCTACGCCACAAAAATGGAGCAAGGTTCTCAACGGTTCGTGACCAAGTGGTTGAGGGTGTAATAGGCGCTCGAGTGAAGGAGTTCACTGCCGTCGGCGGCTTTGATGCCCTGCAAATCCACTTGGTAGATGCGCTCCGGTATCAAGCCCGACAACTCCACAGCCACTTTCCTGCCATCGCCGGAAACCTTTACGGACGTGATCTCATCAACACCGGCACCCACAATCGGAGCGAAATAAGCGCGGTCATATTTATAATAATCATGGCGGAATAGGTAGGCCTTGGGCGAACTGGCGCTGGCGACATCGACGGGCTTGGTGAAGGTCAACTCAAAACCCGACTGCGTCAGTTCCATTTTCGCGATCTCAAAAGGGATTTCGCCCCGCCAAACCAATCGTTCCAATCCCTGCGGTCGTCCACCCACCGAACCCCATCCGCGGCTCGTTTCTCCGATCCACAAGCTGCCGTCGGGGGCGAAGACCGCGCGATTGCAGCCCGAGGCAAATCCGCGCTTGAACGGATAGCAAGCGCCCTGGTAATCGCCTCCAACTTTTTGCAACGTGGCCCGCATCACGCGCGACTGGCTTACATCGCCGACAAACATGTCTCCGGCGAATGGGCCGAATCTTCCGCCTGTCAAATCGAGAACCGGTTCCGAGGCGGAGCGGCCCATCAAGTCATACGGAAAAATCAAAATGGGCGGCGCGCGCCGGGCATCCAATTCCTCCAACGGGACGGCAAACGGATCGTCCACCATACCGGGACCCCAGAACATCGAGGTTGGCTGGCCGACAAAATCGCCCTTGTGAACATGGTTGAGCTGGTCGGAACCAATGTATTCGCCCTGGTTTTCCATGATAAGCAAATCGCCGTCGGGCGTCATCAGGAGACCATTGGGCGAACGAAATCCAGAAGCCCACGGAACGAATTCGCCCTTGGGTGTGATTTCAAAACACCAGCCGCGCCATTGCGGACGCGTGTTGGGCTGGTAGCCGGGCGGTGGCTCCAGCTCCCAGCCGATATAGGGCGGTTCGGCATAATACTTGTTGGGAAAAAACCAACAGGTCAGAGCGCAAAACAAGTTGCCTTCGCGGTCGCGTACCGGCCCAAATGTAAATTCGTATTGATGCCCCGTGTAATTCCAAGCCGCCGAGATCGTGTCAAAGCAATCGGCCGCGCCGTCGTTATTGGTGTCTGTCAAGCGCGTCAACTCGGAGCGTTGAGCCACGATCAATTCATTAGAGTGGACCATCAACAGTCCCAACGGCTCGTCGAGGCCGGAGGCGAAACGCTTCCAACGGTTGTCGCGCATCGACCAGACTTCGCCGCGGCGAGTGCAGACGAAGAGCGCGCCATCCGGCGCAAAGGCCATGCCGCCGGGTTCGAGGACGATGTTGGTGGGAACCGGAACAGTCTGGATGGCATAAAAACGCGCCTCCTGCTCCTCTAACTGGGGATTGAACAAGTTTTCGGGGACCGCTTTCACCGCCAGAGGCAGCCACAACACCCCCGCCAGCCCCGCGATGAAACCAGGAAATTTCACTTTGCCGCCATTGAAATCAGAGACTGGTGTCAGAACAAGGCTTTTCAAGGCTATTTCACCGGGGTTTCCGGGCTGGTCGGCGGGGGGCGCCGAAAAATTCTTTGCGACAGGGCCATTTTCTTCTTTTCTTTTTCCGCGGGCGGCCTTACTTTTCATATCCCTGAGCCACAACCGGGAAGGAAAAGTCGGACGGAAAGGGATGCAATTTTACTGTCAAACTATGAAAAAAGGACAAAAGAAAAAAAAGGGCGACTATACGCGCAAGAAAATAGTGGATGAGTTCACAGAACTGCCGATTTCGCGGCAGCAAAAATGGCAGCTTCGCCGGGCCAAAGAAGGGCGATGCGTCATTTGCGGTGAACCGAAGGTGACGGCGTGGCATTGTTTGAAACACGCCATCGCCAATCGCGAATGGGCGCGCAAGTACTCAGGCTCCGTACGCCGAAACAAGACATTGACCTACCGGCTGGCCTCCAAGAGCAAAGGCAAGGGCGGCAAGGGAAGATAGCCTTCCCAGTACCGAGCGCCTCGACCAACGGTGGAGGCGGCGGGCCTCCGTACCTTCCGTGGCGCTTGGATTCTTGAGCTAAAGGTGTCCCTCGCGGCTAAATGAGGGAGCAGGGGGAGTGTGCCTGCGGGTCCGAATGGCGGCCTCGATACCGGTTGAAAAAACGGTAGTCCTTCTCATACCATCATCGGACTTGTGGGGATTGCGCGCTTATTCTTGCGGTTTGGGTGCGGCCGGATTGCCTTTCGTTACCTGACCCGGCGATTGACTTGCGATTATGGCAGCCACCTCCCTGACTGAACTTATTCCGGTGCTGCAAATCGCGATTGCGCCGGTGATCTTGATTTCCGGTGTGGGGTTGCTGCTGCTTACCCTGACTAACCGATTCGGCCGCGCCGTGGATCGGACCCGGCAAATCCATCATCAAATGCGCGAGGCTACGGCCGCTGATCGTCAACGTCTGGCAAACCAGGTGGAGGTGATTTATCGGCGGGCGCGCCTGATTCAACTTTCCATTATCATGGGCGCCCTGAGCGCGCTGTTCGCCGCGCTGCTCATCCTGTCGTTGTTCTTTACAGCATTGATGAAGTTGGAATCGGCCCTCACCATCAGTCTGATTTTTATTTGTTGCCTGATCTCGCTGGTGGTGTCGCTGATCACGTTCATCATGGATATTCGTCTCTCCCTCAAAGCGCTGAAGCTGGAGTTGAGCCGCCCGCCGGAAGCTTAAAGGAAAATTAAAGATCGACGAAACTGCTTGCCTTCCTGGCGGGTCGATGCGCACTATGCTCCCGTTGATTCGAGCCGATCGGGGTTTTCTCCGCAATGGGGACGATAGGATTCTCGCAAGTGCTTGATAGTGATAGAGTCGGGGCGTAGCGTAGCTTGGTAGCGCGCTTGGTTCGGGACCAAGAGGTCGTGGGTTCAAATCCCACCGCCCCGACCATCTTTTTCAAGTATTTACAGGAAACGAATCCGAAAATGCCCGCTGATTCTCCGAGGCGCCTATTAGAGGGCAACCCGGCAGCCACCGCCAAAGTCTTCGATGGATTCGTGCTCCCTTTCAGCAGGGCGTGAGTTAATTATCGGACGCCAAGGCCAGCCAGGCCAAAACACTTAATACGGCGGCCAACCAAAAAAAAGAAGATTTTCGGTTGACACCGTTACGCACACTCGATAGGCTGACGTGCTGTAATGTCGCGGGAAACGATTTCAGCCCGAGTCTTAAGCCGCCAATTTGGTGTGTGCGACTTTGGATGGATCATTTTCTTCTTTTGTCTGCTGGTTGGCTCGCCCGTCAAGGCTTCGGACGTGGTGGGCGATTTCAGCACTAATGCCAACCCGAACGGGGTCTGGAGTTACGGTTGGGCTACAGTCACGGGGAATACCTTCCAACTGGCCACCACCCCGGCTGAATACCAAAGCAGGGCGGCGGTCGGCTGGGATAATGGCCTCTCATTGCCGGACCTCGCCACGATTGACAAGGATTACAGCAGTCCCTTCACTCTCAGCACCGTCGTTTTCTATCCCGACACTTTGCATCTCGACCCGCAAAGCTATGCTGTAATGGCCCGCTTTACAGCACCCAGCAACGGAAATTATCAGGTCAACGGATTGTTCCGCCTCCAGGACACGGGCACTCAGGCGCATGACCTGACCATTCTCCTAAGTGGGACCACCACCAATTTTCACGTGTTGACGTCCGGCGGATCCTACAATTCGCAATACCCCTTCACGTTCGCGACGGCTTTGAACTCGGGTCAAACGCTGGATTTCGTGGTCGGGTGTCACAATGGATCGTTTGAAAATTTGGGCACGGGGCTAAAAGCCACGGTCACCAACGCCATTGGGACAGTTTACAACTGGACCGGAGCGGCTTCCAGCGCTTGGTCTAATCCTACGAATTGGAGTCCCCAAGGTACCCCAGGCTCGCTGGACACGGCCGTCATCCTCAGCGGTTCACCGGTGATCAGCACTGCCGCTATTGTCAGTTCGGTCGCCTTGGGCAGCAACGGCACGTTGAACGCCACCGCGGGCTTGACGGTATCCAATTTGTTTGATTGGACCGGCGGCAGCCTTACGGGAAATTTGACAGTGGCCGGCAGCGCCACGATGAATTTGAATTATCCCGGCGGAAACCTTTTCATGGATGGCGCGACAGTGGTCAACAACGGCACGGCGATTTGGGACGGCGGCACACTTTATTGCAACTCGTCCACGATAATAACCAACAACGGTTCGTGGTTGGCGGAGACGGACGATGTGCTTTACAACACCGGCGGCGGCACCCCGACGTTCTACAATAATGGCACGTTCTCCAAGGCGCCTACGACAGGGAACACTTCCCTGATTGGCCTCCTTTTGGACAATAGCGGGACAGTGAACATCAACAGCGGCGAGCTCACGCTGTCCGCGGGGGGAAGCCTTGGGGGAACATTTCTAGCCGCCTCCAACACGACCGTGACGTTGTCCGGCGGCGGTTTCCTAAATGGCACGTTTACGGCAGCGAGAGGCGCTCAATTCCAGCTCACCGGCGGCACGTTCACTTACGGCCCGAATGTTGATTTCACCACCCCCGGCGCCAGCCAGCAGACCGGCGGCGCCATCACGTTGACAAACAATACTATTACCAATGTTGCGATCGCTGGCGGCACGATCACGCTATCCCCTACTTTCCAAGGTGGTTCCATCACGAATCTGACCATGGTCGGCGCCACGCTGACGGGCACCAATACGGTCACCGGTGTGTTCAACCTCAGCGGCACCATTAACGGCGCCTTGACCGTTGCGCATGGCGCTTCCTGTTTCATGACAAACCTGGCACTCACCGGCGCGATCACGGTCGCTACCAACGCCACTCTCAACTTCGTCACCACCGGGAGCAAGACGCTTTACGGATCGACGCTCGTCAACAATGGCACCCTGGCTTGGGACGGCGGCACCATCTATTTCAACCAAAGCACCGTCGTTACCAACAACGGCTCGTGGCTGGCTGAAACGGACGATGGGATCTACAACGGAAGCGGCAACGCGCCCGTTTTTTATAATCGAGGCATTTTCACCAAATCGCCCACGACAGGGACCACCACTTTCTCCGGCCTACTGTTCGACAATACAGGAACGGTGAACGTCGAAACCGGCACGATCAATTTAAACGGCGGCGGACAATTCCTTGGGTCGGTCCAGGTGGCAAGTGGGGCGATCTTGAATATTTCCAATGGTGGTTATTTGGATGGGACCAACAACGCCGCCACCAATGGACAGATCCTCCTCAGCGGCGGCGCTTTTACCTATGGCTCCGGCCTCGATTTCACTGGGCCAGGCGCCAACATCCTGACCGGCGGCTCGTTGACTCTAACCAACAACACCATCCCCAATCTTGAATTGAACGGCGGCACCGTGTCCCTGGGCGCTAACTTCCAAGGCGGAACGATCACCAACTTTACCCTCACCGGCTGCACGCTCACTGGAACCAATTTGCTCACCGGCACCATGCACTGGCAGTCTGGCGAGATCACGGGCGTCTTCAATGTCGCCTCCAACGCCGTGCTTTACCTCGATGGTTATGTGGACGTTTATCAATACGCTGCATTGACCAATGCCGGGCATATCGTTTGGAGTGGTTCGGGCAATTGGCGCCTCTACAATGATACCGGCCTGGATGGCAGCATCAATAACCTCACCAACGCTATCGTGGACGTTGAGTGCAATCAGACGCTCTACTCGCCCAACGGCAACCAAATCGGCTGGCTGGATAACGCTGGTCTCCTGCGCAAGTCCCTCAGCGGGAGCACTACCACCATCAGTATGAGTTTCACCAATATCGGCACGGTGGATGTGCTGACAGGCACGCTCGATTTCGGTTCCGGCTCGTTTGGCGGCCAAATCATCGCAGCCAACGGCACCACGCTGAATCTGGGCAACGGCGGTTTGTTGGCGGGGACATTCACGGCTGGCGCGCAGGCAGTGGTCGATTTGTCCGGCGGGACCTTCACGCAAACTGATGCACTTTCTTTCACCGGGCCCGGCGGTTACTTCATGACTGGTTCCACCTCGCTGACTTTGCTCAACGCGCCCATTCCCAACCTTCAAATGGAAAGCGGCACGATCTTTACTGGACCTGCCTTCGAAGGCGGAACCATCACCGATTTGGCGTTGAACGGGCTGAACCTCAATACATCGAACCTTGTGACCGGGACGCTCACAGGTGTCGGCAACATCAATGCGCCGCTGGTGGTGGCCAGCAACGCGAGTTTGACGTGGAACGGCAACGTCAACGCGCAGATCACGGTCATGCCGGGAGCGACACTCAACTGGGAAGGGGGCACCTGCTACTATCCCCTGTATATTCCCAGCAATGCCGTGCTCAACTTCACGGCCAATTCGATGCTGATGCAAAACTGGCTGACCAACGCCGGGACCATCAATTGGACAGGAGGGAATCCGCGGGTCTATGCCAGTCTGGGCGTCTATAACCTAGCCGGAGCGATCTTCAACATCGAGTGCGACCAGACCTACGTGGATTATTACGGCGGCGAGTTTTTCAGCAATGCCGGCTTGGTGCGCAAATTGCCCACGCTTAATTCGCCCACGACGGGCACGACCACCTTTGATCTGGTGATGGAAAACACCGGTGTGGTGGATATTCAGGAAGGCGCGATCTATTTTTCCAACGAAGCCACCAACAGCGCCACCGGGATTTATCAGTGCGAGTCCAACGCCAGCATGACCTTCGATGACGGAGGCATCTTGGCCGGAGCCTACACCGCTGCCGAGGGTGGTTCCGTTGACTTTAGCGGCGGCACTTTCACCATTGTGCCGCCCTTGCTTTTGAACGGAGCCGGCGGTTATGAAATCACCGGCGGCACATTGACCTTGACCAACAGCCTCATCACCAATCTGGCCATGCTGGGCGGCGTGATTAACTTGCCGTCCGGTTTTCAGGGCGGGTCCATTACCAACGTGACTTTGAACGGCGCGAGCCTGGGCAATTCCAACCTGGTCACAGGCGCGCTGACAATCAACGGCAACATCGACGGCCCACTGGTGGTGGCCAGCAACGCGAGTTTGACGTGGAACGGCAATGTTAACGCGCAGATTACGGTCATGCCGGGAGCGACGCTCAACTGGGAAGGGGGCACCTGTTACTATCCCTTATATATTCCCAGCAATGCCGTGCTCAACTTCATGGCCAATTCTATGTTGATGCAAAACTGGCTGACCAACGCCGGGACCATCAATTGGACGGGAGGGAACCCTCGCGTCTATGCCAGTCTGGGCGTTTACAATTTGGCTGGGGCGACCTTTAACATCGAGTGCGACCAGACCTACGTGGATTATTACGGCGGCGAATTCTTCAGCAATGCCGGCTTGGTGCGCAAATTACTCACGACTGGCGCAACCACCTTTGATTTGGTGATGGACAACACCGGGGTGGTGGATGTTCAGGACGGCGCGATCTATTTTAACAACGAAGCCACTAACAGCGCCACCGGTATTTATCAGTGCGAGTCCAACGCCAGCATGACGTTCAATGACGGGGGCATATTGGCCGGTGCTTACACGGCTGCCGAAGGCGGTGCCGTGGACTTCAATGGCGGGACCTTCACTATCGTTCCGCCCATGCTTTTGAACGGGGCCGGCAGTTATGAAATCACCGGCGGAACGCTCACTTTGACCAATAGCCTGATTACCAATCTGGCCATGCTGGGCGGCGTGATTGATTTGCCATCCGGTTTTCAAGGCGGGTCCATCACCAACGTGACTTTGAATGGCGCGAGCCTGGGCAGTTCCAACCTGGTCACAGGCACACTGACAATCAACGGCAACATCAACGGTCCCTTGGTGGTGGCCAGCAACGCGAGTTTGACTTGGAACGGCAATGTCAACGCGCAGATCACGGTCATGCCCGGAGCGACTCTCAACTGGGCAGGGGGCACTTGCTACTATCCGCTCTACATTCCCAGCAATGCCGTGCTGAACCTGACGGCCAACCAGATGCTGATGCAAAACTGGCTGACCAATGCCGGGACCATCAATTGGACGGGCGGGAATCCGCGTGTCTATGCCAGTCTAGGCGTCTACAATCTGGCTGGGGCGACCTTCAACATCGAGTGCGATTCGACCTACCTGGATTATTATGGCAGCGAATACTTCAACAATGCCGGCCTGGTCCGCAAATCACCCACGACCGGCACGACCACCTTTGATTTGGTGATGGATAACACGGGAGTGATCGACACGGAAATTGGCCAGATTTACTTTAATAACACCTTCAACCAAACGGGCGGCACGTGGGAACTGGGCATCGACGGTGCGGGCCTCAACGGCCAAATGACCTTCTCCGGCGCCGCGCCACTGGCGGGCAATTTGAGCGTTCATCTGAACAATGGTTACATTTTGGGCTTGAGCAATTCTTTCACGCTGCTCAGCTATGCCTCTTCCAGCGGAGCTTTTGCCAGCACTAATTTGCCCACCGATGGAGCCTCATGGAAGCTGGCGGTCGGGGCCAGTGCCACCACACTCTTGTTGACAAATCTCGACACACCGCAAAATGTCACCATCACCAGCCCCACCAACAATCAGTCGTTCGTTATCCCGGTCAACATCGGCATTACCGCCACGGCCACTGATCCTTACGCGGCCATCAGCTCCATCCAATTCTATCAGGGCACCAATCTCCTCGGCCAGGCGACCAGTTCTCCTTACACCTTCACCTGGAATTCCGTCCAGCCTGGAACCTATGCCTTGAGCGCTCTGGCCATCGACGCCGCCGGCGCGGTTGCCACTTCCGCGCCGGTTAACATCACGGTCTATTACAACCACGCGCAGACCACCAACTACACCTGGACGGGGGCTGTCTCGGGCGATTGGTTCACGGCGGGCAATTGGAATCCCAACGGCATTCCCGGAGTGCTTGACAACGTGACCCTGGCCAATGGCGGCACGATCAGCCTCGTCAATAATGTCAGTATCAATAATTTCACTTTGACCAGCGGCACGCTGGGAGGAACGTCGCTCCTGACTGTCACCAACACCGCTCTCTGGACCGGCGGCACGGTTTCTGGCTCGCTGACCATGGCGAGCAACTCTGTGCTGACGATCTCGGGCAACGTCACGGTTAACGGTTCGCTCGTCAATAATGGCACCGTGAACTGGCCCGGCGGCAGCATTGGCGGCAATGCGGGCGACACGGTCACCAACAACGGTCTATGGCTGTCCCAATCCGGCGTTGGCGTGAACCTGGGGAACGCTCTGTTCGTCAACAACGGTATTCTCCGCATCGCGTCTTCGGGGTATACCTTCAGCATCGGTAACCAGGCGTTTGTCAATAACGGGACCGTCGATGCGGAAATAGGGTCGATCAATTTTAATAACGGCGGCACGCTGGCCGGGACTTATAGTGCCGAGGTGGCGGGGGCAATCCATTTCAACGGCGGCACCTTCACGCTCGGCGTGCTGCCGGCTTTCACTGGCAGCGGCGCTTTCGAATTGACCGCAGGCACTCTGGATGTAGCCATCACCGTTCCGCCGGTGTTGCAGTTGCTCGGCGGCACGGTCGTGCCTGGACCGCTCTTCCAAGACGCTGGCATAATCACCAATTTGACGCTGGCCGGCTCCACTTTGTACGGAAGCAATACGCTCGCGGGCACAATGAATTGGACGGCTGGAAGCATCGACGGGAAATTGGTTGTGGGCTCCACCAGCGTTTTGACCATGAGCAGCGGCAACACGAAATCCGTCTCCGGATCAACGCTCGTCAACTCCGGCCACATTATCTGGACCGGTGGAGCGATCCAAGGCGACGCGAATTCGGCTGTGACGAACAACGGCACCTGGCTGAATGAAATCGACGCGCAGGTCATTTTCGGCCAGGGCAATTCCACGTTTGTCAACAATGGCCTTTTTCAAAAGACCAACAGCACTGGCACGACTTACTTCCAAAACCTTACGTTCGTTAACAACGGAACCGTTGATGCCGAGAGCGGTACTATTGCCTTCGATTATGGGGGCGCGCTCGGCGGGAGCTATAACGCGGCGGAAGGGGCGGAGATCAACTTCGCTGGAGGTGCGTTCACCCTCGGCAGCTTGCCCACTCTCACTGGATCCGGCGTCATTCAGTTGACCGGAGGGAGCCTGGGGGCCGCCACTGGCCTTCCGGCAAACTTGCTGCTTAGCGGCGGGACGCTGACGCTCGGCCCGACGTTCCAGAACGGCGGGGAAATCACGGAGCTTACACTCAATGGCTCCACTCTCTCAGGGTCCTATACCGTGACAGGCACGCTGACCTGCCTGTCCGGATCTGCCAACGGGTCGCTCACCATCGCCACCAACGCCACGCTCAATGTGGCCGGCTCGGTCTTGCACCTTGGCAGTTGCGCCTTGACCAATAACGGCACCGTGGTTTGGAGCGGCGGCGCGATCTACGGCAACTCCGCGACCATCGCCATTAACAACGGGCTTTGGCTGGCCTCGGCCAATGGTTATTTCCAGAACGGCGACTGCTGCGGCAACTTCACCTTCACCAACAACGGAACTTTCCGCAATACGGTCAACACGACCGAGTTCTATGGCGTGTCTTTTAATAATTACGGGCTGGTTGATGTGGAAGGGGGCACCTTAAATTTCAATTATGGCGGATGGCTCGGGGGAACGTTCGAGACTGCCCAGTTCGCCAACCTCGACCTCAGCGGCGGCAGCTTTACTGCGGGGACGCCTCCCGTCGTCGCCGGGTCGGGCTTGAGCGAGTTCGCCGGTGGGACGCTTACGCTGCTGACCGATCAGATTCCGAACCTCGCCTTGGTGGGCGGAAACCTGGCCCTCGGCACGAACTTTCAGAACAACGGCGCCATCACGAATCTCGTGATTTCTGGTTCCGCGTTGACCGGCAGCAACATCGTCAGCGGAACATTGAATTGGGCCGCGGGCAGCATCAGTTCTGGCTGGCTGACGGTTCAAACAAACGGCTTGCTCAATTTCACGACCACCGGCGCCAAAAACCTTCTCACTTCCGTTCTCCTCAACAACGGCACCGTCACCTGGTCCGGCGGCGTGATCCAGGCCAACGGCGGCTCCTTCATTACCAATAACGGCCTCTGGCAAATACAAACCGACAATACTATCAACAACAATAACAGCGGCGGCCTTCCGATTTTCGCCAACAACGGCACGTTGAGCAAATCGGTCACTTTCGGCACGACTACCGTCAGTGATGTTTCCCTCCTCAATTCCGGCACCCTCGACATCGAGTCCGGAGCGATCGATCTGATCAATTCCTCCAGCTACGGGCAAACCGGGGCCACGCTTGAGTTTGGAGTCACCACGCCCAGCTTGGCCGGTCAACTTATTGTTCCGGGAACGTTCAATATCGACGGCACCTTGAGCCTGCATTTCCTGAACGGCTACTCGCCCATCGTCGGCGACGTCATCCAACCCGTTTTCTACGGCTCCAATTCGGGAACATTCGCCAACTTGAATCTGCCAACGCTGGCGGCCGGGCAAAGCTGGAATCTGGAGTATGGCGCCGGGAGTGTCAGCCTTGGCGTTGTTACCCCTTCCACTTTCGTCACCAACACGCTTCAGCTCAGCGGTTCTGTCACCGGTCCGGGTAATCAGCCTATTTCCAACGTCACGGTCTATGCCACGCTTAGCAGCAGTTCCAACCTCATCCAGAACGGCAGTTTCGAGGTGCCCTCGATCGGCACCAGCGCATATGAGTTTTATGGACTGGGTTCTACGAGTGTTCCAGGTTGGACGGTGATCGGACGCGCCGGCGCCAACGTTGCTCTCGTCAGCCTGTATTGGGAAGGACCAGCGGAGGACGGCAACCAATTTTTCGATCCCACCGGTAACACCGGCGGCGGCGGGATCACCCAAACCTTCCCCACCGTCACGGGCACGGCCTACGATCTGATCTTCTATCACGGCACTTACAGCCATCAAGGCTACGCCAACTGTCTGGCTGTAACGCTCGGCACGAATTTTTACACTTTTGGCGAAACCAGCGGCGGCGCCGGCAACCTGGATTGGCAGCAGGTCGTGATCCCTTTCACCGCTACTTCCAATCTTACCACGCTCACGTTTGCCGATAACACTGGCATCAACGCCGACGATAACTTCGTGGACAACGTCCAGGTCCTTCAACCCGGCTCGGACCTCGATGTGCAAGCCGTTACCGATTCCAGCGGCCATTACCAACTCACCGTTCCGAATTCCACGCTCGTGGTTGGCGTCAGCGGCCTGCCCGCAGCCGGCTACAATCCCGTTTTGAGCCAGAGCGTGACGATGTCCGACGCCAATCAAGTGGTGAATTTCTCGGCCACCCCGGCGACTGCTCCACAAGAATTCACCATTACCACCGTCGCCAGTCCGGCGGGCGCGGGCACAGTTACCGGGGCCGGAACGTACGCGTCGGGCGCGAACGTCACCGTCAACGCGACCGCCATCACGACGTTACTGCCTTATAGCTTCTCCTCTTGGACGGAGAACGGAGTTTTCCAAAGCGGCAGTCCGAGTTATTCATTCACCGCCATCCGAGACCGCGATCTGGTGGCCAATTTTGTTCTGCCCATCTTCACCATCACCGCCAGCAACAATCCGCCTAGCGCGGGAACTGTCACCGGTGCCGGCGCTTTCACTTACGGCGCGACCAACGTGCTGGCGGCCACTCCCAGTTTCGGTTACTCCTTCAGTAATTGGACCGAGGGCGCAAACATCGTGGGGACCACTCCTGAGTTGTCCACGGTTGTTTTCGCCAATCATAGTTTCGTCGCCAATTACACCGCGGCCAACGTGACCCACGTTGTCACCACAGCCACTTCGCCACCCGGGTTGGCCACGGTGGCGGGCGCAGGCACTTACACGAATGGACAGACGGCCAATTTCAGTGCTCCGCTCTTGATCACCAACGCCCCTGAGCTTTACACATTCCAGCAATTCACGCTCAGCAACACATTGGCCAGTTCCTCCAGTTCCTTCAGCAAGACCTTTTCCACCCTCGATCCAACTAACTTGCAATACGTGGCCGTTTATGCGAGCAGCAGCATTTTGCCGCTGTTGACCAATGTGAGCGCCAATTATTCCACGCTCATTCCGGCCACCACCAATTTCATTCTTCGCCTCCAGTTCAACCGCTCCATGCGGACCAATCCTCAGCCACTGGTCGTGTTAACCAACAGCGCTGCGACGATTCAACCGGTGGTCGCCACCGACGGCTCGTGGTCCGGCACCGTTCTCGCCGATGACACTTATACCACGCCGCCCATTACGATTGCGCCCGGCAT
>DASYNM010000375.1:0-14920 GCA_036008545.1 Verrucomicrobiia bacterium
CCCGCTTCCTTGTTGGTTTCGACCATTGGCGTGCGGCCAAATTCCCCGCCCCAGATGACCAGAGTATCTTCCAACATTCCACGCTGCTTGAGGTCCTTGATCAGCGCCGCGCATGGTTTGTCCGTTGCGCCGCATTCTTTCTTGATGCCGCCCGTGACATCGGAGTGATGGTCCCAGGCCTCGTGGAAAAGTTGGACGAAGCGCACGCCGCGCTCTACCAGGCGCCGGGCGAGGAGGCAATTGTTGGCGAACGAACCTTCTCCCGGCACTGCGCCGTACATCTCCAGCGTCTGTTTGGATTCCTTAGTCAAGTCCATCAGCTCCGGCGCAGTGGTCTGCATCCGATAAGCCATCTCGAAGGAGTTGATGCGCGTGGAGATCTCCGGGTCGCCCACCACATCCAGCCTGTCCTGGTTCAATTCTTTGAGCGCATTCAGGGAGCGGCGCTGCATGGCAGGCGTGATGCCGGGCGGATTTGTCAGATATAAGATTGGATCGCCGCTGCGCCGGAAGGCCACGCCTTGATAGACGGTCGGAAGGAAACCCGCGCCCCAATTTCCGGAGCCGCCGCTGGTGCCGCCGGCCGAACTGAGCACCACAAAGGCAGGTAGGTTTTGGGATTCGCTGCCCAAGCCGTAAGTCACCCACGCCCCCATGCTGGGCCGGCCGAAAATAGTCGAACCCGTGTTCATAAAAATCTGAGCCGGCGCATGATTAAACGCCGTGGTCGTCATCGAGTTGACGATGGCGATGTCATCGACCACCTCCGCCAGATGGGGCAGGGCCTCGGACAATTCCGCGCCGCACTGGCCGTGCCTGGCAAAATTGAAGCGTGATGCGAAGAGCGCCGCGTCGGGCTTGATGAAGGCGTAGCGCTGATTCTTGACAATCTCCTTGGGAATGGGCTGGCCGTCGTATTTGGCCAGGCCGGGGCAATGGTTGAACAAATCTAATTGACTCGGTCCGCCGGCCTGGAAAAGGTAAATGACGCGCTTGGCCCGCGCCGGGAATTGAGGCGCATGCGGTGCCAGCGGATTCGCGTTCGTGGCGCCGAAGGCACTCGTGCCGCGCAACAGCGAAGCCAGGGCCAGCCCGCCCAAACCCACGCCGCATTGGTTAAAGAAGTAGCGGCGCGTGACCAGCTTGCGGCGTTCGCTCCAAAAATGTTCGGCAAAATTCATCAGCCTTTACTCCTTTGTAATCGTTTCATCCATGTTGAGCAACACGCGTGTCACCATCGTCCACGCGGCGACCTTCTCGAGGTTGACGTCCTGGGGCGGGTTCTTCACATCCACTGTGGCGACTTGCACTGCGCGGGCGGTGCGGTTCTCAAAAAATTGGTTCTCGTCGTGCAAGAGCGAGGAGAGCACCGCCATTTCTTTCGGCTCCGGCTGACGCCCCGCGCAAAGCTCGAAGGCGAAATTGAGGCGCGCGCGATCATCCTTGCCGCCGTGTTCCCAAACGCGCAGCGCCATGGCCTGCGCCGCTTCCACAAAAACGGGATCGTTCATTGTCGTCAAAGCTTGCAAAGGCGTGTCGGAGCGCACGCGACGTGGACAAGGCGATTCGCCCGTCGGCGCGTCAAAGACCTGCAGGGAGGGATATGGCACAGAACGTTTGACAAATGTATAGAGCGCGCGGCGATGGCGGTCTCCGGGTTTCGTTTCCCAAGCCATCGGCGAACCGTAGCCCAGCGTTAGCACACCATCGGGTATTGGCGGATAAACCGGAGGTCCGCCGATCTGGCCGTCCAGCAAACCGCTGGCGCTGAGGGCGATGTCGCGCACGACTTCCCCATCGACCCGCACACGCGGCCCGCGGGCGAGCAGTTGGTTGTAAGGATCGCGCTCCCGCAAGCTTGGGTTGACGACAGAAGATTGCCGATACGTGGCTGATTCGGCAATCAGCCGCTGGATATGTTTGACATCCCAGCCGGAGTCCATGAACTCGCAGGCCAGCCAGTCCAGCAATTCCGGGTGCGTGGGCGGATCGCCCTGCGTCCCGAAATCCTCGGACGTGGCCACAATTCCGCGCCCAAAATATTCCTGCCAGATGCGATTGACCATGACCCGCGCCACAGTCGGATGGCGCTTATCGACCATCCATTGAGCGAGAGTGAGCCGATTGAGCGGCGCGCCCTTGGGCAAGGCCGGAAAAATTGCTGGGACGCCGGGTGTGACCAAAGGTCCCGGCTTTTGCGAGTCGCCTCGGATGAAGATGTGCGTCTCACGCGGATGGTCCCGCGCCGCCATGACCAACGTGGTAGGCCCATGCGGCCATTGCCGTTGTTCGTCGTCGATCATCTTGCCGACCTCCGTCATGCGGGGATCGGTCAACCGATAAAAGTCGAACAGCTCGCGCCGCTGTCCCAAGGTGCGTAGCTGTGGTGCCACGGCGAGAAGCGTGCGTGCGTGTTCGCTGATGGGATCGGCCCGCAAAGGACGCGGCGCGCTGGTGACGGAGAGGCGAAAACGTCCCAACGCGTGCTGCCCGCCATAACCGTGATTGAGGGTGAACTTCAGCACGGTTCCTCCATCCCAACCCACTGCCTCCTTGGTCTCGAAGACGGCTTGTCGGTTGCAGTTGGTTCGTCCGGGCAAATCCTGGACCGCCCAACCAGTCTTATTGGTAATGATGCCGTCGATGGCTGCGGCTACGGGAAAGCCCTCCTGCGAGAAATCGGCCGTGGCATTTTGCAGTGCAACCTGATTGGTCACTGGGTTGGGCGAATCGGAGGAGGCCTCAATGGTAAATTCAGTGAGGACGAAGTTCCCGCTGGCGGCCCGACCTGGTCCGTTGTACGGAAGATTTGCATCAGCCAGCGCCTCCAGGCGAAAGCCGGTGATTCCTTTGAGATGCGTCTTGGCCGTCACCGTGTATTGTGAAACGTCAGGATTCGAGCCGGTGGCCAATAGAGAGTTGTCGTCCAGTTTGGTAAACTTCGTTCCAACGCTTGCATAAAAAGTTAGCGGCTCCAGGACTGTCCACGTCCCTTCCATCGCCTTCATTTCCTTTTCCCACGCCTCCATCTTCTGTGGGAGGTCGGTGTACTGGGCCATGGCTTGGTCTTGGATCTCGGCGATTTTGCGTTCGATGGCATCACGCTTGGCTTGTGTCGGCGGGTCCGCAACTTCCATTTCCGGCTCATCATCGTTGTTCAAAAAGGCAAACAAGCGGTAATACTCCTTTTGCGAAATGGGATCGTATTTGTGGTCATGGCACTGGCAGCAGTTGAGCGTCACGCCAAGGAAGGCCTTGCCCAGCACGTCCATGCGCTCGATGATGGCTTCGTTGCGGAATTGTTCGGGATCGATGCCGCCCTCCTCATTGAGCAGCGAATTGCGCAGAAAACCTGTGGCCACTTTGTCCGCCTGCGTGGCGTCGGGCAAAAGATCGCCCGCCAATTGATCGATGGCGAACTGGTCGAACGGCAGATTGCTATTGTAGGCGTTAATGACCCAATCGCGATAGGGCCAAATGGACCGGGTCAAATCCTTTTCGTAGCCATTGGAGTCCGCGTAGCGCGCCACGTCCAGCCAATGCCGCGCCCAGCATTCTCCGTAATGCGGGGAAGCCAACAGCCGCCCGACTTGTTTTTCGTAAGCGTCGGGCGAGCGATCGGCGAGAAAATCCCCCAATTCCTGAATGGTTGGCGGAAGTCCTGTCAAGTCCAAGCTTATACGGCGCAGTAGCGTCGCACGGTCCGCCTCCGGCGAGGGCCGGAGTTTCTCTGCTTCCAGCTTGGCGAGAACGAAATTGTCGATGGCATTGCGCGGCCAATGCTTATTCTTGACGGACGGAAGCGGCGGCCGAGTCGGCGCCTTGAACGCCCAATGCTTGCGTGGATCGATGGCTTTGACCGACGCGCTCTCCGGCCAGGGCACTCCTTCGTCGATCCAGGCGCGGAGAATCCCGATTTGTTGCGCCGTAAGCCGGTCGCCCTTCGGCGGCATGACGAGGTCCGGCACAGCGCCGGAGACCAATTGGATCACGCGGCTTTCGGCGCTTCGCCCCGCGATGATGTCCGGTCCGTGTTCGCCGCCTTGCATGGCAATCTCTTTGTTGTCCCAGCGCAATTGACTCTCATGCTTATGCGCGCCGTGGCAATCGTAGCAATTCTGGGCCAGAATCGGCTGGACATCGCGCACGAATTCAACGGTACCGCTGGCGGCCGACGGCAATTCCGCGGCGGCGGCTGCTCCGCAAAAGACAGCGAAAGCCGCGCGGAAAATAAATTTCCCGGTCTGGACTGGACGTGGCGTCAATAATAGCACAGTTATCGCGAAAATTGGACGAATTGCCGTCTCAGGTTATTCGCCCGCAAGAAATGAGCAAGCCCGACCGTAGAACCGTCTTGCAGTGCCGGCTGGCGATTGTACTCTTCTCGTTGATAGTGGATGACAAGAGACACCAATAAAGTGAATGTTGAACTCAAGAAATTTTGGCCACTGGATCCGAAAATCGTCTTTCTGAATCACGGCTCCTTTGGCAGTTGTCCGCTGCCGGTGCTGGAGTTTCAACGGGCCTTGCGCGACCGCATGGAACGCCAGCCGATCCAATTCCTGGTGCGCGAGTTGGAACCTTTGCTCGATCAAGCGCGAGGAGAGCTGGCCGAATTCACCGGCGCGCGGCCGGAAAATCTGGTCTTTGTGCCCAACGCGACGAGCGGCGTCAACACGATCCTGCGCTCGCTCACTATTGCGCCGGGCGACGAATTGTTGGTGACGGATCACGAATACAATGCCTGCCGCAACGCGCTCGAATTCGTCGCTGCCCGCTCGGGAGCCAAAGTCGTGGTGGCGCGTGTGCCGTTTCCGTTTCAATCCACGAGTCAGATTGAGGAAGCAATCATGGGCCGGGTCACGCCGCGAACCAAGCTGGCGCTGATCGATCACGTGACGAGCCAAACGGGTATCATCATGCCTGTTGAGAGCCTTGTCAGACAGTTAGCGGTGCGTGGCGTGGATACGTTGGTCGATGGCGCCCACGGTCCGGGAATGGTTCTGTTGCGCTTGGAGGAATTGGGCGCAGCCTACTACACCGGCAACTGTCACAAATGGCTCTGCGCGCCAAAAACCGCCGGTTTTCTGCATGTCCGGCCTGACCGTCAATCATTAATCCACCCGTTGTCGATCAGCCACGGATTGACTTCGCCGCGAAAAGATCGGTCACTTTTTCTGATTGAGTTTGCGTGGACGGGTACGCTGGATTTCTCGGCCTGCCTGAGTGTGCCGGAGGCTTTGCGTTTCATGGAGGGATTGGTTCCAGGCGGCTGGACGGAAATCATGGCTCGCAATCGCGCTCTGGCGCTGGAAGGACGAACGATACTGTGTCAAACATTGGAAATCGACGCGCCCTGTCCCGATGAATTCGTCGGATCGATGGCTTCCGTGCCGCTGCCCGACGCGCGCGAGACAGGGCGCCCTTCGCCGCCGCTCTACATCGACGCTTTGCAGGACCAGTTGCTGGCGCGTTATGCCATCGAAGTGCCGGTCATACCGTGGCCGGGCTTTCCCAAGAGGCTGTTGCGCATTTGCGCCCAGTTGTACAACAGCAGGGAGCAGTGGGAATTCCTGGCGAGAGCACTACGCGAGTTGTTAGCGTGAGGCCGGCCCAGGCTGATTCTTCTGTTGACTGGCCGCGTGAATTTGGGCTCCGATGTGAACCTGCACCGCTTTGCGCAAATCGGCGGAGGGACGGGATAGATCCGGCCCGTTGCACATACCGACAATGTTTCGGGTGATTTGCACGGGCGTAAGAATGAGGCCCCAAGGAAAACCCCACCATCCGGCGACGCCGGAGATAAGCAATCCTCCAAGCTGGCGCTTTGTGCCACAAGAGCGGCAACAGACATATTGGCGACTCGTCCAGCGCGTCAGAACCAGCGCCGACCAAACCTGGTGGACTTTGTGAACATCGACAGGGCCATAGCCACCGCACTTGGGGCACTTGCCACGCCAAACTTCCTCGATTTTTTGTTCCAATACTTCGGGCGCTACACTTTGAGAAAGCTGAAGGGTAAAGGCATTGTTCCGGCAAGCGACGTTGCAAAATCGCTCCGAACCCTGTGTCACTCCACCCATGATTATAGTGGAGCCGCAATATGCGCACTTGGCCATAGGCTTGTGCGTTTGACTGTGGACTTTTATGGAAGCATGTCAAATCCAATTTCTTAACATCCGCATTAGATCGCGAAGCGTTTGACCGCCGGGCACCGCGTGTTACCTTGTGCCCGCTGTGATCGCATTAATTGATTACGATTCGGGCAACTTGCGTAGTGCGCAGAAGGCCCTGCTCAAAGTCGGCGCCGATGTCCGCGTGGTCAGGCGCCCGGAGGAGATCGACGGTGCGCACGCCATGGTGCTGCCGGGCGTCGGCGCGTTCGACGATTGCATGCAGGCGCTGCAAAAGCAGGAATTGCTCGCCGCAGCCAGGGAGTTCATCAAGACCGGGCGGCCCTTTCTCGGAATTTGCGTGGGCTACCAGGCCTTGTTCGAGCGGAGCGAGGAGTTCAACAGTTGCGCGGCGGGATTGGGGATTTTTCCTGGCAAGGTCGTCCGCTTCTCGAATAAATCAGGTGTCAAGGTGCCGCAAATCGGTTGGAACCAACTGGACATCGTCCGTCCGGAATGCCCGATTTTTAAGGGAATTCCTTCCGGCAGTTACGTCTATTTCGTTCACAGTTATTTTCCCAAACCGGCGGAACCATCCATCATCGCGACAGAGACCACCTACGGCGAACCCTTTGCCTCATCGGTATGGCGGGACAATGTCTTTGCCACGCAATTCCACCCCGAAAAAAGCCAGGCCGTCGGATTGCAATTACTGAAAAACTTCGTGTCGCTCTAGTTGCGTCAATCTTTGACCAACGACCGCAGCGTGGCGAGGTTCTCGATGTCCTCATGCAAGTCGTCTGACTTGGGCGTCTCCAGGCAACCCGGCGTTTTCTTGAACCGCGAGTCGTTGACGATGTGGCGAAAGCCTTCCAAACCGATCTTGCCTTTGCCGATGTGTTCATGCCGGTCCACGCGCGAGTCAAGGTCGGTCTTGGAATCGTTGAGGTGAAAGGCGGCGATTTGTTTTCGTCCAATCAGCGCATCCAACCGCCGAATGGTTTTGTCCCACACTTTGGCGGCCCGAATATCGTGGCCGGAGGCAAATAAATGGGCGGTGTCAATACAAACGGCCAGCCGTTCCGGTTTTTGCACGCCGTCGAAAATGGCGGCCAGGTGTTCCAGTTGATAGCCGAGGCAACTTCCTTGCCCGGCGGTGTTTTCGAGAGCAATGCGCACGGGCGAATCTTTGGTCGCGCGCACAACCTCGTCCAAACCGGCAATGACTTGGTGGAGTCCGGCCTCCTCGCCCGCCCCCAAATGCGCGCCGGGATGCAGCACCAGGAACGGTACCCCTAGCGCGTCGGCAAAGGTGATTTCCTGGGTCAGCGATTGCAGGGACTTGGTGCGATTGGCGGAGGGTGGCGCGCCGAGATTGATCATGTAGCCGGCGTGGCCGAAAACTGCGGCGAGCCGCAGTCGCTTCCACTCCGCGGTGAAGCGTTCACTCTCCTCCGGCGTCGGCGCCCGGCCAAACCACTGCATATTATTCTTGACGAAAATCTGTGCGCATTCCGCCTTGATCGTTTCCGCCCGCTTGAAGGCCGTATAAGCACCCCCAGCCGTGGAACAATGAGCGCCGAAAATCATGCGGAAATTGTGTAGTAAACAAGGCGTTGTGCAAAGGAAAAGTTCTCTTGTCACCTTTGTGAACTTTGTGTTCTTTTGTGGCAATAATTCCTATGCAAACCATCCAAGAACTTTGTGACATCATTCGCCAGACCGCCTACGATATTCACCACTTTCACGGCCACGGCCATTTGGAGAAAGTGTACGAAAACGCATCGGTTCACCGCTCCGCAAACTCGGACTTAAGGTCCAGCAGCAGCAGCCACCCAAGGTTTTTGATGAAGACGGCACCCTGATCGGCGAATATTACGCAGACCTAGAGGTGGACGGACGCCTCGTCGTTGAGCTTAAGGCCGCGCGCGAAATCGCGGACGAGCACGTTGCACAAGTCCTCGGCTATTTGAAATCCGCCCGCGTGGAGCACGGCTTGCTGATCAATTTCGGCAGCCGTAAATTTCAAATCAAGAAATACATCCTGAACGACCACAAACCGGAGAGCACGCTATAGGATATCTCCCAAATCCTTACGTGCTGCCTTGGCGCCGGTTGCTTTCTCGCCGATTAATTGCCACAAAAGAACACAAAGAGCACAAAGAAAAGCAGTGGACGGCCTTCATTTGCCATTCTGTCACCGCCTAAAGTTTCTCTGGCGTTTGCAGCAACGAGGAGATGCGCGCCAGCAGGCGTCCAGCCGCGCCGCCGTCGAGTACTCGATGGTCAAAGCTCAAAGTTATGTTGCACTCCGTCACCGGCACGAACTGATTTTTCCGGTCGTCCCAAGAGGGAACTTTCCGACCTGCGCCCAGGCCGAGCACCAGCGTTTGTTCCGGCAACGGAATGGGCGTCGCCCATGTCAAACCGAAAGTTCCGAAATTGGTCACGGTAGCAATCGAGCCACCTGTGGCGTCGGGTGGCAGGCGGCGTTGCCGCGCCAACTCGACCAACTCGTTGTAGCGAGCCACCAACGTGGCCAGCGGTCGCACATCGACGTTCCGCAGCACAGGCACTAGCACGCCGTCCTCGGCTTCGACTGCGAAGCCAACGTCGATCGAAGGCGGATGAACTATTTTGTTCCCGACCAATCGTCCTGCGGGAGCGCTGTTTTCAGCCAGGGCCAGCGCCAGAGCGCGCAGGGCGTAGAGCGCGGGCCCGATTTTTGGTTCGCTGACTTTGCGGTGCGCCAGCAACGCCTCCAACGGGCATGGTAGCGCCACCGTCGCCAGGGGTCGCGTCCAACTGCGCCGCATGGCGTCGGCCACGGCCACGCGCATGCTGGAGGCATTGGTCAATTTATTGGTTTCGAGGTGGGCGAGAAATGTTTCGAAGTCTTGAATGGTCACGCGTCCCGCCGCGCCGCTGCCCGCCAGGCCTGCGAGGTCGGCGGCGTGCAGGCCCAACTCGTTCATGCGCGCCTTCATGCGCGGGGACATGTAACTGGCGCCCGCCGCGTGCGCCGGCACGGGCAAGCCGCGCACCATCGGCTGCACGGCGGGTCGTGCTTCGACGCCAAGACTTTCCACGCTTTGAGCGCTGACAGGCGCGGGGCCGTTTTGCTCTTGATCCAAACCCAGGCGTTGCGCTTCCTCCGGCGCCAACTCGACATAGCCCAGAACCGCGCCGACCGGATAGCTTTCCGTGAGCTTGGCTGTGAGATTGACAACCTTCCCTCCGCAAGGCGAAGCCACATTCATGGTCGCCTTGTTGGTTTCGACTTCGATTACATCCTGGTCGGCGGCGACACGGTCTCCGGCTTTGACCAAAAATTGAACAATGGTTGCCTCGGCGATGGACTCGCCTAACTGCGGCATGATGATAGGCAGTTGTTTCATGTCACATTTGCAGCAAGTTCCGCGCGGCGGCGCAAACGCTTTGCGCTGTCGGACGATGCACCAGCCAAAGATTGGGATGATAAGGAATGGGCGTGTCTTTGGCGTTGAGGCGTTGCGGCGGCGCATCCAGCAGCCCGAAACCTTCCGTCGCCACGCGCGCCAGGACTTCCGCCGTCACGCCGCCCCACGGAAAAGACTCGCCGACGCAGAGCAAGCGCCCCGTGCGCGCCACTGACGCCATGACGGTATCAGTATCCAAAGGTTTGACAGTGCGGAGGTCAACGACTTCAACCTCCAGACCTTCAGCGGCCAATTCCTCCGCCGCGGCCAGCGCGTCCTGGACCATGGCGCTGTAAGCCACAATAGTCAGGTCGCGACCCGCGCGCGCGATGCGTGCTTTGCCGACAGGCATGGCCTCGGTCGGAAGGGCGGGGGCTTTGAGATGATAATAAAGGCGTTTGTGTTCGCAAAAAATGACGGGGTCATCAATCGCCACCGCCTCCAGCAACATGCTGTAAGCGTCCTCGACCGTCGCCGGCGTCATGACGATCAATCCGGGATAATGCGCGTAAAGTGACTCCATGCTCTGGCTGTGAAACGGACCCGCGCCCGAAGTGCCGCCCGAAGGCAGACGAATGGTAATGGGGCAGGGGACTTGAGTGCGCCAAAAGAGCGTCGCCGCTTGGTTCACGATTTGATTGAAGCCCGGCGTGGAAAAATCGGCGTATTGCATCTCGATGATCGGACGCATGCCCTCGATGGCTGCGCCGATGGCCGCGCCGACAATCGCATCCTCGCTAATCGGCGCGTCGAGCACACGGCCGGGATATTCCTGCGCGAGATTTTTGGTGGCTTTGAACGCCCCTCCAAAAGCGCCGATGTCCTGGCCATAGATAAAGACGCGCGGATCGTCGGCGAGGGCTTTCGCTTGGGCTTCGCGAATGGCTTCCAGATACGTGATGCTCATGGCGGTGGAACCAGGGATGGAACCTCGAACACGTCGATCAAATGCCCGGAGGAGAGCGCGCACCAACTTTCCTTGTAAGGATCGGGGGCCGGCTCGCGTTGCGCGGTGGCCACCGCTTCAGAGACCTCTTGCACGATTTGTTGACGCAGGAAACTCAAGGTGTCGGCGTCGGCCCAGCCCTCGCGCAGCAAGCGCTCCTCCGCGACCTTCAGGCAATCGCGTCCCAGGGGCGACTTCTTGAGTTCTAGATCGACATAATGGCCGGGATCGTGTTCGGCATGACCTGTCAAACGGAGCAATCGACCGACCACCATCTGTGGCCCGCCGCCCGCGCGAGCCTGCGCCACCACAGGCGCGAGAACACGCAGGCAATCTTCCAAGTCCGTGGCATCGACGCGGTGCGCCGGGATGCCGTAGCCGATGGCCTTGTCCATGAGATCTTCGCAGGCAAATTGACGATGGTTGGGTGTCGAATAGGCGTATTGGTTATTCGCGATGACGAGCACCAAGGGCAACCGTTCCACCGCCGCCTGATTGAGGCCCTCGTGAAATGAGCCTGTGGAAGTGGCCCCGTCACCAATCGAAGCCGCTCCCACGAATCCTTCCAGCTTCTTGAAGCGACGCGCCATCAACGCGCCGTTGACGACCGAAATCATCGCCCCCAAATGGCTGATCATGGGCAACTGGCCCTGGCTGGGCCGACCGCGATGCACGTTGCCATCCCGCCCGCGCATTGGGCCGAGCGCGGAGCCGAGATAAGTCCGCACGGCGTCCAGCACCGGTTCGCCAAAAGCCAAGCGGCCGGCGCCGTCGCGGATCAACGGGGCGAATATATCTCCTTTCCGCAGGGCCAGCCCCAAGGCGGCGCTGAGGGCTTCCTGGCCGCGACCGAGGAAGACCCCGCCCTGGATTTTACCCGCACGGTAGAGCCCGGCCATTTTCTCATCCAGCACCCTGGCTAGGAGCATGAAGCGAAAGGCCTTGAGATATTGCGCAGGAAAGGAAGACGCAGCCTCCTGCGTTCCGCAGCTTTCCAAAGTTTGCAGCATGGCCGCTATTCTTACCTTGTTCAGAGCCACGGCGCAAACCGTTTCTTTGCCGGCGCGGCGAACGAGTCGAACTCCGGCGGTTGAGGGTTCGGAAGACTTTGAGCCACCGATCAACACAGATGAGCACAGATTAGCTGACAAACGAGACGCTCAACCCCAATACGTTCGTCTGTGATTATCTGTGTTCATCTGTGGCCGAAGGAAGCAAGGCATGGAAGCCCCAAAACCGTTAATGCTCATCTTCCGGCGTCATGCCATGCACAATGTCAAAACGCGCCGCCAGTTCGCCGATGCGCGAATCCTTGACCGGCACGAAATCTACCGTGACCGCATCTTGCGCTTGTGCGTCGCCGATTCCCCGAAAGACGCCGTCCCGGAGGTTGCCTGGTTCACCCTTGATGAAAAGCTGCGTGGTCCATGCGTCATGGCCTTTCATCTTGATCTTGAAGTGGATATGCGGCGCCTGCCTGCCTGGATAGCGGATCGGTTTGAGCGTGCGGAAGTAATACTCGCCGGTTGAACTGGTCAGGAATCGGCCAAAACCTTGGAAGTGCGAATCGTAACGAGATTCATCGCGGCTCTGTGCCAGATAGACGCCGTTATTGTCCGTGCTCCAGATTTCGATCGTGGCGTTTCGGACAGGATTGCCCTTGGCATCAAGCAGTCGTCCGCTTAGGTGCGTAATTTCCCCGACGGCGGGGGTGATCGAGTCGTTGACGATGATGAGGTCGTTGTCGGTATCCAGCGGCAGGTCAGGCGGATAAAACGGGCCTTCTTCCACCCAGGGCGTTTTGCGGGCCAACTCTTCGGCGAATGCGCTCCGCACGGTGAACAGCGCCGCGCCAAGGCCGAGTTGATGGAGAAAGCGGCGTCGCGAAGCCGAAGGCGCGTTTGAAGGGATAATCAGGTTCGTATTCATAATAAAAAATATATTTTACTCAGCGGTTGTCGTTCTACTTTGCTCCTTGGTCAATCCAGGCGCGTATCAAGCCGACTTGTTCGGCAGTAAGAGCTTTGGCCGGAGGACCAAATCCACCGGGGGCGCCAGGACCTTCGGGAGGAGGTCCGCCGGCCGGTCCACCTGCGCCATCAGGAGGCCCGCCGCCTGGCCTGCCAGGACCACCCGGGCCGCCATGCCCGCCCGGTCCGTGTTTTGGCGGCATGGCAATGTCGTTGTTGACTTGAGCGGCGGCTGCGACAAGTAAACTCTTCTTGCTCTCGCCGGGGATCACGACTTTGCCGTCCTTCCCGCCTTCGAGGGCGGCCTCAAGAGTGTCCAGCCGCAGATCTCCCTTCGACCTTTGCTCGCCGTGACAGCGGAGACACGAGGCATTAAGGAGCGGGCGAATATCTTTGGCGTAAGTGAGGTCTTGTTTGTCGGCGGCCGGCGGGAGTTTGCTGAGGTCAAGGTTGCTGATGTCCCATTTGTCAGCGGCCAGCACCGGTGCGCTCGCGAGGGCGAAACCAAGGAGAACGCATGAAAATGTTTTCATATTGACTGAATCATGTTTCTTTTTCATTGCTGTCAATCTATACGCCTGCTGGTGGCCACGGTCACATTAAGTTTTGTTAAGAATTGTTAAGGCTGCTTAAGATTTGCCCTGAAAGAAACGAGGAGCAAAAATATATGCGGGCGTTGGCTTGATCGGATGGTTACGATGAGGGCGTGAATGTGACTGGCGAGAGGCACACATCAAAAAACCTGATTCGATCCATAGCGTTCGTGTTGCTGGTTTGTGGCGCGATTGGGTTCGCGCTGCTGGAGGTGCGCTGGGCGCTGGCGGATCGCCGCGCGCGATTCGTGACATTTCCCGATGGCAGCCGACTGGAATTCCTCGGGACAGTCATGGGGAACGGCACCTTCACCACGGACACACCATGGCAGCGCCTGGCCCGGCGTTATCTTCCGGCTCGCTTCCAGTCATGGTTGCCGGCGGTGATCGATTGCAGCGGCATTTACCCCGCTACCAATAGTGCGACGATTATTTTGCGCCTCACTAATCCGACGAATGCCTCTGGACGCGCGCCTTGGGCTAGCTATATGCCAGAGGACCGAAACGGCTTTAGGCACCCTGGCAACGGCGGCTATAGCGTCAGAAGCGACGCCAAAGGAAACTATACTTTTGCAATCGGGCTACCATCCTTCCCGCGTCGGGAACCCAAGTTTTCAGTTCATTTTGAGGACATGAATGGCGTGGACGTGGCGACCGTTCAAGTGCGTAATCCTACGCCCGGTCCGTTTCCGGATTGGCGACCATCACCGATTCCGCAAATACAAACCAACGGGCCAGTCACGCTCACTTTGGAGAGTTTGACGGAGAACGGCAAGACCGACAGGGGAGGGCCGTTTCTCAGGCCCAGGTTTAATTTGCGCGCTACTAACCCCGCGTGGGTGAACGCGGAGGCATCCTTCACGAAACTCTTGGACGCCACGGGCAACGAAGGCATGCTACTTTCCCCTCGCGAGCCGGCCTGGAAACTCCGGGCTTTGGTTTTTCGCAAGCGCACCAACGACTTTGCCGCCAATGAAAAATTGGTATTGACAAATCTGGCGCTGCCCGCGGCGGGCCAGTTCCAATCGCTGGACAAGAGCGCGGATTGCGACGGCGTCGGTCTCAAAGTCCTGGTGCTGGCGGGCGCGGGAAGCTTTGGCCTTAGCAACGGGGTGACGCGCTTCATGCAGCCCCCTCCGCAGGGAACAGGCGGAGCTTTTGGTTCAACAGTCGGGAACGGCTATTCTGTGGAGACCTGGGGAAGCAGCACGCCGTTTCTGCTGGTGGAAGTGCGCAATGCCCAACCCGACGATGACATTCAAATCCACCTTCTTGACAAAAGCGGCCGCGAGGAAAAAATCGAGACGAGCAGAAATGGCACATTGTCGAGTGGTGCCAACATCTACAAATTCGCTTTTGACCCGGTCCAAGACGCCAAGTTCGTCACGATCACGCTGGTGGTCAATCGCCCGCTGTTATTTGATTTTCTGGTGAATCCGGCGGATGTGCGGATCGAGAAGGATTGAGTAAATCCTGGTAGTGGGCTACTTTGAATCTTTATTCAATTTCCTTGATCCGTTTCTTGCGCCAGTCGTCCTCCTGTTGTTGCCATTGCGCTTCCCTAAGATCGTGTTCCGCCTTTAAATCGTTTATCTGCATCTGATAATGAATCCGTATTTCTTCCTCCTTCGCCCGTTCTAACTCTATAGGATAATCCCCGCCATTATCCAGCACGGCTTTCTCGACCTGAATCTGCGCCATGATTTCTTGATGTTGCCATTCAAGCCTATTAGATACGGCGGCCCTATAGTCCGCCTCCTCCGGCGAATTGTAATGGTTTGTGATTCTTTGTCCCATCTCAAGCAAGAATGCGTCATGCCTCTCCTCAAAAGTGGGATGG
>DASYNM010000376.1:0-17051 GCA_036008545.1 Verrucomicrobiia bacterium
GGGGTAGTTCTTGAGGAATTTCTTCAAGTAGGGCGGCAGATCGTGCAACCCGATGCTGTAAATAGTGGCCACCCGAATGGTGCCCGAAATGATGTCCTTGATCTCCTGCAAACGATTGTGGAGGGAATCGTAAGTCTGGATGATTTGCTTGCTGTACTCGTAGAGCACCTGGCCTTCGCGCGTGAGACGGAATTTCTTCTTGCTGCGTTCGATCAACAGCGATTTGAACTGGCGCTCCAGAGAGCTGATCTGCTGGCTGACAGCGGACTGGGTGACGTTGTTGATCTGGGCGGCCTTGGTGAAACTCTCCGTCTCGGCCAAATCGCAAAAAACTTTCAAACTCTCGATCTGCATTTGTTAATCCAATGCCACATCGAGAATAAACTCATCTTATGACGTTTGGCAACAATTATTTGCGGCTATAATAGGGTCATCCATGCGTCCCCCGGCGGTCGCCTCCCACGCGATCATGGCTTGCTTGCGCACTGCGCCCCAGCGGTATTCACCCGGCGCGCCAGTCTGGCGGATGACGCGATGACATGGAATAAGCCACGCTAACTCATTGCTCCCTACCGCGGAACCGACCGCTCGCGCAGCCGAAGGCTTTCCAAGTGCGGTTGCGAGATGTCCGTAAGTCGTCAAATGCCCCGAAGGAATGCTCAACAGAGCGCGCCAGACGCGCAATTGAAAATCCGTGCCCCGCACGAACGCGGTCAACGGCCGGCGTGGCTGCGGGCGGTCTGCACGGACAAAAACACTGCTCAACATTCTTTTGACGGCGGCGTCATCACGTTGCCAGCGCGCATGGGGCCAAAGTTGTTTGAGGTTGTTCCAGGCCTCTTTCCGATCCCTGTCAACAAATGAAATGTGGCAGACCCCGCGCGGACTTTGGGCGGCAAGACAATCTCCAAATGGGCTGGCGCTGAATCCAGCCCTAATCGTCCAACCTGCGCCGCCCGATTTGATCTCGCCTGGAGACGCGGCTTCGAGGCGGACGCAGAGATCGTGGAGTCGGCCAGGACCGGACAAACCGGCTTCCAGCGCCGTGGCCAGAACGCTTTCTCCCTCGCGCAACAAGCCTTGGGCGCGGGAAAAAGTCAGCCATTGCAAAAAATTCTTCGGCGTCACGCCAGCCCAGGTCGAGAAGAGACGGTGAAAATGAAACACGCTCAAGCCGGCTTCGCGGGCCAGCGTTGACAAACCCGGTTGCTCGGCGCGGTGTGCGTCCACGTAACGGAGGACGCGTGCAATGCGGTCGTAATCGTTCATGGAGACAATGTGCGCTCCGCGGGCCGATTTCCCACCCGTTTCTTGCGGCGATTTATTTGGGCGGAAATTCGAAACTGACCTTCTGCTTGTCGTCCACCACCAGGAAAGCGGCGAATGGCCGGCCGGACTTCGAGATAAAATTCGGCAGCAAATCGGTGCGCCCGCTCTCCACCAATTTGTGCAGTTGTTCGCGGTCAATCGCTTGCTGCAAAATGGTCTTGCTCACTTTGAAACGGCACGGCCTTTTGTCCGCCTGCGACTTTTCACACAAGTATTGATCGCCGACATCCAGCAAACGGCTGCCGCAGACCGGGCAGACATCCACCGCCTCTGCCTTGGAAAGGTCCAATTTGGGCGGGGGCTCCCTCGTCGCTTTGGCGCTGCCCGGCGCCTTCTTTGCGCGCGCCTCGAATTCAAAGCCCACTTTTTTCTCCGCTCCCAGCACCAGGAAGGCCTTGAAAGGACGGCCTTTTTTGGAAATGAATTTCTCAAGCAAATCGGTCCGGCCTTGAGTCAACAATTTTTGCACCTGTTCCTTTTCGATGGCGCGCTGCAAAATAATCTTGCCCATGCGGAAGGTGCAGCCCTCGCGGCGGGCGGCCTTCTCGCAGGTGTACCACATCCCGTTTTCATACATGGCCGAGCCGCACACCGGGCACTTGCCCAGCGGTTGTTGCCCGGTGAAATCCACCGCCACCGGCGTCTGGTCGTCGCCATTTTGCTGGCCAAAGTCAAATTCTGGCTTCAGCTCGGCATTGAGTTTGATAATAGCGGCAAAGGGCCGGCCCATCTTGCTGCGGAATCCTTGCAAAGGACCGACCACACGTTTGGTGATCAACTCCTCGACTTCGGGAATTTCCAACTGGCGGCTGGCCACAATTTTCCACAAGGCAAAATCGCATTTCTGGCACTGAAATTTTTTGTAGTTCTCGCGGATGACGCCGCCGCATTTCGGGCAGGGCGCTTTCAATTCGCCGAAATCGCCGGGGACGGTGTCGCTCTCGTGCCCTTTTGTCTTGGCAACGATGCTGCGTGTCATCTCCTCGATTTGCCGCATGAACTCCGGGCGACCCAACTCCCCACGCTCCATTTGCTTGAGCTTGAACTCCCAATCACCCGTCAACTCCGGCGAAGACAATTCCGGTATTTGCAAACCGCGCAGCAGCGTGATGAGGGAAAACGCCTTGGCCGTCGGCTGCAACTCGCGTTGCTCGCGCAGTAGGTATTTTTCGTAAATCAATCCTTCAATGATGGCGGCGCGAGTGGCCGGGGTGCCAAGGCCCTTCTGGCTCATTGCTTCGCGCAATTCCTCGTCTTCGACCAGTTTGCCGGCGCCTTCCATGGCCGAGAGCAACGTGGCTTCCGAGTAACGCGCCGGCGGTTTGGTTTGCGTGGCGATCAAATCGATTTTGGGCGTGTTGACCTTTTCGCCAGGTTGCACCGGCGCCAGACGCGGTCTTTGCTCATCCGTTTCCACTTCGCGGCCATAGACACTCTTCCACCCGGCTTGGAGCATAACCTTGCCCTCGGTCTTGAACGGCTCCTCCTTCACCCGCGTGATGCGCGTGGTCTCAAGAAACTCCGCCGCCGGATAGAACACGGCCAGAAACCGCTTGGTCACCATGTCATACAGTTTTTGTTCCGCCTCGCTCAATCCTTTCGGCGCGAGCGTGGTCGGGATAATGGCGAAGTGATCGGAGATTTTGGCATTGTTGAAAATGCGCGGGTTCGGACGCACCCATTGCTGACGGAGAATTTCATTGGCGAACTGGGCATAAGTCGTGTCGGCGAGCATCCGCAGCGTCTCCGTGGCCGTGGCCAAGTAATCCTCCGGCAGACAATGCGAATCGGTACGCGGATACGTCAACACTTTGTGGCGCTCATACAAAGTCTGCGCCAGCCCCAGCGTGTTCTTGGCCGAAAAACCGAAGCGCCCGTTGGCCTCGCGTTGCAGAGTGGTCAAATCGTAAAGCAAAGGCGAAAGCTGCTTCGCGGGTTTGCTCTCCTCGGTCACGATGCCGGGCTGACCCAGGCATTTGTCGCGGATCGCTTCCGCCTGCTTGCGGTCCCATAAGCGCTCCGGTTTCAGGTCGGCATCACCTTCCTTCTTGTCCCTGGAAAATTTTTCGTCGAACCAGCGCCCTGGGTATTCGCCCGCTTGCGCGGCAAAAGTCGCGTGCAGTTCGCAGTAATCTCGCGGCACGAACTTGCGAATCTTCTCCTCGCGCTCGACCACGATGGCCAGGGTGGGCGTCTGCACGCGGCCCACCGTAGTCAAATGAAACCCACCCGTCTTGGAATTAAAGGCCGTCATCGCCCGCGTGCCATTGATGCCCACCAGCCAATCCGACTCCGACCGGCAAACGGCGGCATCGGCCAGCGGGCGCATCGAGGCGTCCTCGCGCAAGGAGGCGAATCCTTCGCGAATGGAAGCGGGCGTCATGGATTGGAGCCAAAGGCGCTGGATCGGTTGCTTGGCTTTGGCGTGCTGGACGATGTAACGGAAAATCAGTTCCCCCTCGCGCCCGGCGTCGCAGGCATTAACGAGGCGGTCCACATCCTTGCGTTTGATCAGCCGCAGCAACTCCTTGAGACGGCTCTCGGACTTCTCAATGGGTCGGAGATCGAAATGGTTCGGGATGACAGGTAAATTCGCAAAACTCCATTTGCCGCGTTTGACCTCCGCGCCTTCCGGCAGGCAAAGCTCAAGCAAATGCCCGACCGCTGACGAAAGGACGAATCGGTCACTTTCGTAATGGTCCTGCACCTTGCTAAAACCGCCCAGCGCCTTGGAAATGTCCGCGGCAACCGACGGCTTCTCTGCTATGATAAGCGCTTTTCCCATTGTAATGGATCTTTTCTGGCCACAACGGCCCACCAACCTTCAAACGCGGGAAAGTGGACTAGAATATGCGTTAAGTCAATAGCACCCCATTTTTCTGCCACTTTCGTTGCTGGATTTGGGCCTTGAGTTTTGAGAGGGAATTGATTCTCCTTTTGACAGTAGCGGCGGGAGGCTTCATTGCGCCCGCGGACCCAAGTGAGGTCCGATGCAGCGCGGCTTTTAAAGCATGAACACAACACTGGTCATCGTTCCGACGTATAACGAAAAGGAAAATCTCCCCGTTATGGTCGAGCGTCTTTCCAAGCTGCCCATTCCAGTAGATATGCTGGTCGTCGATGACAATTCCCCTGACGGCACGGGCCAGCTCGCCGATGCACTGGTGACCAAAAATCCTTTCCTCAACGTTCTGCATCGATCCGAGAAAAACGGTCTGGGCCGGGCCTATTGCGCGGGCTTCGCATGGGCCTTGCAGCGCGGTTACGAAAACATCATGGAGATGGACGGCGATTTCTCGCATGATCCCGCCGATATTCCCCGCTTCATCGAGGCGGCACAAGGGGCCGACTTGGTCTTGGGTTCGCGTTATTGCAACGGCATTCGCGTGATTAACTGGCCGTTGAAACGGCTCTTGTTGAGCACCGGCGCCGCCCGTTACGTGCGCCTGATCACCGGCATGCCGTTCACCGATCCCACCGGCGGTTTCAAATGCTTTCGCCGCCGCGCCCTTGCCTCCGTCAACTTGGAGGCGGTGCGTTCCAATGGCTATAGTTTCCAGATCGAGATGACGCACCAAATCTGGCAGCGCGGGATGAATGTGGTCGAGATACCGATCATCTTCACCGACCGATTTCACGGCACTTCCAAGATGTCGCGCAAAATTGTCTGGGAGGCGCTGGCCATGGTGTGGCGTTTATGGTTGCAAAGCGGCTTGCGCCGTTCGCCGCGAGTCAGGAGCGAGAATGGCTGACGCATCCCGAGATGAACAACCTTGAATTTTGCGCCTTGTATTTTAGATTTCCTTGAAGCGACTGATGAAACTTGACTACGTTAAGAAGATGCGGGACCGGACTCCGTTCCGCCCCTTTCAAATTCATCTTACCACGGGCGAGGTGCTGCCGGTGGATCATCCGGAAAACATGTCCGTTCCTGCGGGTGAGGATGAAATGTTCGCGGTGTGGACTGACCGGAATTGGAATCTTCTGGAGGCCGGCCAAGTTGCCCGCGCCAGCGTTCAGCGCAGAACCGCAAAATAATAACTCCGCCCAGTCGTGGCCTCGTTCATCCGTTCTGCTGGAGAACGCTCAGGTGTACACCTAATTGTTTAACCGAGGGTTGGAGCGTACGTTTGCATCATGAACACAACAATTATGGGCGGCTTCATGGCCGCGTGCCTGATCGGAACCGCAAGCGCGGGCTTCGGGGCCGATTGGTCGGTTAACTACCGCGACAGGCATTTCGTTCGAAATTTCTCGATGGTTAGCTTGGAGGCGGCGCGCATCGGGCAGTTGGCACAGACACACAGCCAGGACGCCCAAGTCCAAGAGCTCGGACGACAGCTCGTCAAGGCCTATACCCAGGCGGGCCAGCAAGTCGCCAACGCTGCGCCAGGTGTGGATGGCGGATCGAATGCCAAGCTCAGCGGAAGCGCCGCTCGTAGGGTAGATAGTCTGGCGGAACTTTCTGGCCCGGCGTTTGACCGGGCCGCCACGCGGGAGCTGTTCAATTGCGAGGAATATGGCGTTCGCCAACTGGACCTGGAAGCCGACAGTAATGGCAACGCAACGTTGCGGCGATCGGCCGTCCAAGTTCTAGCGGCCACTGAGCCGGTCGTGTGGCAGACCGCGCAGTTGAATGACCAATTTAACAATAAACCCCGATTCCACTGAATTGACGGTTTCGACGGAGAGCCGCGATTAGGCCAGCCGACCGCGCGAAGCGTCTGCGGCGGGCTGTCAAATCTCTGAAGCCGCCGTGCGTTTCAGAAAGATGCTGATGACCCGGGAAACGTTGTCTTTGTATTGCGGGTCGCTACTCAACTTTTTCCAGACGGGCGCGTCGGAGAATCCCTTCCAATGCTTCTTGTGTTCGTCCATGTTTTCGCCCGAAACCATGTAAACGAGATTGGGCATTTGCGAACCGACCAGAGTCTGCGCGAAAAAGACCGGGCTAAGTCCTACCTCCTGCATCAAGGGAACTTCACCGCTGTTAAACATCTCCACCTTGTTGATGCCTTTGCTTTCGCTGGGGCTTTGGTAAGTGCGCAACTCAAATATCCACGGTGACTTGTGGGCTGCCGACGGAGGCGGGGCCAGTTTTTTCATGCTGTCGAAAGCGATGTTAAGGGAGCTTTCAATGCGCTCAAAAGCCGGACTTGATTTGGGCCGGGCCATGTAATCAGCGGCGGCGGACTGATAGGCGGCGTCGGCTGCCAGGCGGGCTGGGACGGCCGCGAAGGCATCCAACGAATCGAAGGGGATGAGGACATAAACTTTATTCGTCGGCGAGTCTTGCAACTCGGTAAAGACGCCAACAGTTCGAATGCCCATCCGGTTGTAAGCAGGGACCGCTGCGTTTTGCCAGTAGTCGCTGACCAGCTTTTGCTGCTCCTCTGACTTGGTGGAATAAACCCGCAACTCGTAATACTGCGCTTGGCCGGAGTCCGCCGCCGACGAGCGGGCAGGCATCCCCGCTAGGCAAGCCGCGCCCGCCAGAGCCGCCAATGTAAGTGGGTTAAGGAAGAGATTTCGTGTGTTCATGATGTCCGTTGTCTGTTCGATATTATGATCCGTTGAGCGAGGGCGCATTCGGCGCCACTCCGATGTCAGCAATAGCCTACCTGGACGACGGGTTAGCCCGCAAGCAATGCCTGCGGAACGAGGTCGGGGAAACTCCTAGATCGATTCACGGCGAAAAGAGCATGGGGATCACAGGCAGCCGGGCACTTGACAACCGCCTGCTGAGAAGTATTTTCAAGCAGGAAGGTCTTAACTAACAAAAATTGAGTCTGAACAATGAACGCTATGAAAATACGCCGTATTTCAAATTACGCCTCCATTGCAGCCGTGGCCGCTTTTTTGCCGCTGGCCATCGCGACTAGTCGCGCCGCGTCCAATCCCTCCCAACAAAATGCTGATGGCTCCGTGCTGCAGCAATCACAGCTACAACGCGTGGACTGGGATGACGCCAAACGGCATAAGCTGCGCCACGCCTACTGGCTCTTGGAACAAGCCGATCGGGATTATGGCGGCCATAAAGGGAAGGCGATGGAAGAGATCAAAAAGGCGGGCAAGCTTATGGGAATGGATTTGCACGGCGAGGGCTACGGCGGCGAACATCAACGGTGGTCTGACGAACGCCTGCGTGAAGCCAGACAATCGTTGGTGGACATCGTCGATACCCACCACGAACGCGAGCACGAGCATATCTGGTTGGCTATCAAGGAGCTCGACAGAGCACTGGAAGTGCGGTGAGTTTTCGGAAACTCTGAAGTCGCAGTCGCCAGTCGCAACTGGGCCGCTTTGCCCGTTGCGCTGGCGTCGCGGCTGAGGCTCCGCGCGGCTCAACGTCTTTAGCCTGACTTCGCCGAACTCGGGCTGTCCGCTTTCGGTTTGGCCGCGGTCGCGGGCTTGGTTTCCTTCTTGGCGCTTTCAGTCGAGCTGCTGGTGCTGGAGGGCGTGTCTTTCTTTGCGCTGTCGGTTGAGCCGCCGGAACTGGAGGCGGCGTCTTTCTTGGCCGCCGCCTTGTAACCTTCGCTCCGGTAGTCGGTGATGTAGAATCCGCTCCCCTTAAAGATCAAGCCGCCGCCCGCCGAGACCACACGTTTGACTTTGCCTTTGCCCCAGGTTTTGCGCGGGCACAAGTCTTTGGGACAAATCTTCAGCGCATTGTCGGTGATGGGCTGATACTTCTCAAAGTGATGCTCGCACTTGGAGCAGACGTATTCGTAAGTAGGCATAGAATTTCAAAACCCTTATTATAACGGAACGCGTCGGATTTCAAAGGGCCAAGTTGACTCAGCCGCCAATGCAGCTCATCGTCCGGGCGGGCTGGATGAATTCCGCCTCGCCAATGTGGTGGCGGGCCTCTTTTTGCCAAACCACTTTTCGTAAAAAGTCGCGGATAGCCTCGTCCGTCGCCTCCGCCCGTAGCAATCCTCTCAAATCGTGTTCGACCACGCTGAAGAGGCAGGTGCGAATTTTCCCATCGGCCGTCAAACGAATGCGATTGCAATGGCCGCAAAATGGTTCACTAACCGGGGCGATAATTCCAATTTCCGCCTGGCCGCCGGGCAAGGCCCAGCGCTGGGCGGTTTCAGACGCATGGTTGCCTGCCAACGGTTGGAGGGCGTAACGCGCTTTCAGTCGTTGGAGAATTTCGCGGCCCGGCACCACCAACTCCCGGTGCCAGGCGCGGCCGGAATCCAGCGGCATGAATTCGATGAAGCGGAAGACCAGATTCTTCTTGAGGGCAAATTCCGCCAAGCTCTCGATCTCGTGATCATTGATGCCTCGGATCATGACGGCGTTGACTTTGACCGGGTGCAGGCCCAGTGCCTGCGCGAGGTCGATGCTCTCCAATACCGACTCCAAGCCCTCGCGACCGGTGATTCTTTTGAAATTGGCCGCATCGAGCGAGTCCAGGCTGAAACTGACCCGCCGCAGGCCGGCGTCGCGCAGGGCGGCGGCCTTGCGCGCAAATAAAAAGCCGTTGCTGGTCAAGGCCAGATCGCGTATGCCCGGGATGCGCGCTATTTTTTCCACCAACTTCTCCAATTCCTGCCGCAAGAGCGGTTCGCCGCCCGTCAAACGCACTTTTTCGATGCCCAGCCCTGCGGCCAGCGTCACGATGCGTTCGATTTCCTCAAAGGTCAGGATTTGCGTGTGCGGCTGCCAGTGGCGCGTGATGCGGGTGGCGGAGGCAGGCGTCTGGCCGAATCGGTTCTGATAAAAATTGGCGGCTTCCTCGGTTTCTGGAAGGCAATAGAGACAGCGGAAGTTGCAGCGGTCGGTCACGCTCACGCGCAAATCCCGCAGCACGCGGCCATGCGAATCGATTAATTGTTCAGAATTCAAGGTTGCTCTCATCATGGCGGCCGGTCCTAATGTTAATCCTCTTCGGGCCAAAGAATTGGGATTATAACTTTCGTGAAGATTAGAAGCAGGCGTCAGGAATGCCACTTAAATAAACAGAAACCCTACCTGCTCGGTTTTGCGCCAGCCGAAACCCCTGTCCACAAACAGGCATCGCTTGGAGCCTTTACTTCGGTGGCGCATTGGTGGACGGAGGCGTCTGGGCATTCGCGCCGCCGTTCTGCCTGAGCTCCAGATTCGCGCTGCCGCTGGCGCCTGCGGCAGCAGGAGTCGAATGTTGAATCAAAAGTTCGCTCCCATGGACGAAAGTGGAGTCCACGCCCCGGCGCATCCAGTCCAACCGCCGCGCAATGGCAGCCTCTTCCTTCAATTTGTGCAATTGTTCGCGGACGGCAGTGATGCTATTGAATTTTTTCTCCATGTCCGCCTCTTCGTCTTGCAAAACCTTGAGTTCCTTCAAAAGAAAGGCTCGATCACCCTCGGATTTAGCCAGCTTCTCTTGCGTAGCGGCGATGCGGGCCTGCACATTCGTGATGGAGACGCGGAGATTGGCCGCTTCCTTGTCCAAGGACTGGTTCTCGCCTTCGAGTTCGGAAATTTTCTGATCTCGCTGCGCCAGCGCGGCGGCGTTCGCATCGGCCTGAGCCTTGGCCTCTGCCGCTGTCTTCTCCAGGTTGGCTTCTGTAGCGCGGAGATTGGCTTCGGTCGCGGTCAGTTTGTTGGAAAACTCGGTCCGAGTCGCCGCCAGGTTCGTTTCCAAGGTCTGGTTGACCGTTTGTAGTTCGTCCAGTTGCTTTTTGACGCTGACAATCGTGTTGGACGCGGTGGCGCTATCCTGGGCGGCTTCGCTTCTTTGATCGGCAGCTTCCTTATCGACAACAATTAAGGCGATGCCCAAACCAACGGATACCAGCAGCAAGACGAAAATAATCCCTTTATTGTTCATCGACTACAAACATCGGCGCAAAAGTTGGATTTTGCAAGCCTGCATCTGCTGAATGTCTAAAGGCGGGCGCATCTCAGTTTTTTTGGCCAGGTTGGCGTTGGTCCGACCTTGACGCAGACGGAACGGCACCATCGACAAGCTGCCCGCTTTGCGGAGTGTGGCGTCGGTGCTTGGGAAGTGTCTCAATGCCAGGGGAACCCATTAAGAGTAAAAGACATTAGGAAGGCGATCGAATTCTACATTTTTCACACTTTTCTCGACAAAGAATTTTCTCGACGAAGAAAGAAAGTAAATTTGTCTGAATCCGGATCTGTTGGATGGCCGTTTTTAGGACGCTCCCGCTCCAGCAATCGCAATAACAATGCACCGCCGTTGGTTCTCGGACCTGACTCCAGAAGGAGATCGCATTCCTTCATCTACAATTATGGGAGCCCGATAATATCCTTCCGCCGCCGCCACCAACCTGCTAGAAAGCTCACATGGCTGACAAGCTGACTATCGGTTTCCTGGGCGGCGGCAAAATGGCCGCGGCGCTGGCCAAAGGCGTCGTCTCCGCGGGCTTGGTCAAGCCAGCGCACATCCTTGCCAGTGACCCGCTGGCGGCGGCGCGTTCCGCGTTCACCAACCAGGCGGGGGCCAAGGCCACTGCTTCCAATGTCGGCGTCGTGAAGTTCGCGCGCATTCTCGTCCTGGCCGTCAAACCGGGTTGTGTCGCGGAGTTGCTCGAAGAGATTCGCCCGACGATCACTCCCAACCATTTGCTCATCTCCATTGTGGCGGGAATGACCATCGCGAGATTGGAAAGTGCGCTAGGCCAGGGCACGCGGGTCATCCGGGTCATGCCTAACTCGCCCGCGCTCATTGGGGCCTCGGCCTCGGCCTATGCGCTGGGCAAAGCGGCCACATCGGCGGACGCGGCTTTGGCGCAACAGATTTTCTCCGCTGTCGGCGTCGCGTTTCAATTGAAGGAATTGCTGCTCGACGCCGTCACCGGCTTGAGCGGCAGCGGACCGGCCTACGTCTATTTGATGATCGAGGCGCTGAGCGATGGCGGTGTGGCGGGGGGCTTGCCGCGCGATGTGGCCACCAAGCTGGCGGCGCAAACCTTGTTGGGCAGCGCCAAAATGGTGCTGGAGACGGGACTTCATCCCGGCGCACTCAAAGACATGGTGACTAGTCCCGGCGGCACGACCATCGAGGGATTGCACGAATTGGAAAAGGGCAAGCTGCGTGGTGTCCTGATCAACGCCGTCCGCGCGGCGACGGAAAAATCGCGCAAACTCGGCCAAAGCTGATCTCATGTTCCGTCCGTGCATCGATCTGCATGAAGGCAAGGTCAAACAAATTGTCGGCGGCAGCCTCACCGGGCAGCCGTCGGATTTGCGCACCAACTTTGTCTCCGAACGTCCCAGCCGCTGGTTCGCCGCACTCTACCGTCGCGATGGTCTGACCGGCGGGCACGTCATCATGCTCGGACCGGGCAACGAGGCAGCGGCGCGCGAGGCGCTGGCGGCTTGGCCGGGCGGATTGCAGGTGGGCGGCGGCATAAAATTGGAAAATGCCCCCGGCTGGCTCGAAGCAGGCGCGTCGCACGTCATCGTGACTTCCTCGATTTTCCGCGACGGCCACCTGGATTGGGATCGTCTCCAGGCGTTGGTTGCGGCCATCGGCAAGAACCGGCTGGTGCTCGATCTGAGCTGTCGGAAAAAGGGTGCGGATTACTTTGTCGTCACCGACCACTGGCAGAAATTCACCGACCTGAAAATCGAACCGGACACTTTGCGTCGGCTGGGCCAATGTTGCGACGAGTTCTTGGTCCATGCGGCGGATGTCGAGGGGTTGTGTCGCGGCATCGATTTGGAATTGGTCGGGCAGCTTGGCCGCTGGTCGCCGTTGCCGGCTACTTACGCCGGCGGGGCCAATTCGTTGCGGGACCTGGAGGATGTGGCCCACGCGGGCGGTGGCAGAATTAACCTGACAATCGGGTCGGCGCTGGATATTTTCGGCGGAACGTTGGTTCGCTACGATGACGTGGTCGCGTTGAACCGCAAGCTCGAGAAAGAAAAAGAATCAAGATGAAATATCAAAACTCCCTCGGCCTTTTGCTGGCCTGCTCATTCCTGCTGCGAGCCGGCGCCCAACCGGCCGACGCCCCCGACGGCGCGCCGACTGGCAGACGGAACAGAAACGCCGACCGGACCAACACCGAACAAAAAACCGACGAGCCAAAAAAAGAAGCCGCCGCCGGCAAGGATAAGGAGAAGGAGCCCAAGGACGAGCTTACGGAAACGACCAACACAGTTTCCATCAACGGCGTCGATGTAAAGTATAAAGCCACGGCCGGGACCATGGTCATCAAGGACGAGGAAAGCAAACCACTGGTTTCTTTCTTTTTCATCGCCTACACCAGCCTGGAGCACACGAACCTGAGCGAACGCCCGATTACCTTCGCTTTCAATGGTGGGCCGGGCTCGGCTTCGATCTGGCTGCACATGGGTCTGCTGGGGCCGAGGCGCGTTTTCTTGAAGGAAGACGGCTCGTTGCCGCCGCCGCCCTTCCGCCTGGTCAATAACGAGCAGTCATTGCTGGATCAGACCGATCTGGTCTTCATCGATCCCGTCAGCACTGGTTTTACGCGCACGCTGCCCGGCGAGGACCCGGCCAAATATCACGGCGTCGATCAAGACCTGCGCTCCGTTGGCGATTTCATCCGGCGCTATACCACGCGCTACAATCGATGGCTTTCGCCAAAATTTCTGATCGGCGAAAGTTACGGCACTACGCGCGCCTCGGGTCTGGCGGGCTATTTGGAAGATAGCTACGGTCTCTATCTCAACGGCATCGCGCTGGTTTCGGCCGTGCTCGACTTTGGCACCATCAGCTTCAATCCCGGCAACGATCTGCCCTACATTTTCTACTTGCCGACCGAAACGGCCACCGCCTGGTATCACAAGAAATTGCCACCGGACTTGCAAGCCGACCAAAAGAAGGCCCTCGGCGAAGCGGAGAAGTACGCACTCGGCCCCTACACCCTCGCTCTGATGCAAGGTTCCAATTTGCCCGCAACCGAGCGCTCCGCCGTTGTCAAGGAATTGGCGCGCCTGACCGGGTTGTCCGAGGATTACATTGATCGCGCCAACTTGCGCGTGCGCGCCGGCCAGTATTTCAAGGAACTGCTCCGCAAAGAGCGCCTGACGGTGGGCCGTTACGACAGCCGCATTACCGGCGAGGATTATAATTCCGTGGGCGAATCGCCGGAGTACGATCCCAGCTACACGACCGCCCTCGGCCCCTTCGCGGCCACGTTCAACGATTACGTCCGGCGCGATTTAAAATTCGAGAGCGATCTGCCTTACGAAGTTCTGACCAGCAAAGTGCAGCCTTGGGATTACAACCAGGCGCGCAATCGTTACCTCGACATCGCGGAAAATCTGCGCGAGGCCATGACGCACAATCCGTATCTGAAAATATTTGTCGCCAACGGGCATTACGATCTCGCCACGCCGTATCTGGCGACGCGCTACACATTTGATCACATGGGGCTGCCGCCGGACCTGCGCGGCAACGTGAGCATGGGCTTTTACGAAGCCGGCCACATGATGTATCTCAATACGCCCTCGCGCATCGCGCTCAAAACGGACTTGACACGATTTATCCAGTCCTCCTTGCCCCCCAAATAACCTCGTCAAGCCGCACGCGCCCGGCGTAAACTATACTGTGCGTTTGCTGGACCGCTACTTACTGCGCGAGTTGCTCGTGCCGCTGGGATATTGTCTGGGTGGGTTTCTGGTCTTTTACATCGCATTCGACCTCATCTTTCAGATCAACCGCTTCCTCGACGCCCACCTGCTGTTTTTGGACATCGTGGAGTATTACGTCGTCACGCTGCCCGAATTGCTGGTCGAACAAGTGCTCCCAGTCTCGTTGCTCCTGGCCTTGCTTTACGCCACGACCAATCACAGCCGTTACAATGAATTGACGGCCATGCGCGCGGCGGGCATCGGCCTGTGGCGTTTGTCGGTTCCCTACTTCGCGGTCGGCGCGGCCTTTGGCGTCGCGGTTTTTCTCATCGGCGAATTCTGGCTGCCTTCCGCCGATGATCGGGCCAGATTCATTCTGGAACGCCGCCTGACGGAGCCGGGCCAGCGCGACGACGCCACCAAACTGGATTTCTACAACGAAGCCACCCACAGCGATTGGAACATGGGCCGCTTCAACCGTCTCACCAAGGAAATCCTCCAACTCAAGCTGGCGACGGCGTTGCCAGACGGCTCCGTCCGCACGCTGGATGCCCGCCGCGCCCTCTATCGTGACGGCCATTGGCTCTTGTACGATGTGCTGACTTGGATGCGGTTGCCGACCCAGTCGGCCCCGACTCAGGTTCACAGCAACGCCGTGGTGTCCCTGACCTTGCCCGAAACTCCGGCGTGGATTCAAAGCGAACTTAAATTCAATACCTTGCGCGCGGCCGATGCCGCCAAGGGACCGGTGTTCTCCATCCGAGAAATCATAAACTATTTGCGTCTGCATCCGCAGATCGAGTCGAAGCGGAAATCGATGCTCACCACCCAACTGCAAGGGCGGCTGGCCGCGCCGTTTACTTGTCTGGCCGTGGTGCTGATCGCGTTGCCATTCGGCGCGCGGGCTGGACGCCACAACGTTTTTGTTGGGGTGGCCAGCAGCATTTTCATTTGCTTCGGCTATTTTATACTGCAACGCATTTCGTTCGGCCTTGGCGTGGGAGGTTTTCTGCCGCCGATCCTGGCCGCCTGGCTGCCCAACATCGTTTGCGGCGGCGCGGGCCTGCTGCTGCTTTTGCGCGTGCGTTAAGAACGCAATCGCTTCATTTGCCCATGCTCGCGTGGAGCACCGCGAAAGTTTTCAGGAACCGGGCCATTTCATCTTTCTTGCTCTCACCCATCGCCAACACATCCTGATGCACGAGCACGCCCGCCTTCTCGTCGCCCCCGGCCTTGTTGGTGATGCAAGAGATGCCCGCCAGGGCCAGGCCGCATTGCCGCGCCACGATTGCTTCGGGCACCGTGCTCATGCCGATGGCGTCGGCGCCCAGGCGGCGATAGGCCCGGATTTCTGCCGGCGTCTCGTAATTCGGCCCGCAGACCGCCAGATAAACGCCCTTGTGCAGACGCAACTTGCTTTTCTTGGCCGCCAACTGGGCCACCTTGATCAAGCGCCGGTCGTAAACACGCGTCAAATCGACAAAGCGCGGCAACCCCGGCAGGGCCGGTCCGCGCAAGGGATTGGCGCCCATGAAATTGATGTGGTCCTCCAGCGCCATGAAATCGCCTGGTCGATAGAGGCGGTTGATCGCGCCCGCCGCATTGGTCAACAATAACGTTCGGACGCCCAATTCCGCCAGCACTCGAACCGGGAACGTCAGCCGTTCCATTTCCACACCCTCGTAATAATGAGTGCGTCCCTTCAGCACCAGCACCGGGATTTTGTCGAAAGTCCCGATCACGAGCTTCCCGGCGTGGCCGGTGACGCCGACGGTCGGAAAGCCGGGCAACTGGCCGTAGGCGATTTCGCGCGCGACCTCCAAGTGGGTGATGGCTTGCTGGAAGCCGCTGCCCAGCACCATGCCGAGCGTGGGACGCAGCGCAGTTTCTTTGCGCAGCAGCGCCGCCGTAATTTTGGGGTCGAACATCATGAATGCTCCTAGGTGATTGTCGCATTTCCGCGACCAGACGCAACGCTTTTCGCGCCGGACGAGTGTTGGGCGGCTCTCGATTTTGGGACGCCTTCGGCTTGCTCCCTCTCTTCCACATACTTGTGGAGGAGAGGGCTGGGGGTGAGGAGGCTCGTCCATAGAATTCCCCTCTCCCTATCCCTCTTCCCGCGTTGCGGGGCGAGGGAACGTCTTTGGACGATCCCAGCGTAATTCTCCGAAGAGTGACGCCTTGCGTGTTGGCAGCCACGGTTCTTGGGTTGATTTATGGGCAACTTCCCGTAACCTCCGTGGTGACATTTTGCTATGCAATTGGATAATGATGAGATTCGCCGTTACTCGCGGCACTTGATTTTGCCGGAGGTCGGCCTGGCCGGGCAAAAGAAAATTTGCTCCACCAGCGTCGTCTGCATCGGCGCGGGCGGGCTGGGTTCGCCCATCGCCATGTATCTCGCCGCTGCTGGCATCGGCAGGATCGGCCTGATCGATTTTGACACCGTCGATTTCTCCAACCTCCAGCGCCAAATCATCCACGGCACGCCGGATGTCGGCCGTCCTAAAATCGATTCGGCCAAAGACACCATCCAACGCATCAATCCGAATGTCGAAGTGGTGCTCCACAACACGCGTATCAGCAGCGAAAACGCCATGGATCTCCTGGCGCCTTACGACATTGTCGTCGATGGCACCGATAATTTTCCCACGCGCTACCTGACCAACGACGCCTGCGTTCTGCTCAAAAAGCCCAACGTGTATGGGTCGATTTTCCGTTTCGATGGCCAGGCGAGCGTCTTTGCGCCGCATCTCAACGGGCCTTGCTACCGCTGTCTTTATCCCGAACCGCCTCCGCCCGGCATGGTGCCGAGTTGCGCCGAGGGCGGCGTGCTGGGGGTGTTGCCGGGCATTGTCGGTACGATCCAGGCGACGGAGATTTTGAAATTGGCGCTGGGCATAGGCAGTTCGCTCGTTGGCCGGCTGCTCGTGTTCGACGCGCTGAAAATGAAATTTCGCGAAGTTCGCCTGCGCCGCGATCCCCAATGCCCGCTCTGCGGCGAGAATCCGACCGTCACCAAATTAATCGATTACAATATGTTTTGCGGCATCACTCCCGAACCGGCCGCACCGGCCTCAAATCCAGACGAAGTCACCGTGCAGGAAATGAAGAAGGCGCTGGATAATCCGGCGCTCGGCATCGGCGTTATCGATGTGCGG
>DASYNM010000377.1:0-5693 GCA_036008545.1 Verrucomicrobiia bacterium
CGACACTCGACATGCTCAATCGAATTTCAAACCGACTGCGCACCACCACAAAACTGAACGTGAACGCCTTTCGCTTTGGCCTGCTGGAACAAATGGACCCGTGCCGGTGGACGGCGGAGGGCGCGCGGGCGGCCGATTTGGCGGTGGTGGCGTTTGGCGAAACAGGCGCTCCCGAAGCCGGCCTTCTGCGCTGGCTGGAAAAATGGGGTGAATGCCACGCCGACAAGAGCGCGGCCCTTGGACTCATCCCCATGGGGCGAGCGACAGGCGCGTCGGTACGCCGCATCGTCCGCGTTCTGAAGAAAACAGCCTCGCGCTACGGCTTGGATTTTATTTACGGCACGGAATCCCGCTTCGGGTTGTTTCAGGAGCGAGACACGGCGGTCGCGTAGATCATTGTGCCATGATTATCAATCATCCGCACGCTCATTTGGTCGCTGAGCAGTTGCACCGTTGTGAAGCCTGAACAGGCCCTGGACCATTGGGTGTGGCGGGTTTTCCTAGTGTAACGAAACTCCGAACCCGCCCCGGTGTCAAATAAATTAATGTCACCCGCCGTCAAGTGCTGAAGATCGTGATCGTGGCCGTTGAAATAAACCTGGACCCCGTATTGGTGTAGCAACGGTAGAACATTCTTGATCAGTTCCGGCGTATTTCCGTGCAAGCCGCCGGAATAAATCGGATGGTGGCCGATGACAATTTTCCACTCCGCCTTGGACGCGGCCAGCGCGCCCTTGAGCCAGTCTAATTGCGCCGGCACATCCTGTGTAGCGACTTGCCGCTTGGTAATGGGATTGGTGTGATAGCTTTTCACCATCGGCGTTGTGTCGATATAAAAGAAGTCCGCCGTCACGCCGCCGTCGAGCGGGTGCGATTGCAGATAATAGCGCGCGGGCATGTTCCAACGGTCGCTTGAGGCATGGTAGGCAAGCTGGGCCTCGCAATTTCCGTGGTAGTCGTGATTGCCCATAATGACGTGCCACGGGACTTGCAGCGGCGCCTGGTGATAAACATCCTCGAACGATGCGCGCCAGTGCGGATCGCTGACCGATTTCACGCCGTCCTCGTAAAAGTTATCGCCAACCGAAATGACAAATTTTGCGCCGTTGTCCTGGGCGGCCTTGGCCATCTGCTCAGCCACTTCAACTTGGTCCTGTTCCCCCTGGCGGCCCCAATCGCCAAAAATGAGAAAATTCAATCCGCCCGGCTCGGGCGCGGCCTGAAGGCTGGCCGGCAGCAGGCGGCTGGCGACCACTCCTTGCGTGGCGACGAAGAGAATGCGAACAAATTCACGGCGTGTCTGCTTCATAACTTCCCGGTATTTTAACTCACGAGCGCCAGCACGCAATCGTGCTTTTGTGAAATCGCCGTTAAAAATTGAAAGGTTATTCGAGGCGCCCGATCGGCAGGCTGGAAAGCTCGACTTTAGGATTGGTTTGGGAGAAGTAATTTGCCGACCAATCGTTAGTGAAGAGAACCACCGGGTTGCGGCCCATGTCGTAGGCCAGACGCGCGCCGGTCGGCAGCGAAAGCGCGTCCAAATCCGGTTCCGTCAAACCCGCCGCCAGCCAACGCACGACCGTCCAGGGCGCCGCCTCCAGACGCGAAGCCGCGCCGTACTCACTCTCCAATCGGTATTGCACCACTTCAAATTGCAACGGCCCGACGGCTGCCAGCAACGGGGCCTTGGTCGCGGCGTCGCGCAATTGCAGCACCTGGATGACTCCCTCCTGCAACAGTTGATCCAATCCGGTGCGAAATTGCTTGTACTTGGCCGTGTTGGGATTGTGCAGCCAGGCAAAAGCCTCCGGCGTGAAACGCGGGATTTCTTTGTAAAGAATACTTTGGTCGGTGGTCAGGGTGTCGCCGATGCCGAAGTCCGCATGACCCACCAAGCCAATGATGTCGCCGGGCCAGGCCTCATTGATGACTTCCCGCTCGTTGCCGAATAATTTGTGCGAACTGGAGAGGCGGACTTTTTTCCCCGTGCGCGGATGATGGACGGCCATGTCGCGCTCGAATTTCCCCGAACAGACGCGCACGAAAGCAATGCGGTCGCGATGCCGGGGGTCCATGTTGGCCTGAATTTTAAAAATAAAGCCGGAAAACGCGGCGTTGTCAGGCGCAATCTCCGCGCCGGCGATGGAGCGCGACTTGGGCGACGGCGCATGAGCCAGGAAGTGGTCGAGCAACAATTGCACGCCGAAATTATTCAGGCCGCTGCCGAAAAAGACGGGCGTGGTTTTGCTCGCCAACACAGCGTCAGCGGAAAGCGTTTCGCCGGCGCCATCCAACATGGCCAATTCCTCGGAAACTTTGGCGAACGTTTCCGCGGACAATCGTTCGCGGATGAGTGGGTCGTCAAAGCCGCCCACTGCCACCGGCGCGCGATATTGGCCCCCGATGGTCCGTTCAAAAAGATGGACCTGGCGACTGGGGCGGTCGAACACGCCCTGGAATTCGAAGCCGGTGCCAATGGGCCAATTAACCGGAAAGGCGCCGATTCCCAGGACGCGCTCCAATTCGTCGAGCAAGGTAAGCGGCGCGCGCATGGGACGGTCGCATTTGTTAATGAAAGTGAAGATCGGCACGCCGCGCCGCCGGCAAACCTCGAAGAGTTTGAGGGTCTGGGCTTCGATGCCTTTGCCCGCGTCAATGACCATGACCACGGAATCGACGGCGGTCAGGACGCGGTAGGTGTCCTCGGAGAAATCCTTGTGACCGGGAGTGTCAAGCAAATTGATGCGGCAGCCGGCATAATCGAATTGCAGGACGGTGGAGCTGATCGAGATGCCGCGTTTGCGCTCCAGCTCCATCCAGTCGGAAGTGGTGGCGCGCTGATGTTTGCGAGCGGTGACCGAACCGGCCAATTGGACGGCGCCGCCGTAAAGCAGCAGCTTTTCGGTTAGCGTCGTTTTGCCGGCGTCCGGGTGCGAAATAATGGCGAACGTGCGGCGTTTCTGGATTTCACCTGCAATGTCCATATCAACAGGAACGCGCAAGGTAGCACGGATCGGCCGAAGCGCAAGCGGCGCACATGGCGGCTCTTTGCGAAAACCACTGTTCCAAGTTGGCGACGTCAGGATCCCAGAGCATGAGATTGACACCATTTCGAATCCGGCTAGCTTGGTCGAAATGCCGAACATGCTCAATCGCCTCACGACGCTTATTCTAAGCGCGACGCTGATCACACTGGTGCCAACCTTAGCCCTCGCCCAACTCCCGGCCGATCTCGCCTCCAGGAAAGATTTCTCGGCGGGACGAGCTTCGAGCACCGACCCGCGAGGACGAAACGGCGACGCCCGCAGAATTGATCCCGGGCAGACGCTCACGCTGATGGATGTCACGGGCAACGGCCGAGTCACTCATATCTGGTTTACCATCAGTTCGCCTTCGCCCGAACATCTGCGGGAGTTGGTGCTGCGCATGACCTGGGACGATGCCTCCCGCCCAGCCGTCGAGTGCCCGATTGGCGATTTTTTTGCGCAAGGCCACGGGAAATATGCCTCGTTCCAGAGTGCGGCTGTGGTGATCGGTTCCCAGAACGCGCTGAATTGCTATTGGCCAATGCCTTTTAAAAAACATGCCGTGCTAACGGTGGCCAACGAAGGCGAAAAAAGGGTCGATAGTTTTTATTTCAACATAGATTATCGGTTGGACGAGCAACCACAACCGGATGCTCTCTATTTTCATACGCAGTATCGCACTTATTTTCCCGCACCCATCGGTAAGCCGCTGACGATTTGCGAGACCAAAGGCGCCGGGCATTTTGTGGGCACCTTCATTTCGGTTATGGCCAACAGCGACGGCTGGTGGGGCGAGGGCAATGACTACTGGTACGTGGACGGCTCCGCGAAACCGGTCATCAGCGGCACGGGCAGCGAGGACTATTTCTGCGGCGCTTGGGATTTTGGCCGCGCGTTTTGGACTCCCTATTTCGGCGTGCCTTTTTACGATAACGCAAGCAAAGGCGGCGAGAAACGAGGCATCCTGAACACTTGCTACCGTTGGCACATCCAGGATCCGGTGCCCTTCAAACAGAGCCTCCTCTTCACACTGGAACATGGCCGTCAGGGCTGGGACGAAAATCGCAAGCCCTTGGAGAATCATTACACGACGGTCGGTTTCTTTTACCTGGACAACCCAGAAGGCGACGGCCCGGCCATTCCCGCATTCAAGGACCGGGTTCCTGCGCTTCTCCCATTGCCTGATTCACAGGCGAAATAAATAATCGTTCGGCAGTAAGCCGTCTGCAAATCAGGTGCTGGCGCTGTATCCAATTAAGGCGCAACGTTAGACTGTTGCCGTCCGGCGCCAGCCAACACAAAATCCAATCAACAGTCCCACTGAGGCCCCAATCCACAAAAAGTGAATGCAATCCGACCATATCAAGAATCCAAGTAAAGTTCCGATTGCAGCAGATAAAAAACCCGCCCATGCTCCCAGGAAAGCTGATAAGCCAATAGTGCAAAGCAACCCACAGCGGGCGCGCAAGCCGAACTTAAACCAAAGCTCCATGGCGAGCGTATAAAGGAGAGCGGGAAGGATTCCGAACACATAGGCGAAAAGCAAAAGCGGAAAAAAGCCCCTAATACCATCCGCAATTGTCTCCGCCTTGGATGAAGTAATAACCAGCCATATCGTGGTAAGAAATGGCGGAGCTAGAATCTCAAAAAGTATTCGCCGATTTTTGCGCATAGAGGCAGTGCTCCAGAAAACTGCGCTACAACTGCAAATCACTCCTCCTTCTTTTTCGGCGAGAAAGTATGAGTGGCCACGCCGTAATAGACTTCCGCCGCCTCCATGATCGTTTCAGAAAGTGTCGGATGCGGATGCACTGATTCGGCCAGGTCGCGCGCGGTCGCGCCCATCTCGATGGCGACCACTCCTTCGGCGATCAACTCCCCTGCCCCATGCCCGACCATGCCGACGCCAATGACGCGCTCCGTCGCCACATCGACAATCAGCTTCGTCAAGCCGTCCGTCCGATCGAAGGTCAGCGCGCGGCCTGATGCGCCCCACGGAAATTTCGCCACGTCGATCTCCAAGCCCTTGGCGCGGGCTTCCGCTTCGGTCACGCCGCACCAGGCCAATTCCGGATCAGTGAACACGACGGCCGGGATGATGACGCCGCAAGAAGTACTCGGTTCGCCGACAATCGTTTCGACGGCGATGCGCGCTTCTTTGCTCGCCTTGTGGGCCAGCATCACCCCGCCAGCGATGTCGCCGATGGCCAGCAACGCGGGATCGGCGGTTTCTTGTTTACAGTTGACCTTGATGAATCCGCGCTCGTCCTGTTCGATTTTCGTGTTCTCCAGTCCCAGATCGTGAAAGCGCGGCACGCGCCCGACGGAAACCAGCACTCGGTCGAAAAGTTCCTCCTTCTCGACTTTGTCCGGCCCCTCGGTCACGACGCGGATTTTCTTCCCCTTGCTGGACATTTGCGTGACCTTGGTGTTGAAGCGGAGTTCCTTAAAAATCTTGCGCGCGAATTGCTCGACCGGACGAATCAGATCAGGGTCCGCGCCGGTGAGAATGCCGGCCAGCGCCTCCACGACCACCACTTTGCTGCCCAAATTGGCATAGACGCTGCCCAGTTCCATTCCGATGTAGCCACCGCCCACGACCAGCAAATCCTCCGGAATCTCCTCCACTTCCAGCGCCTCGGTCGAAGTCATGATGCGCGGATTGCC
>DASYNM010000378.1:0-4412 GCA_036008545.1 Verrucomicrobiia bacterium
CATCGAGGCGAACGGGAATAAAATCATCGATTTGAAAATTCCCGGTTGCCGGCCTCGGTTTAGCCCTGACGGCAAACAGATCGCCTGGGGCTCCAGTGACAATGAGATTTCGGCTGGGCCGATCGACACCGACTCCGATGACCCCAAAATGGGCGCGTGGCGCGTCCACATCAAGGATGACAAGAACAAGATTTACCATTCGCGCTGGTCACCGGATGGGCAGTATCTCGGATTTAGCCGAGGACCGGACGGGGAGGGTGACGTGACCAAGCCCGGGACGTTTCAAGCGGCGTGCGAGATCATGGGCGTCTATGCTCCGGGCTGGAACATTGGGGTTGTGCCCTCGCAGCAAGAGGGAATAATTGACCTCGAGCAGACGACCAACGCCGATTTCGCCATGCTCACCACCAACGGTTGCAGCGACAAGGAATCCGCCTGGTTTTTGCCGCGCAAGAAGTAACGGGAGTGCGCGTGATAAAATGGCTTCCCCTACTCGGTTTGCTGGTGGGCTTGAGCCTGCTCTGTTCCTGCGGCAAATCGGGCTCCGAGGGCCAGGCTTCGCCCACTAGCGCGTCTTCGGCAACATTGCCGGCAACCCGTTGCGACGTGGTCACCAAGTCCGGCGTGGAAATGGTTTTTCTGCCAGGGGGCGAATTCATGATGGGCACGACGCAGGGTAACGCGGATGAAGGCCCCGCCCACAAGGTCAAGCTCAGCGCATTCATGATGGATAAATGCACGGTGACGCATGAGATGTTCACCAAGGTGCAATTGCCCAACCCTTCGCACTGGCAGGATAATCCTAAGAAACCCGTGGAGCGCGTGCGTTGGCGGGATGCCAAGCAATACTGCAACGAGCGCTCGCTGCTGGAGGGGTTGAAGCCGTGCTACAACGAAAAGACCACGGACTGGGATTGCGATTACTCCGCCAACGGGTATCGCCTGCCTACCGAAGCGGAGTGGGAATACGCCTGTCACGCGGGCACCGATGGCCCTTATGATTTCGGGTCGCCGGATAAATTGCGGCAATACGCCTGGTTCTCGGACAACGCCGATGAGAAGACGCATCCTGTCGGTCAGAAGAAGCCGAACCTCTGGGGTTTATTTGACATGTACGGCAATGTTTCGGAGTGGTGCGAGGACGTTTACAGCCCGACTTATTACCAGGAAAGCGCAGCGCTGGATCCGCATGGGCCGCCCAGTCCGGGCAAGGACGTGAAGCGCGTAATGCGCGGAGGTTCGTGGAAGGCCAGCGCGGAAATGTGCCGGGCCACTTTTCGCCAAGGCCAGCGCACGGGAGACACCGACGCCTGTTTCTATACCGATTTCTGCGGCTTTCGCTGTGTGCGGCGGGTTACCGCGGAGGAGTTGCCACTGTTGAAGGCCAGCTCCAAATGAGGGAGTGCCTCCAACAATGAGTTAACCCATCGCGCCGCAACATGCTTTTCCACACGTGGCCGTTCCTGGTTTTCATGCTGATCGTCCTGCCGGTCTTCTACGCTTTGCGCAAGACGCGTTGGTGGATTCCGTGGCTGATGGCTGCTTCGTATTTTTTTTATGGCTGGTGGAACCCTTATTATCTGCTGCTCGTTTTCTACGCGACGGTGCTGGATTATTTTCTGGTCGCGCTAATGGATCATTGTCCGCGCGCGGGACAAAAAGTCGATGTCGCGGGGCGTTTGCTTCATCTGCGCTTTGACGATTGGATGCTCAAGACGGCCTTTCTCGCATCGTCGGCGGCCACTGTGATCATCCTCGCGGTGGCCTTGCTAGGCCCTCCGACGCTCCGACCTGCGCTGGCAGGGTTGGCAGTGATTGTATTGTTGATGGCTTCAGGTGCGCTCCTGAGCAATCGCCGGATCTGGCTCTTGATCAGTCTGGTGAACAACCTGGCGTTGTTGCTCTTCTTCAAATACGGCCATTTCGCCGTGGAAAACGCAAATGCTGTTTTCGCGTGGCTGCACTGGTCATGGCATTTGCCCGAGCCGTCCACGATGATGCCCTTTGGTTTTTCCTACGTGCTGCCGGTTGGCATTTCTTTCTACACCTTCCAATCACTGAGTTACACGATCGACTTTTATTTCGGAAACGTGGATAGGGAGCGCAACTTTCTGCGGTTCGCGACCTTCGTCTGCTTCTTCCCACAACTTATGGCCGGCCCGATCGAGCGCGCCAAGCATCTGCTGCCGCAATTTCGCGAGTTTCCTCCGATCCGACGGCAAAACTTTACCGACGGCTTGTCGCTTTTTCTGGTGGGATTATTCAAGAAGCTGGCCTTGGCGAACTACCTGGCGTTCTACGTCGAGCGAGTCTATGACAACCCCAAAGCCTTCGGCGCACCTGCGCTGCTGCTGGCGACGTTTGCATTCGCCTGGCAAATTTATTTCGACTTCAGCGGCTATACGGACATGGCGCGCGGCATTGCGCGTTTGCTGGGATTCAATTTGATCTTGAATTTCAACAATCCCTATCTTGCCACCGGATTAGGCGAATTCTGGCAGCGTTGGCACATCAGCCTGTCCTCATGGTTTCGTGACTATGTTTATATTCCTCTAGGTGGCAACAGGCACGGCGTTTTCAACACCTACCGCAATCTGTTCGTGACCTTTTTGCTTTCCGGCATCTGGCATGGGGCCGCTTGGACGTTCGCTATTTGGGGAGCGTTGCACGCACTGGGTGTGATGGTCACCCGGGAGTTGGAACTCTCCGCTTTCTATCGGGAACATGTGCCTCGACTGCTCAAACAGCTCGGCGTGTTTATATTTGTTTGTTTGACTTGGATTTTTTTTCGGGCGGAATCGTTGGGCGACGCATGGCTGATCGTCGAGCGCATCTTTACCTCGGTCTGGTCCGACCCGCAAATCCCAGCGCTAATGCTGACGTTGGTGGGATTAGTCTGGCTCTACCAGTTCCTATACGAATCGAAACATCGTGAAGTTTTGCAGAGCAGTTTTGTGCGGGTCGGTTGCGCAGTCTTCATGGTGCTTTATTTGTTTCTCTTTTCCTCGGGTGGCGGGACGTTCATTTACTTTCAATTCTGAACCATGGATAACACTCGAAAAGCGGCAGTTTCAGCGACGCGGATAGTGAACGAAATGCGGCTCAACGGCCGTCAATGCGCGCTGGCGCTGGGCATTATTCTGCTCGCCGTTTTTCTAACGCCTCGGCTGTGGAAGAGCGTCGAACGGTTTGACACTGGTCCAGATTATAGAATGCCGTATGAAATGAGCAAAGATTACTGGCTCTACCAGTGGCGACTCGAGGACAACGTCGATCCTCGCAGCATCGTGATGCTGGGTGACTCGGTCGTCTGGGGCGAATATGTTCTGCCCGACGGCACATGGTCGCACTTCCTCAACGAGCAGAGCGGGCAGTCCGACAAATATGTCAACGGCGGCGTCAACGGACTCTTCCCTCTCGCGCTGGAAGGCTTAGTGAATTACTACGGGCGCGCTTTGCACAACGGAAAAGTTATCCTGCACTGCAACCTGTTATGGTTGAGCAGCCCTAAGGCGGATCTACGAACGGACAAGGAGGAGAGGTTCAATCATTCGCGCTTGGTGCCACAATTTTTCCCGCGTATTCCGTGCTACAAGGCCGACGCCAACGAGCGGCTAAGCGCAGTCGTGCAGCGCGAGTTTCCTTTCTCAGCCTGGGTGGATCATTTGCAAGACGCCTATTTTGGACAACGGAGCATTCCAAATTGGACGCTGGTAGATGACGGAGGCGATCCGCCGCGTTATCTCAATAGCTACAAAAACCCGTTTTCTCAGATTACGCTTCAAGTCCCGTCTGGTCCCCGCGACGACCCGCAACGCGGACCGAAGAGTCCCCGACATAAACCGTGGTCAGAGAGCGGTGGCGTGACGCAGTTCGAATGGGTCGATCTCGACACCTCGCTCCAGTGGAACGCTTTTCGACGCGTCCTCCGAACGCTGCGTGAAAGGGGCAACGACGTGTTCGTCATCCTGGACCCGTTCAACGAACATATCGTGGCCGAGGAAAGTCAAGCGCCTTACCGCAAACTGCGCGATGGTGTCACGGCCTGGCTGAAGGAAAATAATATTCCACACCTGGTTCCCGACGCGTTGCCGAGCCTACTCTACGCTGACGCCAGCCACCCGCTGACCGAAGGTTATGCGCTCCTGGCCAAGAGGACCCTTGCCAGCGACGATTTTCAAAATTGGCTCAAACGCCAGTGACCCAAGCCCGGCCGAAGTGTTCCGAGACTTGATATTGACAATCCGTCAAGGAACAAGCGTGCAGCGATAATACTGGGCCGACGGTGGCTTGGGCGGGAGGCTCTCATAAAAAAGCAATGTGCCGCTGCCATAAATCAAGTCCAACTTCGGGCCGGTTATCCAGTCGAGCAGATTCGTGGTGGAGTCGAGCGTGAATTGCTGGTCCACGAC
>DASYNM010000379.1:0-4711 GCA_036008545.1 Verrucomicrobiia bacterium
AGCGCCGGGGATCAGTGCCAGGACCAGCACCGCGTCCATCCGCAGGGATGCAGGCGTGATTAAACCCAATTGCGCGCTCAAGGGCACCTTGAAGAGATTGACGAGCAAGAAAAACCACGCGCCGGTTCCGATGAACGCGAGCTTTGGCAAGTCGATGGCCAGAAGATAAAGAATCATCACGGGGCCGGCCGCGTTGGCTACCATGGTGGTGAATCCCGCCAGGATGCCCATCGATGCCGTGAACCACATCGAATGCGGAATGTGCGCCGCCCAATCGCCCTGCTTGCGGCCCCGCCACCAGTGCAGCGCCAACATCGCCAGCAGAATGAACCCGATCATCCTTTGCACCTGTTCATTGTTGACACGGTCGAGTGCGAAGTAGCCGGCGATGACACCCGCTATCACCCAGGGGAAGAGCCGCCAAAGATGCGGCCAACTGGCGTGCTTGCGGAAGAACGTCACGCCGAAGACGTCCCCGCACAATAGCAGCGGCAGGATCGCCCCGGTCGATTCCCGTGCTGGAAGCACGTTGGCGAACAGGGCTATGGGCAGGATGCCCAATCCAGCGATGCCTGTCTTGGCCAGCCCGGAACAAAAGGCTGCCAAGGCCAGACAAAACCACTGCCAATATGTTAAATGCACGGGGAACCATTCTCACAGAAATGCGGAAGGCTAAAGGCTAATCCGAATCCGAGCTGGAGATTGAAGGAAAGCCTTGAAAGAAACCCCTGCTTGGAATTCCGCTACCAGGCTGCTAAGGTTTCGTCCGTCATGGAACAGTCGTTTCCCTATCGCCATTTCCGCGCGCCGCCACCGGCTCCCACCGCGCGGCAAAAAGTCCTGGCGCAATGGCGCGGCTGGGATTGGTCGAGCGAGGAGAAAACAAGCCGGCCATCCGCACGATCCACTGCCGAGATCATGCCCAACGTGCTGAAAGGCATACGCCTGGACCGGCGCCAGGCGGAAGCGGAAATCCTGCGGGTTTGGAGCCATCAAGTCGATCCAAACATCGCCGCCCACGCGCAACCCACCGGCCTGCGCAATGGGACGCTGTTCGTCTCGGTGGACAGCAATGTGTGGCTGGACGAAATCGTGCGCTATCGCAGGCGCGAAATTTTGGAGCGGCTGCAAAACAGCTTCGGGCGCGATCTGGTGGCCAGAATTTCGTTTCGCTGCGGCTGACTTTTTCCTTACGGTGGGGCCGAGGAGTCGGCGGATTCGACGGGCACTGCGGTAGGAGGATTCACGGGCGCGCTCTGTTTCTTCAATCCAAGCTTGGTGCGAAGAAGATTCTGGTTATAGGGGCTGAGCACACCGGACTTAGGGTCAAGCACATAATCCAGGGTCCGCTGCCTGATCTCACTCGCCTGCGGCAATTTCAACCGATCGTTGGAGATCGGGCCGATTTTCTCGTGATAATGGTTCCAGACATCTTTGGCCAGATTGTCGAGATTGACAGCCTCTTGATCCTGGTCCGACAACAGATATCGGAACTCATTCATATACATTCCTGCCAGGTTGCCTATGACCCGGTTCTGATCCGTTTCGCCATTGTCCTCGGTGACGGTGGCGAGGACGAAGCCATACAAGGTACCGTTCCCCTGTCTGCCGGCGAACGCGTTGGAGAAATTTGTTTTCAAATATTCGAACCAGTAGGTGGCATCTTTTGTTCGGCCGTTGATGTAGAGCAAGGGGATGGCCTCTTGTAGAAAATTCTTTTGCGCGTTTTGAAAGTTCAAGTTCGGCTGCTCGGAGATCATTTTTTCATACGCGGCATTGATCTTGGGCACCAAATCCAAATTGGGCCAGAGCATGAAATTCTCTGCGGTTACGTTGGTTACCGAAGGGGCCAACGCGCCGCCTCGAAAGCAATCCATCCGTAGGCTCTGGAAGATTGAACGGCGCAAAGTGTCGGTGTCGGCGGCGTTGGGCTTGGCGTGCTGGCGGTACACCTCCGCCCAATAAACGGCGTGCGCGTCCGGTAGCCGCCAATCGAACGGGCCGTACTCTGCGTCTACCGTACAGATGATCGCGGGGTCCATTTTGTAAACCTCGCGCAGCTTTCGCGCGCGCTCCTTTTCCTCGGGCGTTTTGGGATTTTCCAGCGCTTCAATATCCGGTCGGCCGCCCAGCACATTTTGCATTTCCTGCGCCCAGCGGAGCTTGTAGGTCATGTGGGCATCGTCCAGGTTTTGTCCCATCTTGTGCTGAAAAAACCAGGAGAGTTCGCGGTAAAGCAGGGCGGCGTCCGGGTTGAGCGGAATGCCGCGGTCGCGCAGCAAACGGATGCCGCGCTCGACCCATTGCCAGCGGTCCTCGGGGTTTTTGAATTTAACGGACACGTTGTAAGCCATGTTCCAAGCTTGCTCGGTCCAAACCTGGGTGAAATGCGGCTCCAAGGCGGTGCACCAATCGGCCAATTGCACCATTTCGAAGTACTTGTCGTCATTCTGCATGTCGTTCATCCGCATCCAGAGCGCGTTGGCGATCAGCCCGCGCAGGCCGCCCAGCGCCACGGTGGTGAAGGCCAGCAGCGGCGGCGCGTTTTTCAACGGCGGCAGCACTGTCAAGCCTAGCTGTTCGCGCTCCTGGTTGAGCCAGTTCTGCATTTGCGATGAGACGCAAAGCAGAATCACGGCCACCCCAGCCAGAGCCATTTTGTAAATTCGAGTCTTAATCATCCTGGCGCTAATAGGGTACGTTCACTTGGACAATCTGACAACGTCATTTGCTCGATTTCCATCGGGAAAATCTTTGCCACGCCACCATTTGCGCTTGCCTCTTGCAAAACCTGGCGCATGATCCACCGACTGAAATATGAATAAAGCAGCCATTTCTGTCGCGGTCACCGGCGCGGCCGGGGCCATCGGTTATTCCATTCTGTTCCGCATTGCTTCGGGTGGTTTGTTCGGTGCCGATCAACCTGTCATCTTGACCTTGATCGATATCCCGGAGGCTTTGTCAGCTTTGCAAGGCGTCATGATGGAACTGGAAGACTGCGCGTCACCCGCCCTGCAAAAGTTGGTCGCCACGGCCGACTTGAACGAGGGTTTCCGCAGCGTCAATTGGGCTTTGCTCATCGGCAGCGTTTCGCGCAAACCCGGCATGGAACGCAAGGACCTCCTCGCCATCAACGGCAAGATTTTCACCGGCCAGGGCCAGGCACTGCAGAAGAGCGCCGCCAAGGACGTCCGCATTTTGGTTGTCGGGAACCCCTGCAACACCAATTGCCTGATCGCCCGTCACAACGCGCCGGACATCCCCGCTGATCGATGGTTCGCCATGACGCGCCTGGACGAAAACCGCGCCAAAGCGCAACTCGCCAAAAAGGCCGGTGTCGACATCGCCGCGGTTTCCAATCTGGCCGTCTGGGGCAATCACAGCCCCACGATGTTCCCCGATTTTTATCATGCCAAGATCAACGGGCAGCCGGCCACCTCGGCCATCCGGGACGAGAATTGGCTCAAGACGGAGTTCGTCACGACCGTCGCCCAACGCGGCACCGCGGTGCTCAACGCCCGCAAAGCCGGCAGCGCCGCCAGCGCCGCCAACGCCGCCATCGACACCGTCCAGTCCGTCCTGCGCCCCACGCCTGCGGGGGATTGGCACAGCGTCTGTGTCGTTTCCGACGGCAGTTACGGAATCGACGCGGGACTCATTTGTTCATTCCCCGTCCGCAGCGACGGCCAGAAACTCCAGATCGTGCAAGGCTTGGACGTGAACGAATTCGCACGCGCCAAGATCACTGCGTCCGTCGATGAGTTGAAGGGCGAGAAGGCGATGGCGGCCGAATTGGGTTTGGTGAAATAGAACATAAACTGCCATAGGGTGCGATTTATCGCATCTAGCAGGAATTGGCTTTTCTTGCAGGCTGAAGTTCCATTTCCGCCAGGTTTGACTGAGTGCGACTGGGTGCGACTGGGTGCGACTGCTCCGATTTTGGCGAGACTGTCGAGGCGTGACCTTTTCCGAAGAAATCGAGTCACGGCTCGACAGAGACAGAACAAATTACAAGCGGCCCGCTTTGTGGGCTGTCCCGCCCTGCCAAGTCAACTCAGCCATGCAGAATTAGGTTCTTCGCTGTTTTCGATGGAATAGAGCGGGGCCAACGGATGCCAAGCAGGAGATTCCTTAAACTCGGAGTTGCCCTACACTTTACAAACCCTCGCCCGACTCGCCATGATTGCGTCATGGAGGGGTCTCCCCAGAACCTGAAAGGTTCGGAGCGATTAGCCGGGGGTCGAGCGCAGCGATACCACCGGAAAGCAAGCGAAGAGAATATTGCATCCTGGAGGGATGCCAGTCCTAAGGTCATGCCTGCTCTCGAATGGAACGCCTGCGACCCCGGACCGGGGTCGGGATATTTCCGTTTGGTGTCCGGGGGTAGTGCTCGTGCCTCGCGCCACCCCCGGCTACTGGCTGGCATCCCTCCGGGACGGAAATAAGACACTCAATTCCACTGAAAACAGCGAGGAATCGTTATTCATCCCCATACAGCTTCGGTTCTTTGCGCCAATCTTTGTTTTTGTCGTGGGCCATGGCGGTGACGCGGGGGCGGCGGCCGCGCAAGCGCAGCGATTCCAATCCGCAGTAGTAATTGGCGGAGGCGACGTTTTTGCCGGTGCATTCAAGGCGCAACGTGTAGTCGCCCGGTTCGGGCCAGAAGTCCAGCAAATGCGATTCTTCGTTGACGACTTTCGCGTTGTAGAAA